>VGZX01000023.1 GCA_016872415.1 SAR202 cluster bacterium | reverse complement strand
CCGGTGCCGCATCTCGATCCCGACGACCCGCCACCCGCGCCGGCCGACCTGAACTTGCTGCTGTTGTGGGACCGGCAGTTCGGCTGGATGTACGTCACCAAGCCCGAGCCGTGCCACGCGCGCCTTTTTCATGGCAAGGAGCACCTGCCCAGCCACGATGTGCGCGACCACTCGCCCCGGTAAGGCGCGAGCGCCGGCATCGTTCGTCGCGGGCTACTCCCGCTTCGCCGGCGGCCGCAGCTCGTGGTTCGCCATCTGCTCCAGCACCTTCACCGCGATCCAGTATTCATACTGGCCCCAGCCCTGCGCCTGCCCGCGCTCCAGCAGGTCGGCCACCGGCAGACCGATGTTCGCCGGCGCCTTCGCCTCGCGCGCCAGCTCCAGTGCCAGGTGGACATCCTTCGACACGATGTCCAGCTTCGCGCCAGCCGTCTCGGGCGTCGCGAAATCGCCGGTGAACAGGCTGTTGAACGACCGTGACCAGAAGTCGCCGTGCCGCGTGCTCGCGCCGATGAAGTCCAGCACGGCGCGCACGTCGGCGCCGGAGCGCGCGGCGATCATGATGGCCTCGGATATGGTGAAGAAATTGACGAAGCTGACGTACTGCCGCGTGAGTTTCGCCACCTGCCCCTGGCCCGCCTCGCCCATGTAGAGCACGCGGCCCGGCGAAATGACCTCGAACACCGGCCGCAGGCGCTCGAACGTTGCGCGGTCGCCGCCCACGGTCGTGAACACGCCGCCATTGCTCACCGGCGCGTCGAGCGCCACGCGCCGCTTGGCCGCGTAGGCCGCGGCGATGCGACGGGCAAGTGCCGGCGGGCTCGTGCTCATGTCCACGAACACGCCCCCCTCCGGCAGCGCGTCCAGCACGCCCGCCCGCTCGTCCAGCGCTACCCGCTCGACCGCGCTCGGGTTGGGCAGCGACGCCAGCACGGTGCCGGCGGCCCTCGCCACGTCGGCGGGCCATTCCGCCCAGCGCGCGCCGAGCGCCAGCAGGTTCTCCGCCGCCGCCTTCCGCAGGTCGGTCACGGTGACGGTATGCCGCGCCTCCAACAGCTTCTTCACGAAGCGGTTGCCGATGTTGCCGGTGCCCACGAATCCGATGTGCATGCTCGCCCCCTCGGTAACGTTGGCCGCAGCATACACACGCCCGGCGGCGCCTGCACCTGCGGTGCCGTTCGCATATCATTCCGGCGGCCGCGCCGGGCCGAAGGAGGCTCCATGCGCCTCATCGTCGACGTCGCCGCGGAACTGGGCATCGGTCCCGAATCGCTCATCCCGCACGGACGGCACATCGCCAAGCTGCCCCTGGAGGCGCGCGCGGCCGGACCGCGCGGCAAGCTCATCGTCGTCACCGGCGTCACCCCGACGCCCGCCGGCGAGGGCAAGACCACGACGCTGCTCGGCATGGTCGACGCGTTCGCCAAGCACGGCCTCCGGGTCGCCGGCACCATCCGCGAGCCGGCACTCGGGCCCATCTTCGGCATCAAGGGCGGCGGCACTGGTGGCGGCAAGGCCCGCGCGCTGCCGGAGGAAGCGATAAACGTCCACTTCACCGGCGACACCCACGCCGTCGGCACGGCCCACAACCTGCTCGTGACGCTGGCGGAGAACGCGGCCCACCGGGGCCGAATCGCCGGGCTCCGGCCCGACGGCCTCACCATGCGCCGCGTCTCGAACGTCGAGGACCGCGCGCTGCGGCAGGTGGTCACCGGCCCCTCGGCGGCGGCTCCAACGCGCCGATGCGCGAAACCGGCTTCGACATCGTCACCGCGTCGGAGGTCATGGCCGTCCTCGCCCTGGCGAGCGGTCTCGACGACCTGCGCGCCCGCCTCGGCCGCATGACGGTAGGCTATCGCGGCGACGGCGCCGCGGCGACCGAGGAATGAAAGGCGGGAGCTCCGTGATGGAGCCCCCGCCGCGAAGGCCGTGCATGGCGGAAGGCGTTAGCCCGCCTGAACGGGCTGCTGCACCGGCGCGCGCTTGGGCACCTGATGGCCCCACGTGGCGGCGGCGACGTGCTGCTGCACCACCCACTTGCTGTCGTCGATCAGCCGGCCGCCCCAGCCGTATTCGATGTCGAAGCCGGAGGGCGACTGCATGTAGAACGACAGCATGTGGTCGTTGGTGTGGCGGCCAAGGGTGAGGCTGAGCGGCACGCCGATCTCTTGCACCTTGTAGTAGGTCTGGCCGATGTCGTCGAGGTTGTTCAGTTCGACCATGAAGTGCTGGAGGTGCTTGGGCGCGGGCACCTGAATGAGCGCGATGCTGTGGTGGCGCGGGTTCACGTGGAAGAAGGTCGCGACGCCGAGGCCCGGCATGGGGCCGTCGAGGTCGATGTAGTCGCTGATCTTTAAGCCGAGGAGGTCACGGTAGAAGGGGATGGCGGCCTTGAGGTCCTTCTGGAAGAGGATCATGTGCCCCAAGCCCATGGGCTGGCCGTCGGCGGTCTTGGTCTTGAATCCGCTGATGGAGCGCGACGGCTTGAACGGCTGCTCCCACAGCTGCAATGCGCCGTGGAAGATCTCGAGCGGGGAGCCGGCGGGGTCCTGGAACTTGATCAAGCGGACGACCTTGCGGTTGGCGCACTCCTCCGGGGTGCCTTCGGTCACGTTCACGCCGGCGGTGCGAAGGCGGTTCGCCATCACGTCGATGTCCTGGGCATTCGCCACTTCCCAGCCCACGTAGATCACGTCGTCCTCGCCGGACGGCCGCACGGCGAACCGGTGGTGATACTCGTCCATTCGCAGGTAGAGCGTGCCATCCGGCGCGGTGCCCATCTCCTCGAAGCCGAGCACGTCGGTTGTCGCGAACTTCCGCCAGCGGTCAAGGTCCTTCACGCCGAGCCCCAAGTAGCCGAGTGCCACGATACCCATGATTGGCCTCCTTCGCATTCGTCCGCCAAGAATGTCGATTTTCGGAGGAGCCGGCGCGCGGCGCTACCGTACCCGCCCCCGACCGGATGCCGCCACCGAAAATGGACTCGGCCCGAAGGCTAACAGCGCCATTTAGCGCAGTCAACCAACGCATGGAGGAGCGCGTCGGGTGAAATGCGCGGCGCGCCGGGGGAAGTCGTGACTTGCCGCCCCGCGCCTGGTAATGTCCGGTCGTCAAGGCCAGGATGGAGGCGTCGCATGAGCGCGGATATCGAGCGGTTTCCGATGACGCACGCCCTTGCGCGGTTCGCGTCGACGACGACGTACGACCAGCTGCCGCCCGAGGTGGTGGCGGTGATGAAGCGCATCACGCTGGATGCGTTCGGCACGGCGCTGGCCGGCACGACGCTCGGCGAGGGCGTGGAGCCTGTCCATGCCGTGGCGATGGGCGCCGGCGGCATCGGCGAGGCATCGATCATCGGATTCGGCGGCAAGGCGCCGGTGCTGCATGCCGCGTTCGTGAACGACGGGTCGATGCACGCCCTCAACTACGATGCGCTTGGCGCCGAGGGTGGCCATTTCGGCGTGAACGCGGTGCCGTCGCCGCTCGTGCCCGCGAAGTGGCCGGATTAGAGAGCGCGGGGCCACCGTTGGCATGCCGGCAGGCCAACAAACGCTCAGGATCGCCGCATCGGCCGTGCTCGACGGCGCCCGGCATCCGACAATGGCGTCGGCCTCCGCTCCAACCATACACGCTAGGCACGATAGGAAGGAGGGCGCATCGCTTCAACGGGAAGATCGCCCGGCAAGTGGATATTGGCCGCGACCATTCTCGGCGGCGGCATGGCATTCATCGACACGTCGACGGTGAACGTGGCGCTGCCCATTCCCTGATCGAGCCTCGACGCGACGGCGGCCGAGGTGCGGTGGGTCGTCGAGTCGTACCTGCTCTTTCTCGCCGCGCTCATGCTGGTCGGCGGCACGTTGGGCGACCGGCAGGATAACGGCAAGGGCGGCGCGGAGTGCTATCATGCGCGAAAACAATAAGGAAACGGTGCCACCATGCAATCGGTCTACGAGGAAGCGGCGGCGCTGGCCGAGCAGGGCAGCCCCTTCGTCATTGCCACCGTCGTCCACACCAAGGGCTCCACTCCCCAGAAGCCCGGCGCCTCCCTCCTCGTCCGCTCCGACGGCTCCACCGTCGGCACCCTCGGCGGCGGCTGCGTCGAGGGCGACATCTGGTTCGCCGCCTCCCAAGCCCTCCGCGACGCCTCCGGACCCCTCTTCAAGGACTACTTCCTCAACGAGGACATCGCCGCCCGCGAGGGCCTCGTCTGCGGCGGCTCCATGTTCTTCTTCATCGAGCCCTTCCCCCTCCCTCTCCCCGCCGCCGGCCTCCTCCGCGCCATCGCCCACGCCTACCACGGCGGCATCCCCCTCGCCTCCGCCATCGTCGTCCGCTCCTCCCGCCTCCCCCTCGGCTCCCGCCTCGTCCTCCGCTCCGACGGCGCTCGCTCCGGCTCCCTCGGCGACCCCTTCCTCGACGACCAGGCCGCCTCCCTCGCCGACGACCTCCTCCCCCTCGGCAAGACCGCCCTTCTCCACGCCGACGCCGGCGACGATGTCTTCATCGCCGCCTTCACCTCTCCTCCCTCCCTCCTCCTCGTCGGCGGCGGCCACGTCAACCTCGCCGTCTCCCGCTTCGCCCACCTCCTCGGCTTCCGCGTCCTAGTCACCGACGACCGCCGCGAGTTCGCCTCCAAGGACCGCTTCCCCATGGCCGAGCTCGTCGCCGTCCACCCCTACGACGCCTGGGCCTCCTCCTTCCCCATCACCCCCAACACCGCCATCGTCGTCTCCACCCGCGGCCACCGCGAGGACGACCTCGCCCTCGAGGCCGCCCTGCGCACCCCCGCCTCCTATGTCGGCCTCATCGGCTCCAAGCGCAAGACCCTCCTCATCCACGAGGCCCTCCTGCGCCGCGGCATCCCCCTCCAACGCCTCAAGGACGTCCGCGCCCCCATCGGCCTCGACCTCGGCGGACGATCCCCCGAGGAGATCGCCCTCAGCATCCTGGCCGAGATCGTCGCCTTCCGCCACGGCCGCCACGGCGCTCCCCTCCGTCTCGACCACGCCCTCCTCGACCGCCTCGCCCAGCAGCACCCCGCCTCCGCCTAACACCCCCACCCCACGCCGCGAATGGCTGAACACGGAAACGCCGGCACCTGACGGACGCCGGCAAGGAGATGTCGATGAGCCTGGCGGAGCGCGTTTTCCGGCTGCAGACCGAGGCCGATGGGGCGCTGGCGACGCTTGCGAAAGCCCGCGAGCTGCAAGCGCAAGGGAAAGACATCGTTCATCTGGAAATCGGCGATCCGGATTTCCCGACGCCGCGTCGAAGATGCGCCGCGGCGTACGTCGCCATGCAGCAGGGCTACACCCACTATCCGCCGACTCCCGGCCTACCGGAACTGCGGACCGCCATCGCCAAGCGCGTCTCGTAGACGCGCGGCATCGAAGCCGGCGCGGACCGCGTCGTCGTCGCGCCGGGGTCGAAGCCGATCATGGTCTACACCGTGATGAGCCTGGCGGAGCCGGGCACGGAGGTGATTTGCCCCAACCCCGGCATGCCGGAGCTCGAGGCGATGGTGAACTTCGCCGGCGCGACCGTGGTGCCGATGCGCTTGCTGCCGGAGAACGGCTACCGCCCCGACCTCGAGGACCTGCCGACGAAGATCAACGAGCGGACCCGGCTCATCATGCTCATCAATCCGCACAATCCGACGGGCGCCGTGTTGACGCGCGAGGACAATGAGGCGATCGCGACGATGGTGCGCGACCGCGACTGCCATGTGTTCTCCGACGAGATCTACAGCGAGGTCCACTTCGGCGGCCGCCACGAGAGCATCGCCGCCGTGCCCGGCATGCTCGAAAAGACGATCATCTCGGACGGGTTCTCGAAAACCTACGCGATGACCGGTTGGCGGCTGGGCTACGGCGTGTTCCCGCGGTCGCTCGTGTCGCACGTCATCGCCATCCAACGCAACACGGTATCAGCGGCGGCCGCGTTCTCGCAGCGCGCCGGCCTCGCCGCGCTCGAAGGGCCTCGCGACGAGGTGCGTCACATGGTGGAGGAGTACCGCCGGCGCCGCGACATCTTGGTGGAGGGCATCAACCGCATTCCGCGACTCGCTTGCCCGCTGCCGGGAGGGGCGTTCTACGCCTTCGCCGACATCCGCGAAACCGGCATGTCGAGCGTCGAGTTCGCGGACCGCTGCATCGAGCATGGCGTGGCGCTGCTGTCGGGCACCGCGTTCGGAACCCACGGCGAGGGCTTTGTGCGGCTCGCCTACGCAACCAGCGCCGAGCAGATCGCCAAGGGCTTGGAACGAATCGAGGCGGTGGCGAGGCGGCACGCGCGCTGACAGTATCGGCCGCCGGCATGGACCATCGTCGAACGCGGCGGCGATGCATCCGGCCGCGCATGCGCCACCGGGCCATCGTGCGATAGTATCCGCGCCAACTTAACGAACACCGCCGGTGGGCGGGGCCGAGGCTGCATGTCGTGCCAGTGGCGCGCGTTCCTCGTCGGCACCTTCTATATCTGCTTCGGCGCGACGGAACGCAGCGCCTGGCCGGTGCTGTACCTCTCCGTCGGCGAGGGGCTCGGGGCCAGCGGCGCGCTGGCCGCGTGGACACTCGTCACGTTCGCGTTGGGCATGGCCGGCAGCACGCTCATCACCGGCAGGCTGGGCGATCTGATGGGGCACAAGCGCATGGCGATCATCGGCTTCACGGCGGAGGGCGCGCTGTTGCTGTCGTGCGCGTTCATGCCGTCCATCTGGCTCATCCTGGGCCTCCGGCTGTTCCAGGGCATGGCCGCGTCCAGCGCCCTCGGCAACTGCCAGGCCTTCATGATCTCCAACTTCACGCGCGAGCAGCGTGGCCGCGTCGTCGGGCTCATGGCGGGCTCGGGCGCGGCCGGCTTGTTTCTCGGCCCTCTCTACGCCGGCCTCATCGGCGAGCACTTCGGTTGGCGCTGGGCCATCGCCGGGCTCTCGACCGTGATGTTCACCCAGTCGGTGCTCACGGCGGCGTTCATCCGGAAGGACTCGGACGTGGCAGTCGACCGGCGCGGCGCGGTGCGGTCGCTCAGCTGGGCCGGCGCGGGGTTGGTCATGGCGTCCATAGCCTCGCTGGTCGTCGGCGGCCAGCTCATGCGTCTGGACCAATGGCGGCTCGCGGGCGCGCTGCTGCTCATCGCCGCCGCGGTCGGCGGATTCGTGCTCGTGCGGGTCGAGCGGAAGGCGGTGAGCCCCGTCATCCGCATCGACCTGTTCAAGAGCCGCGCGTTCGCCACGGCGTGCGCCTTTTTGATGTGGACGAGCCTGTCGTTCAGCGGAACGCAAATCCTGTTCCCGTTCTTCCTACAATTGGGCCTCGGCTGGACCAAGGCCTTTTCCGGATGGATCCTCACCATGCTCTTCGCCGCGCAGCCGTTCGGGGCGCCCATCGCCGGCATGCTCTCGGACCGGCTGGGGTCATACCGTATCTTCATCGCCGGCGTCGGTTTCACCGTGCTGGGCCTGGTGCTGGGCGCCGCCCTGCCCGACTCGGCCGTTTGGCAACAGGTGGTGCCGATCCTGCTGATCTTCAGCGTCGGCACCAGCCTCACCGGCCCGGCGTTGAGCCGGCTCGTGGTGCGCGACGTCGCTCGAACGGCGATGGGCAGCGCGACCGCGATGACCGTCGGCACGCGCTATGTGGGGCAATCCATCGGCGGGGCGCTCACGGCCGGCATACTGGCGGCCGGCGCCACGGCCCCGGTGGGGCAGACGTTCCGGGCCGGCATGCTGGCCTTGGCGCTGATCACCGCCGCCGGCAGCGTCCTGATCCTCGCGGTGCCGGTGATCGCGTCGCGGCTACGCGGGGCGCGCACGCCGCCAGTACCATCGTAGGAGCGACGCCGCGACGGACGGCGAATCGAACGTTGGAGGGGGACATGGCGACCGAGGCCGATGGCATCCGCATCGTCGAGCGGTTCAACGATGTGTTCAACACGCACGACGTGGACGCGATCATGGGGTTCTTCACCGACGACTGCCTTTTCGAGAGCATTTCGCCCGCGCCGGACGGGTCGCGAGCCCAGGGGCAGGCGGAGGTCCGCGCGTTTTGGGACTCGTTCTTTCGCGACAACCCGACGGCTTATTTCGAGACCGAGGAGCTGTTCGGCGCCAGCGACCGCTACGTGGTGCGCTGGCGCTTCACCTGGCGCGGCACCGATGGCGGGCGGGGCTATGTGCGGGGCGCGGACATCATGCGCCTGCGCGACGGCAAGGTGGCCGAGAAGCTGGCCTATGTGAAGATGCCCTGACCTCGCCACCGCGCGCTTGACCGTGCATCGGGGTTCACGTAGAACGTCGGCCAGCCCACTCATCCGGCTCCGAAGGAACCGATCATGCCCTACGACCTGCTCATCAAAGGCGGCCGCGTGCTGGACCCCGGCCAAGGCCTGGACGGTCCGCTCGACATCGCGATCGCCAATGGCGATATCGCCGCCATTCGCGCCGACATACCGCCGGCCGAGGCGACGCGGGTGATGCAACTGAAGGGCCAGCTGGTGGTGCCGGGCATGATCGACATGCACATCCACTTCATCCAAGGCGCGGCGACGCCGGGCCTCAACGAGATCGCCGGGCCTCCCGACCTGGCCGGCGTGCAGTCGGGCGTGACCACCGTCCTCGACGCCGGCACGACGGGGGCTTGGAACTTCGGCGTCTATCCCCACTACGTGGTCGGCAAGACCCAGACGCGCCTGCTGTGCATGCTCAACATCGGCAAGATGGGCATTCCGGGGCAGGCGCTGCGAAAACCCGAGATCTACACGACGGAGGACGTGGACATCGATGCGACAGTGAAGGTCGTGTCGATGTGGCCGAAGCTGATCCAAGGCATAAAGCTGCGCCTCGTGGGGCCGGCGCTTGAGTCGATGGGCGTGAAGCTGATCGAGCTGGCGAAGGAGGCCGGGCGCGAGACGAAGCGGCCCCTGATGGTGCACCTGGGCGACCTGATATCGCACAACCAGCGCGCCGGCGAGGTGACGAAGGCGCTGCTGCGCGCCCTGGAGCCGGGCGACATAGTGACGCACGTTTGCACCAGCGTTCCCGGCGGCGTGCTCGACGGCAACAAGCGGGTGCTGCCGGAGCTGCGCGAGGCGGAGCAGCGGGGCGTCGTGTTCGACCCGGCGCACGGGCGCAGCGGGTTCAACTTCGAGGTGGCGCAGCGGCTCGCCGAGCAAGACTTCCACCCATCGACCATCAGCACCGACATCACGATCAACGGGCGGAAGGGCCCGATCCACAGCCTGACGGAAACGATGTCGAAGTTCCTCGCGCTGGGCTACAGCCTGCCGGACGTGATCGCCATGGTCACCACGAACGCCGCGAAGGCGTTGCGCCGCGAGAACGACCTTGGAGCGCTCGCAGTGGGGCGCGTCGCCGACATTTCCATTCTCGATGTCGTCAATGGGAAGTGGCGGTTCCGCGACTCGCAAGAAAACGTCTTCCACGGCGAGCAGGCGCTCGTGCCGGTACATACGGTGCGGGCGGGCAAGCCCATCTCGCTCGACTGGGGCCCCCACCCGTGGGGCTGGCTGCCGGAAGACGCGGCGACATAGGTCGTTTGCCGAACCGCGAAGGCGTGAGACGATAAGCGGCTTCCCATTCGTCATTCATTGCGAATAACGGAGCACGAGTGCGGACAGTGTGCGCGACCGGCTGGCGGCGCGGTGGTTCATGCCCGCATCGCTTATACGAGAATTGTCCAATATTTGACATATTGAGATGACATATTTGTCGCTCCTCCAATGCCGCCCGCTGTGGCCGTCGCCGAGACGTGGGGCCTTGTCGCCGGAAGAGTGGCGTTTGTAGCGCTGGGCGAAACGTCCTGAAGCAGATAACGCCAGCCGGTGCACGCGAATGGAGGGCGCTCCATTTGGCAGGCGGCGATGCGCCGGATGCGAAACATGAAACACGCCATGACCACTCGCGGCCTCCCCGCGCAAGTCTCGCCGCCCCGCGATGGCCCGTGCCGGCCGCTCATGCCGGCAGCCTAGTCTGGTCGCGGTGGGCGGCCCGCGGGGCGGCTTCGTTCGCCCGTGTCGCGGGCTGTCGCCGCTCGGCGAGGCTTTGAGGTTTCTCGCTTCTCTTGATACACTCCTGCCCGTTTCCGAGCCAGGGCATGAATGACCGATACTAATCGGACACGTTCAAACCACGGGCGCTGCGTTTTTTGACAGCGCCATATCCCCGTGCTGGAACGTAGCAACAGTGGCGAGGGGGTGCACATGGGCGTACTGCTTGAGGCGCGCGGTCTGAAGCGGTATTTCGGCGGCGTGCGGGCGCTCGACGGCCTGGACGTGACGGTCAACGAGGGCGAGATCGTCGGCATCATCGGCCCGAACGGCGCCGGCAAGAGCACGCTATTCAACGTCATCACGAACGTCTTCCCACCGACGGCGGGGCAGGTGTTCTACAACGGGGAGGAGATCACGGGCATTCCCCCCCACGAGGTGGCGCGCAAGGGCCTGATGCGGACATTCCAGCGCAACCTGTTGTACCCGCCGTTCTCGGTGCTCGACAACGTGCGGATGGCGTTGCACCTGAAGTCGGGGTACAACTTCTTCGAGGCCCTCTTCAACACGCCGTCCTACCGGCGGAAGGAGGAGCTGGTCGACAAGCAGGCGCTGGCGACGCTAGGGTCGGCCGACATTCTCGCGCTGAAGGACCGCATCAGCTCCTTCTGCTCGTTCGGCGCGCAGCGGCGCCTCGGCATCAGCGTGGGCGTCGCCACCCAGCCGAAGATGGTGCTGATGGACGAGCCGATGGCGGCGCTGAACCCCGAGCAGGTGAGCAACATCACCAAATTCGTGCGGCAGATCCGCGACGCCGGCACCACCATCGCCATCGTCGAGCACAACATGCGGCCCATCTTCGCCCTCTGCGACCGCGTCGTGGTGCTGGCGCAAGGACGCAAGCTGGCCGAGGGGACGCCGGCCGAGATCCGCGACAACGAGCTGGTCATTCAGACTTACCTTGGGAGACATGGCAGTGCCGCTGCTCATTAAAGACCTTCATGTGCGATACGGGGCGCTCGAGGCCGTGCAGGGCGTGAACATCACCGTGCCCGACGGCAAGGTGGTCGGCATTCTGGGCGCGAACGGCGCCGGGAAGAGCAGCGTGCTGAAGGCCGTGGCCGGCACCATACGGAGCGCGGCCGGCGAGATTTGGCTCGACGACAAGCGCATCGATGGCATGGGGCCACACCAGTCCATCAAGCTCGGCCTGGCGACGGTGCCCGAGGGGCGCCGCGTGTTCGCCGGCATGACGGTGGAGGAAAACCTGCGCCTCGGCGCCTATTCGCGCAACGACAAGCCGGGGATCGAACAAGACCTGCAGACGATGTTCGAACGCTTCCCGATACTGAAGGAGCGGCGGAAGCAGCACGCGGGCACGCTGAGCGGCGGCGAGCAGGGCCAGCTCGCCATCGCGCGGGCGCTCATGGTGAGGCCGCGTTTCCTGCTGCTGGACGAGCCGATCCAGGGCCTCTCGCCCGTCATCACCGACCTTTTCTTCGACATCATCCTCAAGCTGCGCGACGAGGGCGTGACGATCATGATGGTCGAGCACAACGTGCATTTCGTGCTCAACCTATCCAGTTATCTGTATCTGATGGAGCAGGGCAAGGTCCGCATCGAGGGGGAGCCCAAGGAACTGACTTCGTCCGAATACGTGCAAATGATGTACCTCGGGCGTTAGCGCGCGGCCCACGCGGGCCTGACCGCGACGGCGGTTGCGTTGTGATCAGGATTTCTGGATATTCACGGTGAAGTGGAGCGTCATGGCACAACAAGCGGCGGCTTTACCTTCGGCGAACAGGCGCAGCCCCATGCGGTTCTTCAAGAAGGACTATGGGCCGGCCTGGGCGCTGTTCCTCTCGGCGATCGCGCTGATGGTGTACGTGCTAGTGGAGTACAACTTCACCGTGTTCGTCCGCGTCAGCATGAACGGCATCGTGCTGGGGCTCACCTACCTGCTGGTGGCGTTGGGCCTGGCGCTCATGTGGGGCGTCATGCACTTGCTGAATTTCGCGCATGGACAGTTCTTCATGATGGGCGCGTTCTCGGTCTGGTATTTCATGGTCCGTGTCGACGTGCTCACCAAGTACCTGCCGATCGTGCCGGCGTACCTCATCTCCCTGGTTTTGGCAATGGTGATCGTCGGCATGATGGGCACCTTGGTCGAGCGCTACCTGTTCCGGCGGTTCGGCGGCGACCTGCTCCCGGCCCTGCTCATCTCGCTCGGGTTGGGGTTGATCCTCGCCCAGGCGATGATCTTGGCGTTCGGACTGCTCACCAAGTCGATCCCCACCGCGTTCGCGGGCTCGCAGCGGTTCTTCGGCGTCTCGCTGACGAACGAGCGACTGGCCCTGGTGATCTCCGCCCTCGTGCTGCTGGTTGCACTCTGGTGGCTGGTCTCGCATACGAAGTTCGGTCGGGCGATGGTGGCGATCCGTGAAGATCAAACAGCCGCCGCGCTGCAAGGCATCGACATCGGCAAATTCCGCCTTATCGTCATGTTCATCGGCTCCGCGCTCGCCGCGGTCGCCGGCGGGCTCTATGGCCCCGTGTTCCAGGTGACGCCCGAGATGGGCACCGGCCCCATGGCGACAGCGTTCGCCATCATCGTGCTGGGCGGCCTGGGCAGCCTGCCGGGTGCCGGCATCGCGGCGTTCTTCCTGGGGTTCGTCGAGAGTTTCGGCGCAACGTTCCTGGGGGCCACCATCGCGCAGTTCTTCACGTTCGCCGTCATCATCCTGGTTCTGATTTTCAAGCCGACGGGGTTGTTCGGCCACGGGGGGCACTAACGATATGCAGCAGATCAAGCGGCTCTACCACAACAACAGCATCGGGTTGATGGTGGTTCCGCTCCTCATCTTCCCGATCTTCGCGGGCGGGAACCCTTACCTGATGTTCACGGGCATCCTGGCCCTCTACACCATCGGCGTGACGCTGACGCTCCGCTTGAAGCTATCGTCGTACCTGCTCGACATCGCCGGCCACCTCGCGTGGGTCGGCATGGGCGCCTACTTCTCGTCGGCCCTGCAAGTGCACCTCGGGTGGCCGTTCTGGGTGAACCTGATCGCGGTGCCGCCCATCGTCGGCCTCATATCCGTGCTCGTGGCGATGCCCGCCATCCGCACGCAGGGCGTGTACCTCGCCATCGTCGCCATCGCCTTCGCCGACATCGTGGTGCTGTTCTTCGGCAACATGTTCACTGGTGTCTTCGGGGGACATGGCGGCCTCTACGCCCTGCCGGGCGTCAACAACCTCGGCCCCATCTCGTTCGGCAAGGACGACCACGTCGCCTATTACTTCCTGCTCGTCGGCATCATGGCCTTCATCGTCTACATCCTTCGCCGCATCGACCGCTCGCGCATCGGCCTATCGTTCCGCTCCGTGCGCGAGCAGGCGGACCTGAGCGAGGCGGTCGGCCTCAACGTCTACTGGACGAAGGTGCTCAACTGGGGCATCTCGTGCTCGCTGGCAGGCTTGCTCGGCGTCTTCTTCGCCGCGTACCTGCGGGCGTTCAACCCCGACGAGTTCAGCTCCGCCGCCGGCTTCTTCCTCATGGCCTACATCATCATCGGCGGGCGCGGGCACCTTCTCGGGCCGGCGCTCGGCGTGGTGCTGTTCGTCGTCATGCGTGAAAGCCTCCGCTCGCTGGAGCTGTGGCAGTCGCTGTTCTGGGGCGTGATCATGATTATCTTCATCATGTTCATCCCAGATGGCATCTACGGGCTGATCAAGCGTGGGTGGGAGTGGGGCATCGCGTTCCGCGCGAGGCAAGCGGCGGCGCCCGTGCCGGCGCCCGCGGCGGTCGCGGCGAGCACGACACCCCCACCGTCGGAGCGGGTGGGGCCGAGCTCGGGCTGACGAAAGACTTCCACATGAGTGCTTGACCGAGTCCCCCGGTGCCCACTGGCTCGCACCGGGGGACTCTGCTTCCAGGGGATGGAGGGCACATGCGCGCCGCGCAACCGATCATCGAGACGCTGGGGTGGAACGAGCGCGGCTTCCGCAAGACGCTGGCCGGCCTTTCGCCGGAGCAGCTGCGTTGGCAGCCGAAGGCCGACGCCAATCCCATCGGCTGGCTGCTGTGGCACGGTACCCGGGTGGAGGACCGCACGATCGCCGACTTGCGCGGCACCACCCAGGCGTGGATCGACGAGGGGTGGCACGCGCGCTTCGGCCGGCCCGCGGACCCGCTCGACCGCGGCTTCGGGCACGCCATCGAGCAAGTGCGCGCGTTCGCCTCGCCCGACGCGGCGACGCTTCAGGCCTACCACGATAGCGTGCGGCGCCGCACGGTCGCCTATCTGAGCGACGCCACTCCCACCGAGTTCGAGCGCGCCGTGCCGACCGACCACGGCCCCAGCGCGGTGGCCCAGCGCATCGCCAACCTGGTCAACGAGATGCTCGTGCACGATGGGCAGGCGGCCTACGTGCGCGGGTTGCTGCAGGGCGCCGGCTGGTTCGGCGCGTGAGCGGACGGACGCCATGAGGACCATTCAGCAGACCATCACCGTGAACAGCCCCCACTGGGCGGTGTTCACGTTCGTCGCCGACCTTCAGAACGACCCGCTGTGGCGGACGAACGTGCCGCTGGTGCGGCACACGGGCGATGGGCCGCTTGGCATCGGCGCCAATTATTGGTATGTCATGGGCATGTGGCCGTTCCGTCGCACGACCGGCTTGGTGAGGTTGACCGACTTCGAATCCGACCGCACGGTCGAGTTTTATGGGAGCTTCGAGTCGAGCCTCCAAGTCCGCGTGCGGTACGATATCGCGCAAGCCGGCGAAGCCACTTCCATGCGCGTCACGGTGCGCCCGACCCACTCGGGCGTGGCGCGCCTGCTGCTCGGTTTCGCGTCGATGCGCCTGCGGGCCACGCTGGCGGTCGACCTGCTCCGCCTCAAGCGGCTGCTGGAGGACCGCCGTCGCGGGGCGCTCGACGTCTGGCGCGCAATGCAAGGCTGACCTATCCTCGTCGCCGCACGCCTTCCGCATGGACCGGCGTCGACGACCGCATTCACCGCCGCAGGAGGGACCCGTGGAGGTCAAGGACTACTTCAAGGCGACCCTGACCCGCGCCGAGAACACGCTGTTACGCGCCCTAGATGGGCTATCGCCAGACGACTTACGCAAGCAGCCAGCGGGCCCCGGCAGCAACCCCATCGGCTGGCTGGCCTGGCATCTGTCGCGCGTGCAGGACGGCTGGATGACGCGCATCGCCGGCGGGAAGCAGGAATGGGAGGAACATGGGTGGGCGGCGAAGTTCGGCTTCAATGGCGACCCGCCTCAATACACGCCCGACAACGTGCACACCTTCGACGGCATGAACGCCGAGCTGCTGTTGGGCTACTATAAGGCCGTTCGGGCACGGACGGACGCTCGTCTCGACGCGTTGACGTCCGCCGACTATGACCGCGAGCTGCCGCCGCCCGCGCCGGGCCGGCCCGCGATGACCGTCGGTGCCGTGCTGGCGCTCATCATGGGCGACAACCTCCAGCACATCGGACAGATCGCCTACCTGCGCGGGCTCATCAAGGGCCAGGGCTGGTACTAGGCGAGCAGCCTAGCGGCGGCGCAACGGGCGTATCGTCGCCAGCACCGCGGCGCACACCGTGGCGGCGATGAGCGTGTTGATGGCGACCGCCGCCTGAATGCCGATCTGGTCGGCCAGCCAGCCCACCCACAGCAGACCGAACGGCAGCATGCCCATCGCCACCATGTTCACGCCCATCACGCTGCCGCGCGTGCTCTCCGTCGCCTCGGATACGGGCAGCGCGGTGCTCATGGCCTGCGACGCGCCCATGCCGATGCCACCTAGGAACAGCATGACCATGGCGACGCCGACGTTGGGCGAATACGCGAACAGGGCGACGGCGATGCCGAGAACACTCATGCCGAGGGCGAACCAATAGCCGGGGCGGCGCACCGTCGTCATCGCGGCGAGCAGCGAGGCGCCGACGAGGGCTCCCGCGCCGTCCATGCTGCTCATGACGCCGAGCAGACCCTCGCCGATGTGGAATACGCGCTCGGCGAAGACCGGGGCGAACGAGAAGTAGGGATAGAGGAACAGGTTGGCGGAAAAGGTGACCAGGAACACGCCCCGCAGGATGGGGTTGGAGAACATGGCCCTGAAGCCGACGAGCAGCGTGTGCAGCACGCTGGGCCGTGGCCCCTCTGTCACGGCCACCGGGGTCGAGCGCACCCGCATGAGCAGCACGAAGCCGGTGACGTAGAGCACGCTGAGCGCGGCGTAGCCAAGCTTGGGGCCGGCCAGCGTGAGCAGCAGGCCCGCCACGACACGCCCCACCATGATCATGCCCTCGAGCGAAGCCGCGTCGAGCGCCATCGCGTTCACGATCTGCTCGCGGGAGAGCAGGTCGCGCGCGTAGGCACGCCGCACGGGGTAGTCGATGGCCCAGGCGATGCCGGTCAGCAGCGCGGCCGCGTAGACCATGGGCATGGCGAGCACGCCGGCGAAGATGAGCGCGGTCATGGAGAGAGTGGAGACCAGGTTGAACGCCTGAGCGACCATCATCACGCGGCGCTTGGGCAGGCGGTCGGCCTGCAGCCCGGCGAACAGGCCAATGAACGCCTGCGGCAAAAAGCGCAACGCGCCGACGATGGCGACCTGCGACGAGGCGCCGGTGAGGTTGAGGGCGATGGTCGTCAGGAACAACAACTCGGCGAAGAAGCAGATGTTCCAAAGCGTGCCGGCCGTCCACAGCATGCGCCAGTCGCAGTTGACCAGCGAGCGAAATGGGCCACCTTCCGGCTGAACGGAAGCGGCTGCCTGCGTTGTCGACATAGGGGGGCTCGTTCCTTGGATGGGTCGCGCGGCATCGTTGGGTGCGCCTCGCGAGCCGGCGGCGGTGCTGAGGTGGGAATCGCGCTCATTCTACCGGAGACGCCGGGGCGCGGCCAGCAATGGACGGACGGTGAACGAGCATGCGCAGGACGATTCCCTATGGGGTGCCGGGGCGGCGGCGGACCGGCAGGCGCGACGCCACGACGAACGTCGCGGCGGTGCCGAGCATGAGCACGACGAGCGCGACGAGCCATTGGTCGTAGACGCCGGTGCGCGCGAACACGAGGCCGGGCAGCCACGTCCACGCCGCGCTCAGCACGAGGATGAGGCCGTAGATGGTGCCGCGGATGGTGTCGTAGTACCGCCGGCCGTAGGCCCGGCCCAGCAATGCCCAGAGCACGGCCCATATCGATTCCACGGGCGACACCAACAGCACCACGGCGAGGTAGCCGGGGATGGAACTGGTGAACAACAACACGCCGGCGGCGGCCGCGAGCGAAACCGCGAACATGGCGAGCACGAGGTTGCCGTCGAAACGGTCGGACAGCCAGCCGACGGCCAGCGACATGGGCATGGTGGCGATGGCATAGAGGCCCAGCAGCCATGCCGCAACGTCCGGCGACTCGCCCTTGGAGATGAGAATGGGGATGAAGTGCAGGCCGATGCTGGAGTAGAGCGACAGCCATAGCACGGTGCCGGTGAGCAACAGCCAGAAGAACGGCGTCCGCGACGCCTCGCGCAGCGTGAGACTGCCCTCGCTGCCCATCGGCGCGGCGTTCCTTGACCGCGGCGTCACATTGCCGTCGGGGTTCATGCCCTTTTCCTCGGGCGTGTCGCGGATGAACACGACGGCGACGCAGGCGATGAGGATGATGAGCACGCCGCAGACGACCGCGCCGACACGCCAGCCCTGGCTGCTGACCAGGCGTTGCAGCGCGGGAACGACGAGGAGGCCGCCAAGGCCGATGCCGGCCGACAGCAACGACAGGGCGAGCGCCTTGCGCTTGATGAACCAAGCGTTGGTGATGGCGGTGGAGGCTTGCAGGTAGGCCCAGTTGAAGCTGAGCGTGATGAGCAACCCGAAGACGAGGCCAAGCGCCAGCAGGCTATGCACCCAGAACAGGAGGATGTAGCCGACGCCGGAGCTGATGGACCCCCAGAACATCACCCGGCGCCCGCCGTGGCGCTGCACAACAATGCCGGCGACGGGCGCCATGACGCCGACGAGCAATCCAAGCAGCGCGAACATGAGGGAGATCGCATCGCGGCTCACGCCCAGGTCGGTTTCCATTGGGATGAGGAAGACGCCGCGCCCGTAGATGCCGATGCCGCCCGCGACGAGGCGCGTGGCCGTGAGCACGAGCACGACACGCCAGCCATAGAAGGCGAAGGCGCCAAGGCGACCGTTTGCCCGCACCGCTCCCGCCACGGGTTCCTCCGCACGCTGCGATGGAGGGGGCCATTCTACGCGCGGATTCGGGCGCTCGGCACCGTCGGAATCACGACACTTGCCGGGTCTCGCAGTTACGGCAAAACGAGGGGAGGGACGGCGCGCGCCGTCCCTCCCCTCGCGTGAGTTCCTGACTATGCCTTACAGGATGAAACTGACCTTGCCGTGGGGGCGCAGCGCCTCCAGGTCGAGGATGGCCCGGCGCTCGTCGATCTTGAAGGTGTCTCCGACGCGCTTCAGCCGGTACTCATACCGTCCGACGTAGGCGTCGTTCAGCTCCAGGCGTATGCGGTAGACGACGAAGTTCGCCGTCACCCACACCGTGTCGCCTTCGACCTTGCGGACCCGCACATTGGTGATGAGGCGGCGCGTGCGGGAATGCGGGTATTCGGCGTGGACGAATCTGCCGAGGAGCTGCTTCACGCGGCTCTTTAGCCGCTCCTTGTCGTCGGCAATGATGAAAAGCGTGTCGCGGTGGTCGGCCTCTTGGATGTCGGTCGGCGGCACGTAGTACGAGCCAGTGTCAGTGAATAGCTCCAGCCATTCCTCGAGGCGCCACTCGGCCAGCACCTCGGCCTCCTGGAACAGGAACTCCTCGACGTCCAGCCGCAGCGCTTGTTTGTTCTCGGCGATCGATGTCATGTTCATTGACCTCCTACGCCCCGACGCCGGCGGGCAGCGCGCTGACGGAGATGCGCTCCGGGGAGTTCATCAGGCGCCACCATTGGCGCCAGAACGCCCGCATCTGCAGCTCGTCGTCGCCCTGCGGCGGCGTGCGCTTCATGCCGCGCGAGATGTCGGACCACGGCGACTCCTTGATCGTCTTGAACCCGCGCTGGCAGGCCTCCAGCGCCTCGACGTCGTCCGGCGTGGCGAAGCCGCCGGGGCCAAGGAAGGTGAGGAAGTTGTCGAGCCGGAGCGCGCGATCCTCGGGGCGCTCGTCCTTGGGCGCTAGGGCCCAGGCATTGATCTCGATGTAGTCGGGCGCGACCGGATAGAACGTGCGGACGGTGATCGCCATGATGTCGTTGATGATGAGGTTGGGGAAGATGTGCAGGTTGCGGCTGCTCTGCGTCATCATGTGCGCCTTTTCCTTGCCGAACCGCTTCTCGAGCTTCTCGATCTTCGCGGCCAGCAGCGCCTTGCGCTCCTCGCCGAACGCCGGCACCCACCGCGCGATGGGGCGGCCCCAGGGCGATGTGGCGCCTCCGCCGATGACGGCGTGGCCGTTGCCCAGCGACTTGCCGCCGCCAAGGCCGCGGCCACCCTTGACCTTCATCATCTCGGCCATGGCCTGCAGGTCCAGCTCGCCGCGCTCGGCGATGTATTCGAAGTAGCGCTGGTGCGTGGTGCGCGCGTGGTAGCCGTCGATGGAGTTCTCCACCAGCAGCTTGTAGTTCGCACGCATGGAGTATTCCTGCTGGCCCGCGACGATCTCCATGCCGGCCTCGGTCTGGTCGGCGACATAGTCGATGTATTGCGCCGCGTCCGCCAAATAGTCGCGCAGGCTTTCGACGTGTGGGTCGAAGCAGGCGAACACGAAATCGCGGTAGGACTCGACGCGCGGCGGCTCGGGCAAGCGGCGCTCATGCTTGTCGAACGCGGTGCCCTCGTAGGCGTCCTCGCCGGGGATGCCGCGGAGCTCACCCTCGGGCGAGAAGGTCCAGCCGTGGTAGTAGCACTGGAAGCCCTTGGTGTTGCCGTTGCGCTCGCGGCAGACAATGGCGCCACGGTGCGTGCAGGCGTTCAACAGCACGTGCAGCTTGTGGTCGTGCCCATGCGTGAAGATGACCGGCCGGCCGGCGACGCGCCGGGTAACGAAGTCGCCCGGCTTCGGCACCTCCGATGCGTGACCGACGTAGATCCAGCACCGGTCGAAGATGCGCTCGCGCTCCAGGTCCAATATCTCCGGGTCGGTGAAGGCCGACCGGTGCACGCGAAACAGGCCATTCGCCTCGTCGTCGATGACCAGCTGCGGCAGCTCTCGATGGCCGCCATGACCGTTGCCGTGCCCGTTGTGACCGTTTCGCAACATGATTCGTCTACCTCCTCCGCGAATTCGCCTGTCATGTCCTAGCCCGCCGCGACGTCGCCAGCTCAACCAGCCGGGGGTTTTCGGGGCGCCGTTTCGAAACGCCGGCCCAGTCGGCTGTCTTGCGGCTGACCTTACCGTATTTGAAGAACTCCATGAATACCTGCGCGAACATCTCCGGCTGGTCCGTCTGGCCTTGGTGTCCGCAATCGTCCGGGTAGAAGTATTGGATGTTGGGTGTCGCATCCTCCTGCTTGTACCCTTCCTGCACGGGAATCAGCACGTCCTGCTTGCCGTAGAGGTAAATGCCGGGGATCGTGAGTTTGTCGAAGCGACCCTTGGTGCTGATGCGCGCCGACAGGTTCGGGTCGCGCGCGATGGTCTGCATGGAGCCGAAGACGTAGGGATAGGCGTCCTTGTGACGGGCGGCGGCGGCCACGCGCATCTCGACGAGCTCGTCGGTGATGGCCTCCTTGCGAAGAATGATGGCCTCCATCATCTCGCGCATCGACTTCGCCGAGCCGTCGAACTGGGTAACGTCGACGGAGGGCCGCGTGCCGGAGAACGGCGCGAGATCGCCGATGCCGCCGGCGATGAGGGCGAAGCTGAGGACGCGCTCCGGATAGGCCGTCACGAAATTCACGGTGTTCATGCAGCCCATGGAGTTACCGGCGATATGAAAATTGTCCAGGCACAACGCGTCGACGAACTCCCTCACGAACTCCAGGTGGGAGATCTGGCCGAGCTTGGGCCAAAAGGCCTCGCGGGTGTCCGCCAGGCCGAAGCCGGGCATGTCGGGGCAGTAGACGCGGAAGCCGTGCTTGGCGAGGAACGGGGCCATGAACCGCCAGCCGGCGAGCCCGGACGATCCGGCGATGCCCCCGTGGAGCAGCACGACGGCAGGGCCGGTTTCTCCGGCCGTCATGTAGTGAGCGCGCGAGCCGTTCGCGAGGCGGACATAGCGGCTATACAGCCCGGGAACGTGAATGATGCCCTCTTCCGTCAATGCCATTAGTCCACCGCCCTTTCCGCATGGATGGCGAAATCACGCGCGCACGCCGGCTTCCAACGAAGAAAACGGCAACGGCCGGCGGGCGACATGATGGTTCAGAAAGAGACTCTACCCGTTTCTTGCGCTCGTCAATCAAACCCGCCTAGAATGCGCCTGCAACAATTTGCAAGGGTCGGATGTTCGCCAGGCGGAGTAGGCCCGCATGACGACGGACTCATCGCTCGCCGCGCTGCTACGCGCCAGCGGCCTCTCGCGCGATGCCGTGGGCGAGCGCGTGGGTGTGTCCACGCAAACGGTGAACAACTGGTGCACCCGTCGCACACGCCTGTCGCCCCAGCAGCTGCAGCGCCTGGCCGGGGTGCTGCTCGCGGCCGGCGCGCGGCGCGGCGACGTCCGTGCTTTCGTGCTCGCCGAGCTGCGGTCCCAGGGCCTCGACTTGCCAACAATGGGCGTGCCGACGTCGTTGACTGGGCCGAGCGCCCACCCCGCCGAAACGGTCGTGATCCTGGCGTGGCGCCTGGGACCCGCGGCCCACATCATCACGCAGCCGGCCGAGGCGTGCCGGGCGACCTTGGAGCGCCTCGGCGTGGGGGCTCTCATCGTTGACTGCGGTGGCAGCCACCGCCGGAAACGCGACTACGTGCGGGCCGTCATCGACCATGGGTTCGCCGGGGCGTTCCTACTCACTCCCGGCGAGGTGCCGGACTCGCAAGGAGACCTGCTCGAACTGGTGGGGCGCCTGTCCGAAGCGGGCGTCGCGAGCGCGGTGTTCCAGTTCTGGCGGCGGCAGGAAGGTCTTCCGGCGAATGCGGCGGCGTTCCGCTGGGACACCTCCGCGACGACGAAGCTTGCGGTCGAGCTCTTACGCGGCGCCGGGCACGATGCGATCGGAGGCGTCTTCTCTGTCGCGGACGGCATCGACAATTCGACGGCGCGCCACTTCGAGGCGATGCTCGGCTCGCTCAACCTGGGCGAGCGGACGAACCGCGTCGTGTTCGACGATGGCGGCGAGACCGTCTTCGACGAGGCGGTGCAGCTGGCGCGGCGGAACACCGCGATCTTCGCCGACGTGGGCGCCGAGGCCGCGCTGGTGCTGCGGGCGGTGACCCGCCTGGGGCTGGAGTGTCCGCGCGACGTGAGTATGGTGACCATCGGCGGCATTCCGGCGAGCCTGGTGCCAAGCTCGCAACCCCTCACCACCATTGACCTGCCGCTGTCGGAGATGGGACGCGACGCGGGTACGACGCTTCACCGCCTCATCGCCGGCGAGGCACTGCGCGACGAGGAACGCTACCGGCTGTATGGGGCACGGAACATGTCCGTTACGCACGCCACCGGCGGCACCGTGGCCCCGCCACGCACTCTCGCGCGCGGGCACGCCTAGTAGCCGCGGCTCCAGTCGATGAGGTTCACCAGCGGCTCGCCGTTCAGCATGCGCCGGACGTTATCGCGGAAGATGTCGAACGCGTAGGCGTGGTTCACGTCGGACCGGCCGGAGACGTGGGGCGTGATGACGATGTTCGGCGCGGTCGCGAGCCGCGGCGATGGCGGGCTGACGAAGTCGTCTCGATACACGTCGATATACGCCCCGGCTAGCTTGCCCGACCGCAACGCTCGAACGAGCGCGTCCTCGTCGACGATCTCGCCTCGGGCCACGTTCAGTAACACCGCGCCTGGCTTCATCGCGTCGAAGGCCGCATCGTTCAGCAGCCCCTCCGTTTCGGGTGTCAACATCGCGCACACCGCGACGAAGTCGCACTCGGCGAGCATCTGGTGGAGCTCGGCGGCCGGATACAACACATCGACCCCGTCAGTGTCGGCCGCGCGGCGCTCGGCCGAGCGTCGCGTCGCCACCACGCGCATTCCAGCGCCCCTGGCGAGCCTCGCCACATGCGCGCCGATGCCGCCAAGCCCGACGATGCCCATGGTTTTACCCGTGACGGTTCGCATCAGCGGGAATGCGTCACGCCGGAAGTTGCCGGCGTCGGTGTTGCGCACGGCCACGTGCAGCCCCTTCGCGAACATCACGGCGGCGGCCATCGTCAGCTCGGCGATGGGCAGCGCGTTGGTGGCGCCGCGCGAGGAGGTCTGCGGAACGGCGGCGTCCCAGTAGGCGGAGCCGCGCAGGTTGGAGACGCCGGCGAAGGGCCAATGCAGGAACTTGGCGCTCCGGGCGCCGGCCAGCAGCCCCTTGGGAAACGGGAACGGCATGAGGATGGCATGCGCCGACGCCAAGATCTCGTCGCGCGTGGCGTCCGTCATCGTGCGCTTGACCTCGCGCGGGGGCGCGCTACCCAGCAGCGCCGGGGGCGAGTCGGCGCGGATCGCCTCGTGGAGTTCATCGTGCGCCGCGATGACGCGCAGGCGCTCGGGCGCGATGGCGCGCAGCTGCGCGATGCGTTGCTCGGTGATCGGCGTCAGCACCAAGATGTTCACTCGCTCGGGTAATGCGTCCCCGGCCATCGTCCATCTCCCGTCGGTGAAATCGCGGCCAAGCATACCGGATGGCGGGCGGGCGCGCGTGGAACTGTCCGTCGAAGACGCGGAGGGGCGCCACCGATGCGGTGGCGCCCCTCCGAGAGACTATATAGTGCAGGTGGTTACGGTTCGGGAACGAAATCGACACGCGACTCGGCCACGACCTTGCCATCCTTCATCTTCCCGAGGCCAGAGCTGGTGTAGATCTGGCGCTTGATGCCGTAGCGCGTCTCGCCGCCCAACGCGGCCTGGCCCGAGAGCTCGGTCCGCACCTTCGGGTTCGCCTCGTACCAGGAAATCGCCTTTTGCAGGTCGGTGATCGAGCCGCCACCCTTCGCCATCTGAATGAAGATCTGCATCACATTGGTGCCAGTGATGGCGTAGTTGGGCGGGTCCTCGTTGTACTTCGAGCGGTAGGTCGCGCAGAAGGCCAGTTCCGCTTGCGTGCCCTGCGCCGGGTCGCAGTAGGCCAGGTTGTTCAGTAGTACGTTGCCCTCGAACGGGCCGGGACCGCCGGCGGTCTTGATGCACAGGACGTTGTCGGTGCAGCTGCCGATCTTGATGGCATTGCCCGAGCCCTGCTCGGCCAGCTGCTTGTAGAAGAGCGCCGTGCCGCCGTCGCCCAGCACCACCGGGTAGATGATGTCCGGCTTCTTCAGCAGCATGCGCGTGATGTAAGCGCTGAAGTCCACCGTGTCACGCGGCGAGTACTCCTCGGCGACCACTGTGTGGTGGCCGATGGACTTCAAGCCCTCGATGACCTGCTTCGTCGAGTCGCGGCCCGTCGGGTCGTCGATGGCGATGAACGCGACCATCTTCGCGTTCGGGAACTTGGTCTTCAACGTCGAGAACTGGCCGGGGCCTAGCTCACGGTTGGAGACACCATAGCGGAACTGGCCGGGATTGGCGGGGCCGATGATGCCGTCCGCCCAGCAGCCGCCGGGAATCATCGAAATGGCCTTGAGCGGTTCCGAAACCGTCTCCCAGCCACGGCACTCGGCCGAGCCGATGGGCCCGACCACCCACTTCACGCCGTCCTGCACGATCACCTTCTGCGCGCATTGCGTGCCGCCCGGCGTCGTGTACTGCGCGTCGCACGTCACGACCTCGATCGTGTATTTCGTGTCGCCGATCACCACGCCGCCCGCCGCGTTCACCTGGTCGGCGTAGAGGCGCATGCCGCGCTCCAGCGAGGCGCCCCACACGCCCGTCGTGCCGGAGTAGGGACCCACCGCGCCGATCTTCCACACGCCCGTCTTGGTGGCGGGCGGCGACGTCGGCGTCGGCGTGGCTACCTGCGCTGGCCGAGTTGGGGTCGCCGTCGGCGCCGGCGTCGGGGTCGGGTCGCTGCCACACGCGGCGAGCGCGAGCAGCACCAAGATTCCGGTCAACACACCCAAAACCGATCTCATGCGAACCTCCTGTCTCCTCTTCGATTTGCTCGCCCTCTCAAGTTACCGGCGGCCGTTTTCCAAAACGGTGCATGAATCGACGGGGCAGATATACATTGCGCCTCGTCCCATGTCAAATGGGCGTGTTTTCGTTTCTGTTTGGATGATTACGTTCCCTATCGTAATTCTGTTTGCTGGGAGTCCCGCCTTCGGCCCGCCGCACAGGCGCGTGGAATCCACCAGTCGCGGCGCCCCGAGGCGCGGTCGAAGGGGCCACCGGAGGTCGGGTGACGAGGAACGTCGCTTTACAGTGTAGTGCCAAGCAGACTGCCGATTGCGCCGAGACAAGGCGAGCGAGAGGCCAAGACCGACGAGCCCCTTCCCGCCAACGTCAGCCTATCGGCCAAGCCCAGAAGGGACGCCGGCCCCCGTGCGGGGCACGGGCATGGGGCAAGCACCCCTTTTGCGTCGATGCCTTGCCGCAATCTCGACTCGTAGCGCGCGTGGCATTAGGATGCGAGTCTCGCAGCGCGGCACACCGAATCGGCCGCGCTGGCTCCCCCACCACGTTCACCGAACACCCATGGAGGTCGCCATGCCCATCGCGAACATCAACGGACACCGGCACCATTGGGAGGCGCGGGGCGCGGGAGATCCCCTCGTCCTCGTCCACGGGGCAGCGACCTCGGGGATGATGTTGCTGCCGCACTTCGACGAACTATCCAAGTCATTCCACGTCATCATCCCCGACCTGCGCGGGATGGGCGGCAGCGAGCACGTCTCGTCCATCGAGCCCTCCGCCTGGGTCGACGACCTGGCCGGCCTCCTCAACCACCTTGGCATCGACAGCGCGCATTGCTATGGCGTTTCGCTGGGCGCGCGGGTGGTGCTGCGGTTGGCGGTCGATCATCCTGCGCGCGTGCGCTCGCTGATACTCGACGCGCCCATCGTCGCCAACGATAGCGCGGGCAACGCGCAGCTCAATTCGTTCATGACCATCGACAACATCTCGCCGGAGCGGCGGGCGGCCTACGAGAAAGAGCACGGCGCCGACTGGGCGACCGTGCTGCGGAACTACTTCAATATTCGCAACGACCCGGCGGTTCAGGAGTACCTGAACCTGCGTCAGCTCTGCGCCGGGGTCCAGGCGCCAACGCTGCTGCTGCGCGGTGACCGCGACGAGCCCGTGCACCCGCTGGCGCACGCGGTCGAGCTGCTGCAGCGGATGCCCAATGCGCGCCTGGCGGTGCTGCCGAAGACCACCACCGCGGTCGCGATGGCAGCGCCACTCAAGTTCCATGCGCTGCTGCGGGACTTCGTGAAGGACGTGGTCACCACGCCGAGCGCCGCCGGCTAACGCACGCGCGGCGGTGGGACGAAGCGCGCGCGGGAGGGCGACGGGGCACGGCGAATCCGACACATTCTTTGGCTCATCGCGTCTCGATCGTGGTGAAATCGCTTTCAAATGTCGAATAT
Organism: SAR202 cluster bacterium; assembly: GCA_016872415.1. Classification (GTDB taxonomy): domain Bacteria; phylum Chloroflexota; class Dehalococcoidia; order Lucifugimonadales; family Australimonadaceae; genus VGZX01. Next base: position 258 of record VGZX01000023.1, on the reverse strand, counting down.
CCGACAGTTGCAACGATTCGATTACCCGTGCGCGTATTGAAAATTGGCAGCCGGGATGCGTACAGTTACGGGCGCATGAAGCCATCTCGCGGCAAGTTACGCGTGGGCTGAACGTACGCGCGGCCGCGGTATCAGGAGGTTTGCGATGGTCGACACGATGCCCACGCGTAAGACGGCGGCGCCGGAGGCCGGCAGGATGCCGAGCCTGGCGGGCGACATCCGTCATCTCATACCGAAGCTCGGGCTGCGGAACTACTG
>VGZX01000022.1 GCA_016872415.1 SAR202 cluster bacterium | reverse complement strand
GCAGCCTTCGCGCCCATGGTCGTATCGACGGCATCAAAACTTCCAAAAGTCCCCCGTGCCATCCCCTCGCAGCGCGAAGATCGACGGCGCCACGTAGGTAATCGCGCCGCCGTGCCGCACCGGAGCAGGTGCGTCGGGCAACGCCTCCCATTGGTCGAAACCGAGGTCATACCGCCAAAAGCTGGGGTGTTGCCGCCACGGAAGGCGTGGATTCGCGCATCGTCGAACGCCAACGCGCCACCCGCCGATACTTTCGCCGGCGCCGAGGCGAGCGGCGTCCACGAATCCGTGCCAACGTCGTACCGCCAGAACGACGTGCTGCCGCCTCCGCGCAACGCGTAGACGTTGCCAAACGCCAACGTCAGCGCGCCGCCAGCGGCAACGTTGCTCGGCGTGTCCGCCAAACTCACCCAGGTATTCGACGATATGGAGTAGCGCCAAAAGTCGCGGCGGCCGCCACCGCGCAGCGCATAGAGGTAGTCGCCGCCGTCCCAAGCCAGCGCGCCGCCCCAGCCAACGCTGGCCGGGGTGCTCGCCAGCAGCGACCACGTGCCGCTGCCAATGCCTTAGCGCCAAAAGTCGGTGCGATTGGCGCCGCGCAGGGCATACACATGGCCGCCTGCGAACACGGAGGCGCCGCCGGAGCCAACCTTCGCCGGAGCGTCGGGCAAGGGTCCCCAGGTATTCGAGGCGATGGCGTAGACGTGGAATGCGGGTGTTCCATCTCCCGATAGCGCGTAGACGTTCGTGCCGTCGGTCGTGATGGACCCTCCATTGTCAGCGGCTATGGGCACCGGCGCCAGCGTCAGCCACAGCGGCGACGGGGTGGGCGTTGGCGTGGGGGTGGGCAGCGTCAGCGCCTTCTGGGTGCGCATGTGCACCTGCCAGCTCGCCGTCCGCGCGATGGCGTCCTCCAGCGCGTCACCGCCCGTCGTCGTGAACGTCGCCGCCATCTGTTGCACGGTGGAGGTCGGCGAACCGGGGCTTGCCGTCTCGGTGAGCGTGAACGTCACATCGTCATATTGCAGAACGTGGTGCGCGATGCCCTGGGGATCGCCGGCTTCCGCCGGTGGCCCCGTCACCTGCCGGTAGAGCACGCCATCGTCCCAGAAGTAGGTCACTTCGCGCTGCACGCTCGAGGCCACGCTCACGTCGAGCCAGCGGAAGCGGCCGTATTCCGGCACGGGCAGCGGCTCGAACGATTGCGCCTGCCCCGCATCGAGGCGTATCCATTGCTCGGCCGCGCGCGACTCGCCATCCAATGCAAGCTGGGTCGCGGTCATTGCCGGCACGGTCTGAAGCTGCGCCACCACGCCCACCAGCAGCATGCCGCCGATGGCGGTCGTCAATGCCAGCTCCAGCAGCGTGAAGCCCTTCCGGTTCCGGAGGTGCCGAAGGGCGCTGGCGCCGAGATGACGTGGTTGGGGCATCAGAATTTCCAAAAGTCCGGCGTGCCATCGCCCCGCAGCACATGGAACGTGCCACCAATGCGCGTCACGGCTCCGCCATCGCGTATCAGTGCCGGGGCGGCGGTCAGCAGCTGCCACACGCCCGCGCCCGTGTCGTACCGCCACCAATCGCCGCTCGTGTTGCCTCGGGTCGCGTAAATGAAAGTCCCGGCCGCGTCGCTCCGTAGGGCGCCACCCCAATTCACGTTCGCCGGCGCCATGGCCGCCCACGCATTGGCGCCAATGTCATAACGGTAGAACGTGGTCGTGTTGTTCCCCCGGAACGCGAACAGATAGTTCCCACCATCCCACGCGAGCGCCCCGCCCTGGTTGATGGATGACGGCGTATTTTGCATCGCGGACCACGCATCGCCGGAGATGGAGTACCGCCACACCTGGCTGCGTTGGCGCCGCGCAACGCGTGGATGTGGTCGCCGCCCGTCCAGGCCAGCGCCCCGCCGCTGCCGACGTTCGCCGGTGTCGACGCCATTGCCGTCCACGTGCCACCGGCGATGCTATACCGCCAGAAGTCCTTGGTGTTGTTCCCCCGAAACGCGTAAATGAAGTCACTACCCGCCCACGCGAGCGCGCCAACGTTGTCGACGGATGCGGGCGCGTCCGCCAGCGTCGTCCACGTATTGCCGACGACGTCGTAGCGGGCGAACTCGCCGTCGCTGCCGTTGCCGCGCAGTGCGTACACGCTCACGCCGTCGTTGGTCAGCGCGACCCATGCCGGCAATGGCGTTGGGGTGGGCGTCGGTATCCCGGTCGGCGTCGGTGTGGGGGCCGGCGTCGCCGTCGGCGTCGGAGTGGGCGTGGGGGCTGGAGGGGTCGCCGCTATCGGCGGCTGCGCCTTCGCCTTGTAGAACGATAGCCGTTGCGAGCCGTCCCCGTGCGTCACCGTCACGTCGATTCGCTGCAAGTAGCCAGGGTCGAGCACGGCGCCGCCGACGCTGATCGCGTATTCGCTGGACGGTGGCTCCACGGTCCCATATGCGATGGGCTCGGCATAGGGTAGGGCGCGAATGTATTCGGCCTGCGACCGCGCGAGCTGTAGCGCGGTGGTGCGCGCGTCCGACGCGCCGGTGCCCGCAACGGCGAAGATCATCGCGCTGATGATCGCGACGCCGGCCACGCCGATCACCGCGCTCGCGGCCGCCAGGGTCACCAGCGATTCGCCGCGCTGCCATCGCCCGCGCGGGTCCGACGCGGCGGCCTACCACCAGCGCACGGTGGATCGCGAGATACCGCCCCATTTCCCGCCCGGCGAGTGCGTGGCTGCCATGCGCGCGAAATTATCGAGCATGGAATCGCGGAGCGTCTATGAGTCCAGCGCGCGGTGATGAGGAAAATCGCGCGCCGGCTGCCGCGTCACCTTCGTCCGGCCGGCCCGCGCTTGCGCTAACATGAGGCCTTGCGGCCCCTGCTCGCCATTCACCGACGCCGCGCTTCACGCGGCCTGGAGGAACGATGCCCGCCCAGGAACCGAGGCCCGCCACGTACACAGCCGCCGGCGTCGACACGAATGCCAACGTCGCGGGGCTGGGCGCTCTACTCGCCCACGTCAAGCAGACTCTCTGGCACCGGGAAGGGGCCATCGGAGCGTCCACGCTGCCCATCGGCTTCTTCGCCAGCGTGCTGCGCCTCACACCCACGCTCTCCCTCGCCATCTCGACCGACGGCGTCGGCTCCAAGAGCATCGTCGCCCAGCTCACCGGCCGCTACGAGTCGATCGGCTGGGATTGCGTCGCAGTCAATGTCAACGACATCATCTGCGTCGGCGCCGAGCCGATCGCCCTGGTCGATTACATCTCCTACCAGCAGCCGCACGCCGACATGCTGGACCAGCTTGGCAGGGGCATGCGCATGGCGGCGGAACGGGCGCGCATCGGCATCGTCGGTGGCGAGATGTCGCAGCACCCGGACAGCCTCGCCGGACCCGTGCCCGGGCGCGCGTTCGACATCGCGGGCACGTGCGTCGGCGCCCTGCGCGACCGCGAGCCGATCATCGGCACGCGCGTCCGCCCCGGCGACGCGATCATCGGCATCGCAAGCGACGGCATTCACGCCAACGGCCTCACGCTCGCCCGGCGCGTACTCATCGGCGACGACCCCGAATCCGTCCTCGCGCCGTTGCCGGCCACTGGGCGCACCGTCGGCGAGGAGCTTGGGCGGCCCACGCATATCTATGTCCCCGAGGTCATGGCCTTGCTCGATGCCGGCATCGACGTGCGCGGCCTCGCCCACATCAGCGGCGACGGGTTGCTCAACCTCAACCGCCTCGATGCCGACGTCTGCTACGACATCACGGATATGCCGCCGGTGCCGCCGGTATTCGAGGCCATCCAGCGCGCGGGCAGCATTGACGACACCGAAATGTGGCGCGTGTTCAACATGGGCGTCGGCTTCTGTGCGGTCGTCCCCGAGGCCGGCGTCGCCTCCGCGCTCGATGTCATCCGTGGGCAGGGCAGCACGGCGACGGTGATCGGACGGGTGATCGGCGAGAAGGGCAAGCGGGTCTACCTGCGGCGGCAGCGGCTCGTCGGTCAGGACGGCGAGCGCTTCGAGCAGGCATAGGCGCCACGGTATCGCCGGCGGCCGCCATGGCCGGGGCCTCGGAGGCGGGGTGCGCGCTGGAATTCGCCGTCCCGGTGCTATAATCGCCGCGCCTGCTTCGTCCCGCCTCACCGTGGGCCCCGATCCGCCATCACGTGACGACGAGGAACCATGCCGCTCTTCGAGGAACTCAAGGTCTTCAGTGGCAACGCCAACAAACGGCTTGCCACCGACATTTGCGACTACCTCGGCATGCCGCTCGGCAAGGCCGAGGTGTTCAAGTTCAGTAACGACAACACCTTCGTCCGCATCCTCGAAAACGTACGCCAGCGCGACGTCTTCCTCGTCCAGTCGTTCTCCATGCCGGCCAACGACCACGTGATGGAGCTGCTCATCATGATCGACGCGTGCAAGCGCGCGTCGGCGGGGCGCGTCACGGCGGTCATCCCGTATTACGGCTACGGCCGCACCGACAAGAAGGACCAGCCGCGCGTGCCAATCACCGCGCGCCTGCTCGCCGATCTGCTCACCACCGCCGGCGCCGACCGCGTCCTCACGGTCGACCTGCACGCGGGTCAGATCCAGGGCTTCTTCAGCATCCCGGTCGATGAGCTCACGGCGCTCCCGCTGCTCACCAGCTACTTCAAGGCCCTCGAACTGCCGCACCCGGTCGCCGTGGCCGTTGACATCGGCATCTCGAAGCGCGCGCGCGACTTCGCCGAGAAGCTGGCGGTGCCGCTCGCGATCGTCGAGAAGCGCCGCGTCGCGGGCAACGTCGACCGCACCGAGCTGCTTAACATCATCGGCGAGGTGCAGGGCAAGACGGCGATCCTCATGGACGACGAGGTCGACACGGCCGGGTCGATGGTCAATGCGGCCAAGGCATTGCTGGATGCCGGAGTCCGCGAGGTCTACGGCTGCTGCACCCACGCGGTGCTCTCCGGGCCGGCCGCTCCCCGCCTGCTGCAGAGTCCCATCAAGGAGCTCGTCACGACCGACACCGTGCCCGTGCCGCCAGAACGGCGCGACGGCAAGGTCAAGGTCGTCTCCGTCGCCGCGCTGCTGGGCGAGGCGATCCACCGCATCCACAGCGGGCTCTCCGTTGGCGCCATGTTCGACACGAACTAGGCTCAAGGCGGGCTGGCCGCGTCACGCGCCTTGGGTGAGGTCCGTCACGGTCCGCGGCACATGCGCCGCGCCGTAGCAGCGCGTGGCGGCCAGCGACAGCTGCACCGTCAAGCCAAAGTTCTTGGGCAGATCGGCCAGACCGATGACCCGCATCGCCCATCGTCCCGCCAGGTTGTCCTCCAAGTCCACGTCGCCCGGCGTCGGCACCGCCTTCATCACGTCGCCGTAGTCGGCCTCCGCCTCGCTGCACCACTCGACGAACACTTCGCCCTGTCGCTGCCGCACCTCCGGCGGCTGGCCCGACCAGTCAAACAAGGCGTCCGCCAATGCCCGCGCCGTGTCGGCGATCAAGCGGTCGCGTACCGGTTGCCACGCCGCCGAATCCATCCCGCGCTTCGCCAACGCCTCGCGGTGCATCGCTGCGATGAGATACCAAGCCAGCTCCACGTGGACGGTTAAAATGGCCTCGTTCGAGAATGGGCGCCCACCCGAAAGCTGGTGCCACAGCACGCGCACCTCGGTCGTCGAGTTAGACGCGGCGTCGTGGATCGCGCTGGCCGCGGCCGAAATCGGATCGGTGGATGATCTGTCGGATGGTGGCACCGTGGGCCCGCTCCAAATGACGTTCGCCTGGAACGGCATGCTACCGCATGGCGGCGCTTCGTTGACAGGCACCATGCCGCGCGATAGCCTGCGCCGCCACTGTTACGATATTCCGATTGGCGCCGAGTTTCACCACGAAGGGGACAGACCAAGATGAGCACCGGCCGTTCCGGCGACGCACGACATGACCTTGGCGACTGCTCCAACATCGTCGCCGAGTCCGTTGGCCGTCCCGGCCAGCGCACCTTTCGCCTCCGCGCCACCTGCGCCCGCGGTAATGCGCTCGTGTGGCTGGAGAAGCAGCAGCTCTACGACCTCGCCATATCCATAAAGCAGGTGCTGAAGCGAGAGGTACGCACGGGCGCCGTGCCGGTCGAGCAGGCGCCGCCGTCGCCGCGCGCCGACCACGATTTTCGCGCGATGCGCCTCGCCATCGGCCACGATGCCGCGCGCAACCGTTACGTCTTCTACGCCAGCCCCACGGACGACGACCTGCCGCACGCCATCAAGTTCACCCTCACCGAGAGCCAGCTGGACGACGTGGCCGACCAAGCCCTTGACGTGCATGCCGGCGGTCGCCCGAAATGCCCGCTCTGCGGCGCCGCGCTAAACGAGGGCGAGGAGCACCACTGCCCACGCTCGAACGGTCACTCCAAGCGCGAGGCCATCCGTTAACTCGCGGTCGTCCCGTAAGCGCGACGGCCGATGTTGTATGCTCGTGTGAGTCTGGCGCGATGCTCGCTACCGCCCGCACCGGAGGCTCTCCGATGGAACGTGGCCGACTACTGCACCGTGCCTACTCCGCCGAACGCGTTTACCCAACGCGCAACGATGTGCGCCCCACCGACCCCGGCGCGCTCGATTTCCTGCTCACCGCCGACATCGGCGAGGGCTGGCTACACCCCAACGCCTCGAACTACACCTTCGTCGTGCACCTCACCAAGGACGGCGCGGAGAGCCACGCCGTCTACAAGCCACAGGCGGGCGAGGCGCCGTTGTGGGATTTCCCTAGCGGCACCCTCTACAACCGGGAGGTCGCGGCATACGAGTTGAGCCGCCTGCTCGGCTGGAACTTCGTGCCACCTACCGCCATCCGCGAGGCCGAACTCGGCGTGGGGTCCATGCAGCTCTATGTCGCCCCCATGAGCGACTCCCACTATTTCAACCTGCGCGAGCAATACCCGGCAGAGGCGTTCCGCATGGCCGTCTTCGACCTCGTGTCGAACAACGCGGACCGCAAGGGCGGCCACTGTTTCCTCGCCCAGTGTGGCGGTGTGTGGGGTGTCGACCATGGCCTCACGTTCAACGTCGACCGCAAGCTCCGCACGGTCATCTGGGACTTCGCTGGGCAGCCGGTGCCACGGCCATTCCTCGACGACCTTGCCCGCGTGGGCGCGCAACTCGCCGGCCATGGAAGCGAAGCCTGCGCGACGTTGAGCGCGCTGCTCGCCGCCGAAGAGGTGGAGGTGCTGCGCCGGCGCATCGCCGCCGTCCTCGATCGCCCCACCATGCCCGAGCCGTACTCGCGCCGCGACTTGCCCTGGCCGTGGATCTGACACCGGCCTGGAGGCACGGCGGTCGCCGTATTGGACGGCACCCCGGCTAGCGCCCGCGCCGGTCCTGGCCGGTTGGCTGCGTCGCCGCTGGCTGCTGGGACGCCTCGCTGGGCGCCGCCGCCGATGTCTTGGCGGTGCGTCGGCGCCACCACGCGCGCGCGTCGCGCCACATGCGCCGCCATCGAAACGACCGGGGCCTAATGCCGGCCGTCACATAGTCGACCGCCTTCGGCGTGCCGAGGATGATCGCCGGCCTCCACCCGCGCAGACTGTCCTGCGTGAGCGTTCCGCCATCCGCCACTCGGGCGAATCGCTCGAACGGCAGCCATTGCCGTCTTCGTGGGCTATAGACGGCCACCTTCGCGCCCGCCTCCCGCGCCACGATCACGCCGGCGGCGACGTCCCAGATGTGCGGACCGTTGAACACGACGTATTGCAGCACGCCCATCGCCAGCATCGCCTGCTCGAATGCCGTGCTGCCCATGCTGCGGATGTCGCCGAGGTTGCGCCGCACGTTCGCGCGGATGTCGAACGCGCGGAGCCAATATGCCGGGAACGTGGATATTTGGCTGTTGCGCGGTTGGTCGCCATCGCCGATGGACAGCCGCCGCTCGCCCAGGTGCGCGCCGCCGCCCAGCCGCGCGTGGATCACATGGCCCTCGCTCGCGTCGATCGACGGCACGAAGATCGCGCCCGCCACCGGCATGCCGCGCTCCAGCACGCCTACCAGCACGCCGAACGCGGGCAGGCCGTTCAGGAAATTCGTGGTGCCGTCGAGCGGGTCCACCACCCACATCACGTCGGCCGCGCGCTCGTCCGCCGGCGCATGCTCCTCGGTCAGCACCGCATGCGTTGGGAAACGCCTGGCGATCTCGCCGCGGATATATTCATCCACCGCCTTGTCGGCGTCCGTCACCGGGTTGCGGTGATTCTCGGACTTGTAGCTCACCTCGAGGGGACCCCGGAAGTGCCGCATGAGGAGGCGCCCCGCCTCCAAGGCGATGGCCGAGGCGGCGGTTTCGATCTCGCGTAACTCCGCGTCTTGCATGTCTCTCCGCCATCGAGGCGCCCCGCTGGAAACCGGCCGCCTGTGGCGATTCTACACTGCCCGAATTAGCGCACGGCGACGCCGCCTGTATACTTGGGCTCAGCGCGCTTCCAGCCTATCAACAGGAGCAGCCATGACCTCCACGAAAACCGGCCGCGCCTATCGCGTCGTCATCATCAAAGGCGACGGCATCGGCCCGGAATTGGTCGACGCCACATTGGAAGTGATGGATGCCGTGCAACGGAAGCTGGGCACCTTCACCCTCGCGCTCGATTTTCACGAAGGCGGCGCCGCGGCCTACCGCAAGTACGGCTATAACCTCTCCAAGCAGTCGCTCGAGGCGATCCGCTCGGCCGACGCCTGCATGAAGGGGCCGGTCGGCTTGCCCGACGTCCGGCTACCCGACGGCACCGAGGCCGGCTCGCTCGGCGGCGTGCTGCGAAACGGCCTCGACGCCTATGCCAACGTGCGTCCCATCCGTCTGCTGCCGGGCGTCGAGGCGCCCCTCAAGCTGAAGCCCGGCGACATCGACTACGTCGTCGTGCGCGAGAACACCGAGGGGTTGTACCTGTCGCGCGGCAAGGGCATCGGCAACGAGGATGCGATGGCCGACACGCTGCTGATGACCCGGAAGGGCGTGGAGCGCGTGTGCCGCTATGCGTTCGAGCTGGCGCGAAAGCGCCACGGCGCGCCCGCCGACGGCAAGCAGCGGGTAACTTGCGTCGACAAGAGCAATGTCCTCGCCTCGTTCGCGTTCTTCCGGCGCATTTTCGACGAGGTCGGCGAGCACTACCCAGACATCGAGCGCCAGTACCTCTACGCCGACGCCGCCACGCAGGCCCTCGTCATGCGGCCCCAGCGCCTCGACGTACTCGTGATGGAGAACTTCCTGGGTGACATCCTCAGCGACCTTGGCGGCGCAACCGTCGGCGGCATCGGCCTATGCCCGTCGGGCAACATCGGCGACAAGTATGCCTATTTCGAGCCGATCCACGGCTCCGCGCCCGACATCGCCGGGCAGGACAAGGCAAGCCCCATCTCGCAGGTGCTCTCCATGGCGATGCTCCTCGACCACATCGGCGAGCGACGGGCGGGCGACATGGTGTGGGACGCCGTGTCCCGCGCGCTCGAAACCGGCGCAATGCGGATCAACAACATGGGCCAACCCGAAGGCAGCACGAAAAAGGCCGCCAAGGCCATCGCGACGGCGGTCGCCTGAGGCATGGTCCCCTCAGTGGGCGAAGCGCATGCGCGCGACCCGCGGCGCCGCCATGGCAATGCCGGCGATGCTCTTGCCGTCGTGCAGCTCGCCGCGCCGTGCCATCGCCAGCGCCTGCTTGAACGGTAGCCGCACCAAGTCGATGCGCTCGTCGTCATCGGCGTTGAGCGGGTCATGGCGTAACCCTGTCGCCAAGAAGGCGAACAGCCGCTCCGTCACCGTGCCGGGCGCCGCGTAGAAGTCCCCAAGCGGCACCAATCTCGCCGCGCTGAAGCCCGTTTCCTCGCGCAGCTCGCGTTGCGCGCAGACGATGGGCTCCTCGCCGTGCTCGATGACGCCCGCCGGTATCTCCAACAGCACGCCATCCACGGGCGTGCGCCACTGTCGCACCAGCAGCACGTTGCCGTGGTCGTCCACCGGCACGACGCACACGGAGTTGGGGTGCTCGACGATCTCACGCACGTGCACGCTGCCGTCGGGGTATGCGAAGCGGTCGGTCCGCAGCGTCACCCGTTTGCCCTGGAAGTGATAGGTGCGCTCCAGTGTCCGCGCCGGCTCAACCATGGCTGCGCGCCTCGTGCTGCGACATGCGCTGCGCTATGGCCCGCGCCTGATCGGCGCCGCGCCGAAGGCGGTAGACCAGCGTTTCGTAAAACTTCGTCAGCGGCCCGCTCCGAAGGAATTGCGCCACATGAGGGCAAGCGGCCACTCGCACCACTTCGCCCTCGTGCACCGGCTCCTCCCAATACCCGTCAACGCTCAAGCTTGCCGCCTGCTCGCCCAACACACGGATGTCGACTGTCGCCGTCTGCGGAAGCACCACCGGCGCCGACAAGTCGCCGTGGGGCGCGACCGCGGCAACGATCATGTCCTTCGACGTCGGATAGACGATGGGCCCTCCGGCCGACAGCGCATACGCGGTGCTCCCCGTCGCTGTCGAGACGATCACGGCATCCGCGCCGTAGGTCGTCAGCTCGACGTTATCGACCGACACGGCGATGCGCGCGATGTGGGCGACCGATCCTCGGCCCACCACCGCCTCGTTGAGCGCGTGCACCGGTGCATGCTTCGGCTGGCCCCCCACGAGCACGGTCGCGCTCACCATCGCCCGCGGCTCGATCCATGCATAGCCCTCCTCGAACAGATAGCGTGGCACCTCCGCAAGCGCGTCGCTGGCCTCCACCTCGGTCAAGAAGCCCAGCCGGCCCATGTTCACGCCCAGCAGGGGCACGCCCAAGGGCGCGGCAAGGTGCGCCGCGCGCAGGATCGTGCCGTCGCCGCCGACCGTGACGATGACGGACGGACGGATCGAGGCGACCGTCGCCGGCGGCTGCTCCAACGGCTGCGGCGCGTGCCGCGTCCGCAGGCGGAGGGCCAGTTCATCGGCCAGCGGCTTCGCCTCGGGCGCGCGGTTGTTGTAGAGCAGCAGGGCGTTGGTCGCGTCGATGCGCACGCTGGCCGTCCTTGTCATGCGGTGCCGCAAATACTATCAGGAAGCAGGGTGCCACGGGCTGGCGCCAGTCAGTAAAACTGCGGTAACCTACGTAACCGTTCGTAAATTAGGGTACGTTGGCGCCTGTTACACAGGGCGCCACGGGTAGGGTGAAAGGGAGTGGCGATCGTGGAGGTGGTGCTGAGCGCACCACGTGGCTTCTGCGCCGGTGTAGTGCGCGCTATTGAAATCGTCGAGCGTGGCCTCGAGCGATTCGGGGCCCCTGTATACGTGCGCCACGAAATAGTCCATAACCGCTACGTCGTCGATAGCCTCCGCCGCAAGGGCGCCATTTTCGTCGAGGAGCTCGACGATGTGCCGGATGCCTCCACGGTCATCTTTTCGGCGCATGGCGTCCCGCCCGAAGTATGGCACCGCGCCCGCGCGCGCAACCTCAACGTCATCGACGCCACCTGCCCCTTGGTCACGAAGGTCCACCTCGAAGCCGTGAAATACGCTCAAGACGGCTACTCGCTCGTCGTCGTGGGCCACGAGGGCCATCCCGAGGTCATCGGCACCATGGGCCAAGCCCCCGTCGCGTCGAGCCTCGTCGGCACGGTCGAGGAGGCGCGCACCGCCCAGGTGCGGCACCCGGACAAGGTGGTCGCGCTCACTCAAACGACCCTGAGCGTGCAAGACACCAAGGAAATCATCGACGTTCTGCGCGCGCGATTCCCCAACCTCATCTCCCGCAATGACATTTGCTACGCGACCACCAACCGCCAGGCGGCGACGCGCCAGCTCGCCGCGCGCGTCGATATCGTCCTGGTCATCGGCGCCCGCAACAGCAGCAACTGCAACCGCCTGCGGGAAGTCGCCGAGCAAGCGGGCGTCCCGGCCTACCTCGTCGATGACGCGGACCATATCGACCCCGCATGGCTGGTGGGCAAGGCACGGGTCGGCCTCACTTCCGGCGCCTCGACGCCCGAGGTCTTGGTCGAGCAGGTGATCGACAAGCTGCAACCGGAGTACGTCTCGACCATCGAGGTCACCAAGGAAGACGTCACGTTCACGATGCCGCGCGAGCTGCGGATGGACGACAAATGGGCCAGGCCCCGCAGCAATAGCGTGTACGGCGCCGGCGATTCCTCGACGGTCATTCCACTGCCTGTCCAAAACTCCTAAGGGCCCGCCCACTCGTCACGGCACCGCCCGGTGGGACGCCGCTACCGCCACCACCGCTTCCGGCTGGTTGAACACGACCCTTGCCATGGCCGCCAGTGCCTCCGCATCGTGGAAGGCGCAGCCATGGCTGGCCTCGAAAGCCGCGGCCGCCGCCGCGACGACGCCGGTGAGCCAGCCAATGGGGTCGCGCCAAAAGTCCGGGCCGTTCGCCACGCTTCGCGCAGCCCCTCCACCGAGGGCGCCGCACGCGGCGGTATAATTGCGCGCCGGTGGCAGCGTGTCGCCCACGAACGTCGTGTTGACCGTGAACAGCTTCGCGATGGCCGGCGTGGAAGCCAGGGACACGATGCCGGCGCTGGGCCCTCCTGAAACGTCTCGCCAGGCTTGCGTGTCGGGCGCGCATGTCGAGAACGGCGACAACGGGGCGCCACCCCACAGCGGAGCATCGACGGCGATGACGCTCTTGATATGGGGCTTGACCTCCTCGTCGGCGACCGCGCCAAGATAGTGCGCGGCGACGAGCCCACCCATGCTGTGACCGACCAGGATGATCGGCGCTTGCGGCTCGACGGCGATCAGCCTACGCACGAGCGCGTCGAGGCGGTCGGCCGCCGGCGACACCCCTGGGCAGGTGTCGCGTTGCTCGTAAATCCGCACCACGCGGCCCGCCGCCGGCGCGCCGTCGCCGTCACGGAGCCAAACGGGCGCGATGGGGTGGTCGGACTCCGCATACGTCTCTCCCGCCGGGCTCGCGCATTCGCGGTACTCGCCTGAGTAGCTGAAGCCAATGATGTCGTGCGACTCCAGCGGCGACGGTTCGCGGTTCATCGCCGCGTAGGCCGATTGCAGCCCTCGTGAGAGCGAGGCCACCTTGCGGGCCAGCGTCTCGCCGCCGCCGTCGGCATCGTCCGCGCATTGGCTCCAGCTATCCAAACCTTGGATCAGAATGACCTTGGGGCTTGGCTCTTGCGAGCGCGCCCCTAGGATCGCCACCGGGCCGTCCAGCACCGCGGGCAGATGGCCGGCATGCGACGCGGACACGCCGAACCGGTTCAAGGCGGCCTCACGCGGCTCCCCATCGGCGGCGTAGACGAAATAGCGGGCATCCGGCGGCTCGATCGAGGCTCCCTCGCATGCGCCGGCCTCGTGCCATGTCGTCACGTCGGAGTCCACGGCGAACGAAAGCCGCGCGCTGCCGCCTGCCTGGTAGTAGTCCAGCTCCAGCGCATACACGCCCGGCACCATCTGTTCCCGGTACGTCCTTGGGCTGGAGTAGACGTGGTCCGTCCAGTCGGCCAGCACTTCGCGCCCGTCGATTCGCAGCCGATATCCGTCGTCGGCGCCGACGGCGAAGGTCACGGCGCCCGCCCGCTGCACGACGATCGTTGCCCGCGCGGCCAGCAGCATGGGGGCGCCGGGGGTTCCCGCCGCCGCGCCTGGGTCCCAAGTGTCGGCGGTGTCGAACGTGGCCGGGAACGCTGCACGCGCGACGACATCCGGCGCCACCACGCCATCACGGTAGGCGTGCCACTCGCCGGACCACTCGGTGGCGGCGGAGCTCACCATGCACGATCCTAGCGGCGGGCGAGAGACGTCGATGCTCGTCCCGGCGGCGGAGGCCGTCGACGGCCTCCCAATGCCGATGCGAGTCAAGAGCAGGCAGAGCAGCGACAGGGAAGCGATCTTCGTTGAGCGGATCAAGGAGGGCTGACCTCGCGTGAGGATGGCGGACGGATGCGCGGATCGTCGCAATCTCGCGATCGAGCCGCTACGTTCGTCCGGACGCTTACACGACGAGGTCAATGCGACAGCATGACAGCCACCGGTCCCGCACTCGCCACCGCCACCCCACCAAGCGCCGGCGGGAGCTTAACGCGCATGGCCCGCCGGCCCGCGTCAACAGTGGAGCGAGTTTGCCTCGATTCCATCGCCGCCGCCATGGGGGCTCAGTTCGGGCTGAACCGCTGCTCCGGGTGCTTGGCTTGCACCTGACGGTGGACCTCGTCGACTGCCGCTTCCAGCATCCCCAGCTCCTGCTGCAGTCGCACGGCGGTGGTGGGAGCCTCCAGCAGCCGCTGTTGCGACAGCGGGTTGCCCTGGAACAGCTGCGCCACCACCCACGACAGCGTGTGGGCATCGTGCGGCAGCGGAATATCGCGCACATAGCCGCCCTGCAAAGCCACAACGCCTTGCATGTAACGGTGCGCCAGTTCGCGCACGCGCCGCTCCACACCCCCGTCGAGGTTGCCCGCCTCGTCCGGCAGGTACTCGACTCGCGCGGCCAGGTACGGCCTGTCGTGTTCATAGTCCACGACCCGGTAGCGCCGCTGACCGAAGGCTTGCACGCGCAGGCGCCCACCCTCGACGCGGTCGACCTGTCGCACCATCGCTGTCGTGCCCACGTCGTACGGCGTCACATCCACGTCGCCCACCTCGCGGCCACGCCGTAGCAGCTGCACGCCAAACGGCTCATTCGCCTCCGTGCACTCGCGCATCAGCTGCAAATAGCGCGGCTCGAACACCATCAACGGCAACTCTATCGTCGGGAACAGCACCGTGGAGTCGAGGGGGAACAAACGGAGGTAGTGCGTCGGCCGCGATTCCGGCATGTCCACCGCGCCTTGGAAGGTTACGGGGCCAGTGTACCGCAACGCCCCGCGCTAGTCCGCGTCTACTCGCACGACGAGGTAGCGCCACTCCCGCCCACCCACCAGCCTCGCATAGAGCTGCCAGCGGAAAAGATAGTCGTTCCGCGCGACCACCGCGTCGTCGTCGTCCAAGCGGCGCGCGCCGCGAAAATGGTGCCCGTTGCCAATGTCGAACGTCGGCTCGCTCGCGGCGGGCCTACCGGACGCTGCCCACAGCGTCGCGTCATCCGTCAAGTCGATCACATAGCCAAGGTCGCAGGCGCCGTCGAGCAGCCACCGCTCCACAGCCTCGATGCCACGCCACAATCGCACCCGTGCTCCGTCGGAGTCGCCGCCCGCCGTCGCCACCGTCAGCCGCATCGCGGTTATCGCGCCCCCGCGCTCGATTCGGATGTCCATGCCGTCCGCCTGCGCTTCCGATCGCGGC
Source organism: SAR202 cluster bacterium (assembly GCA_016872415.1). GTDB lineage: Bacteria > Chloroflexota > Dehalococcoidia > Lucifugimonadales > Australimonadaceae > VGZX01. Next base: position 11,898 of record VGZX01000022.1, on the reverse strand, counting down.
AATGCCTCGATCCGCCCGACGTCGAAATGCTCATAAATGGTCCGCGCGAGATGGCGCGCGAGGTCGTCCCGCGAGCCCACGGTGGGGTGCCGCGCCGCCAGCCGCAGCATGATGTCGTGCATGTTCAGCATGGCTACTTCCGCCGATAGCTGCCGGTGAGCACGCCATGGCCGACGACGCGTGAAGGATCGACGGCCTGCAACACGGCGCGGGCCTCCGCGCCCGCCTGCAAGCCCAGCGGCTCGTCGAGGGCGTACACGTGTATGGCATAGGCGTGCGTGCGGCCATGGGGCGGGCAGGGGCTGCCGTAGCCGCCGATGCCATAGCTATTGAGGCCCTGCCGTCCGCCGCCGAGCACCGAGGCGTCACCGCTGAGCCCGGCTCCCTCGAAGAGCGGCCGCGCCTCCGGGGACACGTCCCACACGATCCAGTGGATGAACTGACCGTCCGGCGCGTCGGGGTCGTCGAATACGATCAGCACCGACTTCGTGGAGGGAGGCAACCCACTCCAAGCCAGCGGCAGCGAGACATTGAGGCCATCGCAGGTGTACCGCTCGCTGATGAAGCCGTCGCCCGCGACCATGAGCGACGACGACGAGACTTGGAGCGGAGCGGCGGAGGCCGGCGTCGGCAGCGGCACGATTTCCGCGCCGGCGCCACGGCATCCCGCCAGGCAGCACAACACCAGCGCCATCGTCAACGTCTTGAGCATCGGACTCCCCGGCACGGGCGAGGCTATCGCGCGTCCACGGTGCGGACGGTCAGCATGTTCGTCAGCCCGCCGACGAGCTTCGGCGCCGAGCCGACGATGACCACCGTGTCACCCGCGTCGACGAGGCCGAGCTTGCGGAGGCGCGAAATCCCGGCGGCGACCATCACCTCGACGTTGTCGCTGCTGCCCATGTGCACCGGCGTCACGCCGTACCAAAGCGCCAGCGCCCGTGACACTTGCAGGTCCGGCGTGAAGGCGAAGACCGGCAGTCGCGCGCGTTCTTGCGACATCGCCTTCGCCGAGTAGCCGGCTTGCGTGAACACGATGATGGCGCGGGCGCCAAGGTCCCCGGCGATGGTGCGGGCCGCCCGCGTGATCGCCTTCGCCTGCTGCTTCGCCACGGTCACCGGCCGCGCCGTCATGGCGCGTTCCGCCTCGACGGCGATGCGGGCCATCGTCTGCACCGTTTGCACCGGCCACTGGCCCACCGCCGTCTCGCCCGAGAGCATCACGGCGCCGGTGCCGTCCAAAATGGCGTTGGCGACATCGCTGGCCTCGGCGCGCGTGGGTATCGGGTGCTCGATCATCGACCCCAGCATCTGCGTCGCCGTGATCACCGGCAGGTTCAGCTCGTTCGCCCGTTGAATCATCTGCTTTTGCAACAGCGGCACCCTTCTCGGGCGACATCTCGACGCCCAGATCGCCACGGGCGATCATGACGCCGTCGCTTGCGGTCAATATCTCCTCCAGGTGCGCCACGCCCTCGGGATGCTCGATCTTGCTGATGATGGGAGCGTCGCCGCCCGCCGCAACGATGGCCCGGCGGCACGCCAGCACGTCGGCCGCGCGCCGCACGAACGACAGCGCCACGTAGTCGACCCCGATCGTCGCGCCGAAGGCAAGGTCGTCGAGGTCCTTCTTCGTGAGCGAGTCGACCGAAACGGACGTGTCGGGCAGGTTGACGCCCTTGTGCTCGCCGATGGTGCCCCCGCTCACCACGAAGGCCTGCACTTCGCCGTCCAGCACGCGCTCGGCTCGGAGCACGATCGTACCGTCGGCGATCAACATGCGGTGCCCCGGCCGCACCTCCCGCGCCAGCCGTGGATACGAAATGGTGATGCGGCGCGCCGTGCCCAGCGCATCGTCGGTGCCGATGACGACGCCCTCCCCCGTCTTCAGCGATACCGGCTGCGCGTCCACAAGCCGTCCGGTGCGGATGCGCGGCCCTTGTATGTCTTGGAGCACCGCGACGATGCGCCCCTCCTCGTGCGCCACGCGCCGCACCATCGGCACCGCTTGAGCGACTTCCTGGTGCGTGCTATGCGAGAAGTTGAAGCGCACGACGTCGACGCCAGCCCGGATGACTTGACGCATGACGACTTCGCTGGCGATGGCGGGACCGAACGTGGCGACGATCTTCGTGCGGCGGTGGGGAGTTGCAGGGTGTGCCATGGCCTACATGATAACGGAGGCCGGTTGCGCCAAGCCGCCACACCGTGGAGAATCGCCCGCAGACTTCAGCCGCGCACCGGAGGCGCCATGCACGTGCTCATCGTCCAGTTCCAGATCAAGCCGGAGTTCCTCGAAAAGTTCATCGAGGCCGTGCTGGAGGATGCTCACGACAGCAACTTCAACGAGCCGGGTTGCCTCCGCTTCGACGCCGTGCAAGACCTTGAAGACCCCAACAAGTTCTACCTGTACGAGGTCTACAAGGATGCGGTCGCATTCGAGGCGCACCGCGGCATGCCGCACTTCAAGAAATACGCCGAGACGACCAAGGACATGCACGCCGCGCCGGTGGTCCGCATGCTGGGAAAGAACCTGTACCCCAACGACGGCGCCTGGCGCTGATGGCGGCGGCCGTGGCACGCAAGCGGTCGCGGGCCTCACGGCCGGCCACCGGCGCTCGCGACCGAAAGGAGCGGTAATGCGCGTCGTCCTCTTCCAAATGCGCTGCAAGCCGGAGCGCCGCCAAGAGTTCATCGCGGCGCTGCTGCGGGACGCCTCCGAAACCTACGCCCGCGAGCCGGGCTGCCTCCGCTTCGACGTCGTGCAGGAGGACGACGACCCCGACAAGTTCTACCTCTACGAGGTCTACGAGAGCGCCGCGGCCTATGCGGCGCACCGGGAAACGGCTCACGCGAAGCGCGCGGGCGAGGCGTTCCGCGATTTGCGCGCCGGGCCCAGCATCCGCTCCGAGGGCACCAACTTGTTTCCTGCCGACGACCGCTGGCGCTGACGCGTCAGCCGGCGCCGCACGCGCGGTACACTCCGGCGGGCGGCACGCTACCGATGGCCGTGGTTTCGAGTCGCAATGTCGCCCACGTGCTCAACGCATCGGCCGTGACTTGACGGTTGCGGTCGAACAGCGCGGCCGTCGCCGCGTCAGGCGCCTCGCCGACGGACCAATACAGATTGTCGTGCCCGGACCAGACGATCCATAGACACGAAACCCCACCCGCGCCGGCCGCCTCGCGCACCGCCTGGGCGAAGCCGCCCACCGTCGTCGGCGGCGCCATCTCCGGATAACCCGGATACAGCACGTCCAAGTAGCCACTGGGCAAGCCGAGCGGCATCACGGCGTCGCCGGGCTTGGCATGCGTCTTCACATGCTCCGCCATCGCGTCGAGCCCGGCGGGCGTATGGGCCAACACGGTGGCTAGGCCCGGCGCCGCCAGCGCGGCCGCCAGCGCGACGCCGGTCCAACTCGCCCTCGGCAGGCTTCGCCGCCGGAGCCCGCGACCCAGCCGTTGGCTCGCCAGCCACAGGCCGGCGGCCACGAGCACCAGCCACGGTGGCAGCAGGAAGATTAGATTCCTGGTCGTCGTGATCGGCCCGACGACGACCGTGTATCCCGCCAGCAGCAGCAGCAGGGGAGCCAGTCCCACGACGGCGAACAACGTCGCCGCCGAACGTCGATGCCGCCAGAGGCGGGTGAACCCGCCAAGCGCGAGCGCGCCATAGGCAAGCGATATCGCTCCACCCAGCGCCCGCGAGTCGCCAACCTCGCCACCGGACGAGACCGCCAGGAATTGCTTGCCGAGCAGCACCGCCGGGCTTGGCGCGCCCCAGGGCATCACTCCTTGGCTGGTTTCCGCCTGCGACAGCGCGATGCCGGCCCACGGTAGGAACCCCACCACCAGCACCGCCCCCATGAGCACGGCTGCCCGCGTGTCAGCGCGTCTGTCCGCGGGCTTCGCGTGCCGGGGCCACAGCCCAAGGGCCAACAGCCACGCCATCTGGCTGGCGAGCAGCAGCGCCGCGAAATAGTGGGTGTAGATCAGCAGCAGCCCCGTGACGAGCCACGCGGCGAGCCAGCGGCCATCCCGCGTCCGTTGGTGCTCCACCAGCGCCAGCAGGCTCGCCGTCGCGAGCAGCAGGTACAGGCTGTACATGCGGACCCATGCGGCATGTTGCACCGCCAATGGCGCCAGCGCCATCAGCATCGCCGCCATGAGCGCGGCGGAGTACGAGCGGAGCACCGCTAGCGCCAGCCGATGGTGCAGCGCCACCGCCGCGGTGCCGGATAGCACGGCCGGCAAGCGCAACGCCTCCACCGAGTCGACGCCCAGGCGGAGCAGCGCGGCGGTGATCAGATAGTCGAGCGGGGGAGAGTAGTGTGTCGCGATGCCGTCGAGCATTGCCGGTAGCGACATGCTGGCGACGGCGATCTGCCCCAGCTCGTCGATGTCCACCGGGTTCCGGGCGGCATGGACGAGCCGGATGGCAAGAGCGATCGCGAGGATGGAGAGTGGCGCAAGCCAACGTCGCAAGTGCGGAGGTGCTGCCTCACGTCTTCTCAGCGTTGACGGTTCACGGGACTGACGCTCGGTGTCGGATCGCGGCTGATCGAATCGCGTCGATGGCGATGGCCTCATGCGACACTCCATGGCCGGTAGGCCCCGCAATTGGACGCCGCGAAAGGCATCCGGCGCAGCGTCCGCCGGCGCCAACCTGCTCACCGTCTCGGACTAGGCACGCGGGCGCGGGCTGGCCGGGCGGCGTGTCGCGCCTTCCGCGAACGCATGCCATCGCCCGGCAACTGAGGCGGCGCCGGGGGTGATAGCATCACTCCCATGCTAGCGCACCGCCTCGCTCAGCATCCTTCGTGAGCCATTCACCCCGTCCGCGCTTTTACTACGGTTGGGTTATCACCGGCGTTGCGTTCGTCACCGGTGGCTTCTCGGCGGGCATCAACATCTGGTCGCCCAGCATGTTCGTCTTGCCCATGCGCGCCGAGCTCGGCTGGTCGCTCACCGGCTTCTTCCTGGCCCTCACCATTCGCTCCGTCACTGGCGCCCTCACCATGCCGCTGCTGGGGCACCTGCTGGACCGGTCCGGTTGGGCGCGACGCCTCGCCATCTTCAGCACCATCGTCACGGGCCTTGGGCTCATGGGCTGCAAATGGGTGGGAGAGGTGCCCGCCTTCGATTTCCTAAGTGGCCAGTTGCAGTTCTACCTGCTCTTCGGCGTGTTCAGCGGCGCCGGCACCGTCGGCTCCGGGTTCGTGATCGCGAACTCCGTCCTGCCGAAATGGTTCATTCAGAAGCGCGGCCGCGCCATCGGCATCGCGGCGGCCGGCACGGCCATGGGCCCGCTCGCATTCCCGTTCATGACCCAGGCCCTCATCGACGCCCTTGGGTGGCGCGATGCGTGGCTGGCGCTTGGCCTCATCAGCATCGGCGCGCAACTGCCGCTCGTGCTGTTCATCAAGACGCGCCCCGAGGACGTGGGCTTGCTGCCGGACGGCGCCGAGCGACCGGATGACGTCACGCGGCCCGCGCCCCGCCGGCGCCGGCGTATCGCAGACGTGAGCCTCACGCGGGCGGAGGCGCTGCGGACACGCACGTTTTGGTTCTGGGCAAGCGCGATGATGGTCGCGAACGTGGGCGTGTCGGGCTTCCAACCGAGCTGGGTGCCCTTCCTGCAAGAGAATGGCTTCTCCAATAACATCGCCGTGGCGGGCACGGCCATCTACGGCGGCATCGGCGGCGTCTCCCGCGTCATTTGGGGCATGCTGGGCGAGCGCATCTCCGTCCGCAAGCTCATCATCGTGCAAATGGCCCTCACGGGCGCCACCGTGCCGGTCCTGCTCTACGCCGCGAACAACGTCATGGTCGTCGCATTCATGGTCAGCGCGGGCCTCACCATGGGCGCCTATTTCATCCTGCAACCGCTCATGACCGCCGAGCTGTTCGGCCGGGGCCATCTTGGCGCCATCGCGGGCATCACCCAGCCGATGCTCACCTTTTCCGCCGCCCTCTCGCCCATCGTCGTGGGCCAGTTGCGCGACCTGCGGGGCGACTACTTCCTTGCGTTCACGATGGCGACGGCCGCCTGGATAGTCGGCGCGGCCATCGTGTTCCTCACCCCGCCGATACGCCGCGCCCCGGAGCCGGCGGTCCAGCCCGCCCGCTAAGGCGGGCCGCCCTTGCGTGTTCCGCGCGCTTCCGCTATGCATGTGCCACCACGCTGGAGGTAACGCATGTCGCGCACGCGCAATCCCATCCGCTTCGGCATCACCGTTGGAACGCGCTCCTACGCGGACTCCCTGAGGCTATGCCAGGCCGCCGAGGCCGCCGGCTTCACGACCGCCTCGTTCACCGACCGCGCGTCCGAGCCGGCGCTCGAGGGTTGGACGGTCGCGACCGCCATCGCCGCCACCACGAAGAAACTCATCGTCACGCACGCCACGCTCAACGTGCCCTATCGCAACGTCGCGCTGCTTGCCAAGGCCGCCGCCACGCTCGACGAGATAGCGGGCCACGGCCGGTTGGAGCTCACCCTTGGCGCCGGCAACCAGCAACCCTACTACGAGACCTACGGCTACCCCAAGCAAGACGCCGCCCAGCTGTTCGTCGGCCTGCGCGACGCCGTGACGATCATGCGTGGGCTGTGGGCCAACGACACGTTCACCCACGAGGGCAAGGTGCACAGCGTCGTCGACGCCACCATCGGCAAGCGACCGCCGGGCGGGCGCATACCCATTTGGATCGGCGCGCTCGGTCCGCAGATGATGCGCTACACCGGACGCGTGGCCGACGGCTGGATGAAGAACCGCGGCTGGCCCGAGTCCATCGACCAGCTCCGTGGCCTCGTGCGACTGCTGGAGGAGGGCGCCATCTCCGCGAAGCGCGACCCGCAGTCGATTCGCCGCGTGTTGAACACGATGGCCGTGCTCGGCGAGGAAGAGACGAAGCGCGTGCTGGCCCAACAGCAGCCCGAGGGCCCAGCCTACATCACGCGGCCGCAGGTGACGGGCAGCGCCCAGCAGGTGCTCGACACGATCGGCCAGTATCGCGACGAGGGGATCGACACTTTCCATTTCCGCTTCGCCGAAGACATGCTGCTCAGTCAGGTACGGCGGTTCGGCGAGGAGGTCATCCCGAAGGTGCAGTGAACAGGTCCCGAACTCGCGTCAGGGCAGCGCCATCACCGGCACGTTCTTCGGCCGGATGAACAGCACCGGCACCGGGGTGCCGTGAATGACCTCGTCGGCCACCTTGCCGTACGGCTTCACCGAGAACCCGGTGCGCCCGTTCGAGGCGAGCACGATGAGGCTCATGCCGTTCTCGACGGCGTCCGCCTTGATCTCGCGCCCCGGGTCGCCCTGCCGTATGCCCGCCTCGGCCGGCACGCCCCGCGCCTCGATGTTTTCCGCCTTGCTGCTCAGGTAGTGCCGCACGTCGCCCCGGGGGAAAGGGCGGAAATCGAGCACCGGGCGCACGGTGCGGCTCGCCGCTCCCTCGCTCGGCGGCAGCACGTACACCAGGCGCATGAGCTCGGATCGCTCCTGCCTCGCGATCTTCTCGGCTATCGGCAGCACCTGCTCCGCGAGCTCCGAGCCGTCGAGCGGCACCAGTATGCGGTCGATCCTCGGCGGCGCCGTCACCGGATGGTAGTCGTCGGAGTGCACCAAGAACACCGAGCACTCCGTCTTCTGCAGGACGTTCTCCGCCACCAGCCCCAGCAGCCACTTATCGCTGCCCATCCAGCCGTTCGTCGTCATGCAGATGAGGTCGACGCGCGAGTCGCGCGCGGCGCGGATGATCGCATCCGCGATCTCGCGCCGGCTGATGCGCCGTGGCCGCCCCTGCGAGTCCGTCTCGCCGGGTTCGCCGATGGTGAGCACGGTGGTGTAGAGCAAGGGAACGGGGATCTCGTCCTTGCGCCAGATCGCCTCCAGGTCGTTCGCCACCGTTTGGAGGTATGCCTTCGCCGCCTGCACCTCCATCTCCGTATTCGAATCGGCCACGTTCAGCAGCACGATCTCCTCGGGGGGGTCGGTCCGCACCAGCGATGTGAGGTAGGGGATCGCCGCCTCGGCGGTCATCGACCCATCCAGGGCGAGCAATATCTTCGGGAACATTGCCATGCGCTACGTCCTCTATGGGAACAGCCGGGTGTCAGCTCGTCTTCGCGCTCGCGGGGGCGCGCTTCGGCAGGGCTTCTACCACGGCGTTGAGCGTCTCGTCCAGCGTCGGCTCCGGCCGCTTCGCCGCGGGGTCGGCCAGCGGCGTCCCGCCCACAAGCCGAAACATGTCGGCCGCGCCTTGCAGCATCCGCGGCGTGAGGCCCAGCGCCTCGAAGGTAGCCGCGATCTCCTCCATCTCCCCAACCCACCTACGCGACTTCCTCGGCATCGAGGGTATCTCGCCGATGAGGGCGCGCGCAATGGCGGCCCGGCCCAGCGTGAACTCATCCACCAGCGCATCCTCCAGCCCCAGGGCGCGCGCAGCCGCCATCAGCTCCGTCCACAGCGCCGTGGTGCCCTTCGTCGATGCCGCGTACACCATCTTCAGCCCGCTAGCCTGGCCGATCTCCGGCCCCACGGGGCGGATGTCGAGCCCGAGGCCGCCCAGCGCCAGCAGCGGCCCCGTGTCGGGGCCCGAACAGTAGATGCGCGTGGCGTGCTGGCCAGGGTTCGGCGGCGGCCCGATGATGCCGGCGTCGATGGTGTGCACGCCCGCCCCTTCCATGACCGCGGCGATCCGCGCGACGGCCGCCGGCGCGATCGCGTTGCATTCGGCGAACACCGGCCTGGCGTGCGTCCGCTTCGCCGCCCTCGCGAGCCGTTCAGCCAAGCCCACGGCCTCGGCGGGCACGAGCACCGACAATACCAGCCGAGCCTGACGCACCACGTCGTCCAACGTCTCGACTTCGCGGATGCCTGCCTCGCGAGCGCGCGCGGCGGTTGCTTCCGATCGCCCCTCCAGGCAGGTGATTACGTCCGCGCCATGTTGGCGCAGCACCTTGCCGATCGCGGCGCCCATTTGTCCCGTGCTGAGGATGCCGACAGCGAGTGCCACGCTAGTCCCTCGAAGGAGAAATGCCGATCGCGTCCAACCGCTTGCGAGCCTCCGCGACGACATCGGCCGGCAGCGGTCCTTTCGCCGCCGCGACGACGCCCCCGCGGGCCGCTGGTAGAATAGTAGCGTGTGCGTCTAAATATTAAGAAGGTGCATCTTGGTCACGAAGCTATTCAAGGTCTTCGGGGACTCCAACGAGAAACAAATAAAGAAGCTGCGGCCCATCGTCCAGCGCGTCAACGCCTTGGAACAGGACATGCAGCGTCAGACCGACGACCAACTGAAGGCGAAGACCGGCGAGTTCAAGGAGCGCCTGGACCAGGGGAAGGACGAGCTCGACGACCTGCTGCCGGAGGCGTTCGCCGCCGTGCGCGAGGCGTCGCGGCGCGCGATCGGCCTGCACCACTTCGACGTGCAAATCATCGGCGGCACGGTGCTCCATCAGGGCAAGGTGGCCGAGATGAAGACCGGAGAGGGAAAGACCCTCGTCGCGACGCTGCCCTCATACCTCAACGCCCTCACGGGGGGTGGCGTCCACGTCGTCACGGTCAACGACTATCTGGCGCGGCGTGACGCAGCCTGGATGGGACCCATCTACCACGCCCTCGGCCTCACCGTCGCCTGCCTCCAGCACGAGTCCGCCTTCATGTTCGACCCCGCCGCGGAGGAGGCCGACGGCACGCCTCGGCACATGCGCCGGGTGAACCGGCGCGACGCCTATGCCGCCGACATCCTCTACGGCACCAACAACGAGTTCGGGTTCGACTACCTTCGCGACAACATGGCCGCCAGCAAGGCCCAGCAGGTCCAGCGCGCCCTCAATTACGCCATCGTCGACGAGGTCGACAATATCTTGATCGACGAGGCGCGCACGCCGCTCATCATCAGCGGGCCATCGCAAGAGTCCACCGGCCTTTACAAGACCATGGCCCAGCTGGCGCTTCGGTTGAACCGCGACGAAGACTTCACGGCCGAGGAGAAAGAGAAACAGGTACTCCTGACCGAGGCGGGCATCAGTAACGTCGAGCGCATCCTCAATGTCAAGAACCTCTACGCGCCCGAGAACTACCACCTCACCCACTTCGTCGAGAACGCGCTGCGAGCGCAGCACATCTACCTGCGCGACAAGGACTATGTGGTGCGCGACGGCGAGGTGGTCATCGTCGACGAGTTCACCGGAAGGCTCATGCCGGGCCGCCGCTACTCCGACGGCATGCACCAGGCGCTGGAAGCCAAGGAGGGCGTGAACGTCCAGCGCGAAACCATCACCTATGCCACCATCACCCTCCAGAACTACTTCCGCATGTATCCGAAGCTGGCGGGCATGACCGGCACGGCGATGACCGAGGCCGAGGAGTTCTACAAGGTCTACAAGCTCGAGGTCGTCGCCATTCCGACCAACGAGCCCATGGCCCGGCATGACGAGCCCGACTTGGTCTACAAGACCGAGGACGCCAAGTTCAAGGCCGTCGCCGATTACATCGAGGAACTGCACAGGGCGCGCCGTCCGGTACTCGTCGGCACCGTGTCGATCGAGCGGTCCGAGGTCCTCTCCGCCACGCTCAAGCGTCGCGGCGTGCCCCATGAGGTACTGAACGCGAAGAACCACGAGCGCGAGGCGAAGATCGTCGCGAACGCCGGTAGGCCCGGCGCCGTCACGGTGTCCACCAACATGGCCGGCCGCGGCACCGACATCATCCTTGGCGGATCGCCCGACCTGGCCGCGTCCGCGGACGAATGGCGGCAAGCGCATGACGAGGTGGTCCAGACCGGCGGCCTCTACGTCCTCGGCACCGAGCGCCACGAGTCACGCCGCATCGACAACCAACTGCGTGGCCGCGCCGGGCGCCAGGGCGACCCCGGCGTCACGCGCTTCTACGGCTCGCTGCAAGACGACATCATCAAGCGGTTCGGCAGCGGGATGGTCGGCCGCATGGTGAGTGGCGCGCTCGCCGACGACCAGCCGCTGGAGAGCGGCCTGCTCACGCGCACGCTCGAAATGGTGCAAGGCAAGGTCGAGGCGTACTATTTCGACATCCGCAAACACCTTGTCGACTACGACGACGTCGTGAACAAGCACCGCGAGGTGATCTATGCCGAGCGGGCCAAGGTGCTGGAAGGCGCCGACCTGCGCGACAACATCGAGCGGCTGCTGGAGCGGGAGGTCGACGGACTCATCGCCACCCACCTGCGCGGCCCGGTCGAAACCTGGGACATCGACGGCTTCCTGACGCAGCTCGGCACGGTGCTCGCGCTCCCCGCCGAGGTCGATGCCGACTTCGTCGCCACCAACACCACCGACGACATTCGCGATGCCGTCCTCGCCGCCATCGGCGATGCCTACGACCAGGGCGAGGAGCAGTTCACACCCGACGTGATGCGCGCTCTCGAACGCTCCGTGATGCTCCAAACCATCGACCGCTGGTGGGTCCAGCACCTCACTGCCATGTCGAACCTGCGGCAGGGCATCGGCCTGCAAGCGGTCGGTCAGCGCGACCCTCTCGTCGCGTATAAGACCGAGGGCCACGAGCAGTTCCAGGCCTTGCTCGACCGCATCCAGCACGACATCGTACACACCATCTTCCACGTCGCGCCGATGTCGCAGGCGCAGGTGGCGCAGCAACAGCAACGCGCGCAGCAGGCCGCGATGCCCAAGGGCGCCACTCCCAAGCGCGGGGACGCCCCCGCCGCGCGCGTGTCGGGCGTCGAGACCGACCGCATTCAGACCATGATGTCGAAGGCGAACGCCAGCGCCGGCGGCGACGCCACATCGGCCGAGCCGCGTTGGATGCGCCGCCGGAACGCTCGCGCCAAGAGCAAGGGCCGCTAACGTGCCGGCGCGGAAGGCCGAACGGGTGGCCGCCCCGAGACGCCTGG
>VGZX01000021.1 GCA_016872415.1 SAR202 cluster bacterium | reverse complement strand
CACGATAGGCAGCGCGAATGGGACGTGGATGCGGATGCAGGCCGGCATCGCGTATGCGATCACCGCGACGGCGGGGACCACGACGGTGCGCGCGATCGTCTTGCAGGTGCCGGGCGGTGCGACGTCGGCCGAGCGCGCGGTCAACATCGAGAACTGGATACGGGTCGACTGACCTGGCCCCGGCCCTTCGAGGCCATTCAGGGTACTCCTCCGCGATCGACGGATCCATCCGTCTCGTAATTGGTTTTGCTGGCCGTCGTGCCGCGCATTGCCAATGACGGGCAAGTGTAGGCACAGCAGCAGGTCTATTGCAATGTGGTTTCACAGCAATATGCTTGCGGTTTGGACATGGAGCGAAACAGCGCGGCGCAGCGCCGGTCAGCGGAAATCAGCGAGGTGGCTATTGGGCCGTGCCGCGCCATTCGCGCCATGCCGCATTCTTCCGAAGGCCGGCGCGCGCCCTACCCCACGAACCGCGGCGTTTTCCTGTTGCCCTGGTACATACGCAACGGCAGCATGATGAGCGCACCGGCGAACATGAACGATGCGGACAGCACGAAGGATGAGCCGTAGCCGTGCTGCTCGACCAGCCACCCGGCAATGATGGGCGCGGGCAGGACGATGACTTGCATGATGAGCGACGTGAGCCCGTTGGCCGAGGCCTGCACCGAAGTGCCGGCCACGTCGAGCACGGCGGCGGTCGTCACGTTGGTTAGCGTGTAGAAGAAGATGCCAATGACGAGCACGGTGAGGACGAGTTGCCAGCCGGGCGTGGCGCGGGCCAGGAGCAGGAAGAAGGCGCCGAGGACAGCATAGGACGGCACGAGGACGCGCTTGCGGCCCCAGCGGTCGGAGAGCACGCCAAGCACCGGCTGGGAAACCGTGCCCATGACGTGCAGCAATGCGATGTAGATGCCGAGCTCGAATGCGTCGTAACCAAGGCCATTTTCGATGTAGAGCGGGAGAAAGGTGAGAATGACCTGGCGCGACATGCCCATGAGGCCCTGCGCGAGCGACACGGCGACGAACACGGGGTTCCGCATGAGATCGCCCATGCCGGCCATGAGGCTCTTGCGCGAGGGGCGCGGGCCGACGTGTTGGAACTGCGCCGAGAGCGCCCGCCAAATGACGAATGCTACGATGGCGGCGGGGATGAGCTGCACGCGGAGCACGGCTTGGTAGTTGAACGATACCAGCAGCGCGCCGACCGCGAGCGGAGTGAGCGTGTCGCCGACGGTGGCGCCGACGCCATGCACCGCCAGCGCCGTGGCGCGACGGTCGGGAAAGCGATTGGACAACGCGCCCATCGCCGGCGGGTGCCATACGGCGGTGCCAATGCCGATGCACCCCGCGCCGAGCATCGCGACGACGAGCGCGGGCGCCAAACCCATGAGAAAGTAGCCGAGCCCCATGAAAAGGAGCGCCGAGGCAAGGATGATCGCCTGGCGCTTGGCGAACGTGTCGGCGAGGATGCCGACGGGAAGATTGAGCGTGCCGGCGGCGAGCTGGCGCGACGATTGTAGGTAGCCGACCTGGACGTTGCTGAGGCCGAGCCCCTGTTGGATGGACGGCAGCACGACGGCGAAGATCTGCTGATACCAATGGATGGCGGTGTGGCCGCCCGTCACGTAGCCGAGGAAGCCGAGGCGGTCGCGGCCAATGGCGCGGACGGGCGCGAGCACCGCTGTGAGGTTAACCACCGCCGCTCCTTGGACATGCGCGAATAACCGCCGGAAGGTGGCGCCCGCGGGCAGGGAAACCGGACCGCGCGCCCCGGCGGCGCCGATTATAGACCGGCCTTCGGCGTGCGTGGGCGTTGACGGTGGCGAGGCGATGTGTGTAACCTACACATGAACCGACACGGTGCCTGGTGCTTTCCCCGTTTCGATAACGCTTCGTGAGTGTCGATTTTGCCCCTCCCTGCTGATGTTCCCATCTATGTCGGCGTCGACCTTGGCGGCACGAAGATATTGGCAGTCGTCGGCACGGCCGATGGCGGCGTGCTGTCGCAAGAGCTCGACGAAACGCCGCAAGGTAGCGCCACGCAGGTCGTCGACGCGATGGTGCGGACGGCCAGGAACGCGCTCGACCGGATCGAACTCTCTCCCGACCGTGTCCGTGGGGTGGGCATCGCCTGCGCGGGGGCCATCAACGCCAAGCAGGGCTTCGTGCGGCATTGCCCGCAGGTGCGCGTTCTGGATGGCGCGCCACTAGTCCGCATGTTTCAGGACCGCTGGGACATTCCCTCGGTCATCGGCAACGACGCCAACATGGCCGGCCTGGGCGAGCACCGGTTCGGCGCCGGCCGGGGCTTGAGCCATCTGATCTACATAACGGTGAGTACCGGCATCGGTTCCGGCATCGTCATCGACGGCAAGGTTTACGAGGGCGCGAGCGGCTATGCCGGCGAATTCGGCCACATGACCGTTGACGCGCACGGCCCCTTGGGGACGAGCGCGAATCCCGGGGCGTGGGAGTCGCTCTGCAGCGGCTCGGCGCTCTCCCGCATCGCCCTCCGGCGGCTGGCCGCCGGCGCGAAGTCGTCGCTGCGGATGCTGTTGGAGGCCGAAGGCCCGGAGGCGGTCGACGCGGTCGCCATCTTCGCCGCGTATCGCAACAAGGACCCGCTCGCCGGGCTGATCATTCAGCGGGCCATCACGTACCTGGGCGCGGGGCTCACCAACGTCGTGAACATCTTGAACCCAGGGCGCATCATCATTGGCGGCGGGCTGTCGAACGAGTGGGATGCGTATATCGTCCCGGCCATCGCGATCATGCGAGGCCAGGCATTCGCGGGCATCGGGCCGGAAGTCGATGTGGTGCGGGCCGGCCTGGGCGCGAACAACGGCGCGCTGGGCGCCATCGCCTTTGCCGCGGATGGGATGACGCTGCCCGCTACGTAGCGTTCCCACTTGTGTTCCGGAACGGTACCTGTGTAATGTAAAGATAGTTTGCCCTTGGCATGGCGATGAATGCTTGCCTGTTTCGTTACTCACGAGAAGGAGAGATCGATGACAAGCGCCCCCACAACCAATGGACAATCGGCCGCCCGCGCCCCGCAACGCGGGCGGCCCCGCAGCGCCTCGGCCGACCGCGCCATTTTGGACGCCGCGTTGAAGCTGCTCGTCGACTTGGGCTACGCCCGGATGTCGGTGGAGGCGGTCGCCGCCGAGGCCAAGGTCGGCAAGACGACCATTTACCGGCGCTATCCCAGCAAGCCGGACATGGCAGCCGCCGCCGTGCTGGCGGCCATGCGCCCGGTGGAGGCGCTGAACACCGGCAGCCTTCGTGGCGACCTGCTGGCGTACGTGAAGCTGAACGAGGAAGTGTTCCTCAACGGCCCCGGCCTCCGCATCGCGGCGCTGATGATTACCGAGCAAAGCCATCACCCCGACCTGTTCAAGACCGTGCAGGAACGGCTCATCATTCCCCGGCGGGCTTCGCTGAAGGCCGCGGTGGAACGCGGGATACAGCGCGGCGAGGTCCGCCCCGACGTGGACATCGACGTGGTGATCGACATGATCGCCAACGCCATGTACGGCCTGTTCTTCAGCGGCCGCAAGCCATACGCGGGCTGGGCGGAATCGGTCGTCGATAGCGTGCTGCGCGGGATCAGGACGTAACGTCCGTCCGGCACTATCGACCTAACGGCGGGATTGTTATACTCGGCTGGGCCTGTACGCCGTAGGCGCACCAGGCTTGGAGGCATGCGTGCCAGCATACGGTGTAATTGGCGCCCAGTGGGGCGACGAGGGCAAGGGCAAGGTCGTCGACTACTTGGCGGAGCGGGCCGACATGGTGGTCCGTTTTTCTGGTGGTAACAACGCCGGCCACACGGTGATCAACGCGAAGGGCGAGTTCAAGCTCCACTTGGTGCCGTCCGGCGTCTTTTGGCCGCAGTCGATGTCGTTGATCGGCCCCGGCGTCGTGCTCGACCCCGGCTTGCTGCTCCATGAGATAGAGGAGTTGGAGGCGCAGGGCGTCGACACGTCGCGGCTGTTCATCAGCGACCGCGCGCACGTCGTCATGCCCTATCACGTTCAGCTGGACCAGCTGGAGGAGCGCGCGCGCGGCAGCGCGGCCATCGGCACCACGGGACGGGGCATCGGCCCCACCTATATGGACAAGGTCGCGCGCGTCGGCATCCGGGTCAGCGATCTGCTGGAGGAAGGCTACCTCGCCAAGCGGCTCGACGTGGTCGCCAAGCAGAAGAACGCGCTACTCACGAAGGTCTATGGCGCGGAGCCGATCGACACCGGCAAGCTCTACGCGCAGATGTTGGAGTATGGCATTCGCCTGCGGCGGTACGTCGTCTCGACGGAGACGATCATCGGCGAGGCGTTGGCGAAGGACGCGCGCGTGGTGCTGGAGGGTGCTCAGGGGGCGCTGCTGGACGTGGACCACGGCACCTACCCCTACGTGACCTCGTCGTCATCGACCATCGGCGGCGCGTGCACCGGGCTTGGCATCGCGCCCTGGCAGATCAAGAGCATTGTCGGCGTCTACAAGGCATATTCCACGCGCGTCGGCGCCGGGCCGATGACCACCGAACTGAACGACGAGGTCGCGCACACAATCCGCGAGCGGGCGTGGGAGTACGGCACGACGACGGGCCGGCCGCGCCGGGTCGGCTGGTTCGACGGCGTCGCGGCGCGCTACAGCGCCATGATCAATGGCTACACCTCCGCCGTGCTGACCCGCTTGGACGTGCTGGACGGCCTGCCGAGCATCAAGGTGTGCGTGGCCTACAAGCTGGATGGCAAGCGCGTCAACCAGTTCCCCAGCAACCCCGATGCGATGGAACGCTGCAAGCCGATTCTGGAAGAGATGCCGGGTTGGACGCGCCCGACGGCCGGGGCGACGAAGATCAAACAGTTGCCGGCGGAAGCCCTGAACTACGTCCGCAAGTTGGAATCGCTCATCGGAGCCCCTATCGATCTCATCTCGACCGGGCCTCGCCGCGAGGAGAGCATCGCGGTCCGTCCGATCATCCGCCCCCGTCGACCCGCGAAATCGGACTAAGCCGGCCCCTCGAAGGGAAGGTCCATGAAGATCGGGTTTTTCAACGACTGGCAGCCCGGCGTGGTCAAGGGCAACCACATCGTCGACATCACCAATGCCCTGAAGGGCGTCCACGCGCACCATCCGCAGGAGCTCATCAACGTCATCATCGAGTATTTCGACGAGTTCAAGGGCGACATCGAGAAACTGGCGGCGAAGACGAACGGCGTGCCGCTGGACAGCGTCACCATCCTTCCGCCGGTGCCGAGGCCCGAGAAGCTGATCTGCATGGCGGTGAACTACCTGGAGGGCGAGAACCCCGCGATGCCGGAGATCGACGCATTCCTCAAGGCGTCGGACACCGTGATCGGCGACGGCGACACGGTGCTGCTGGACCCGGAGTGCAAGGCCACGATCTTCCACCACGAGGCCGAGCTCGCCGTGGTGATCGCCAAGGAGGCCGACCACGTGAAGCAGCAGGCCGCGATGGACTACGTGTTCGGCTACACCGGCTTCATGGACGTTTCGGCGCGAGGCTTCAACCCGCGCGGCGCGCAGAGCTACTACCAGGCGAAGTCCTGGCGCACCTTCGGGCCAATGGGTCCGTTCATCGTGACGAAGGATGAAATCCCCGATCCGCACAACGTCAATGTGCGGCTGTCCAACAACTACTTCAAATTCCCCGGGTACAACACGCGCGACATGGCGCACAAGATCCCCGAGTGCATCGAGTTCGCCAGCCGGATAATGACACTGCAACCGGGCGACATCATCTCGACCGGCACGAACCACCAAAACCTCGGCGCGATGCAAGAGGGTGACCTGATCGTCATGGACATCGACCACATCGGCCCGCTGCACGTGAAGGTGCACGACCCCCTGGCCCGCGAGTGGCCGCGCGGGATCGACGAGGCGATGGCGCGCCGCATGCGGGGCGGCGGCACGCAGACGGCCAAGACCTTCGACAAGAGCGACGACAAGAAGTAAGGGCGGCGGGACCCATCGGCCCCGACCACGCTCTCACGGGGCCCCGCAAGTTCGCGGGGCCCCTTCCATTGCCCGCGCCCGCCGCATCGAGCGGGCCATTCCTCCTCTGCTATACTTTGCCCGTTCCGAACGCATCCCATCGCGGCGCATCATGACGACTGAAGCTCTCATCCGCGTGGCTGTTCACGGCGCCGCCGGCCGCGTGGGCCGCGAGGTCCTGGGCGCCGTCTCCAACGAGCGCGACATGCGCCTCGTCGCCGCCATCGACCGCGTGCCGCAGGGTGACCTTGGTCCGCTCGGCCACGGCGTGCCCTATTTCACCGACGCCGAGGAGGCCTTTCGCGCCACGAAGCCGCACGTCGTGGTGGACTTCACGAACGCGGCGGCGAGTATGGGGATGGTGCCGCACGCCTTCGCCAACGGCGTGCGCCCGGTCATCGGCTCGACCGGGTGGTCGCAGCAGCAGCTGGACCAGATAGCGGAGTGGGCGCGGGAGCGGCGGACGGCGGCATTCATTGCGCCGAACTTCACCATTGGGGCCGTGTTGCTCGGGCGGCTGTCGGCCATCGCCGCCAAATGGTTCGACTACTGCGAGATCGCCGAGGAGCACCACGAGAAGAAGATCGACGCGCCGTCGGGCACGGCTCTCGCCATCGCCGAGGCGGTACACCGCGAGCATCCGGAGCGCTTCGTCCGCAACACCCCCGAGCGGGAGCCGCTCGGCGGCACGCGCGGCGGGGATTATCATGGAATCAGCATGCACAGCGGACGCATGCCGGGGCGGATGGCCCGTCACCAGGTGACATTCGGTGGGCTGGGGCAGACCCTGGTGCTGACGCACGACACGATCGACCGCGAGTGCTACATGCCGGGCGTGCTGCTGGCGGTGCGAAGGGCGGGGGGGCTGGACGGCCTAGTCGTTGGGTTGGAGAAACTGTTGGACGTTTGACGCACGGGGGAGAGGGCCATGCTTGCGGTGTTGCAGCAAGCACCTGGCTATACCTCGCCAACCGGAGAACCGATCGGGTTTTCCGACGTCAACATTGTCGCCTTTTGCGCGCTCATCACCATTGGGTCGTTCGTGATTGCGGGCGTGCAGGAGTGGCTGAAGGTCAAGCAGCGGAAGCATGTCGAGCAGGTCGCCGTGGGACGAGTGCAGGCCATATTGCACGGCGAGGAAGAGCCGGAGGGTAGCGTCTCGGACATTCCAAGGGTATTCCAACGGGTGAGCAGGTGGAGCATATGGCGGATCCGCGAGTAGTGATCGTCGGCGCCACGGGAGCGGTGGGCAAGGTGTTGTTGCAGGTGCTGGAGGAGCGCGACTTCCCGATGCAGTCGCTTCGGCTCTGCGCGTCGCCACGCTCGCAAGGCAAGAAAGTGCTGTTCCGCGGCAAGGAGATCGTCATCGAAGAGGCGAACGCCAAGCTCTTCAGCGAGTGCGACATCGCCTTCGTCGCGGCTGGCGGCTCCACCAGCCGCGCGCTCGATCCCATTGCCGCCGCCAATGGCTGCACCGTCGTCGACAAGTCGTCGGCATGGCGCATGGACCCGACCGTGCCGCTCGTGGTGCCGGAGATCAACGGCGCGGATGTAGAGTGGCACCGTGGCATCGTGTCGGTGCCCAACTGCTCGACGACGCAGATGGTGATGGCGCTGTGGCCGCTGCACCGCGTCAACCCGATCAAGCGCGTGGTCGTCGACACCTACCAAGCGGTGTCGGGAACGGGCGCCGCCGCCGTCGATGAGCTTGAGGAGCAGACGCGGCAGATCGTCGAGGGGAGGCCGTTGACCCGCGAGGTGTACCCGCACCAAATCGCCTTCAATGCCCTTCCGCAGGTCGAGACGTTCACGGAGAACGGCTACACGACCGAGGAAATGAAGATCTTTCGGGAGACGCGGAAGATATTCCACGACGAGAGCATCAAGGTGTCGGCGACGGCGGTGCGCGTGCCGGTGACCGTGTCGCACAGCGAGGCGCTGCACGTCGAGTTCGAGCGACCCATGCCGGTGGACGAGGCGCGCCGGCTGCTGTCGGCTTTCCCCGGCGTCACGGTGGTCGACGATCCGGCGAGCTCCGCCTACCCGCTGGCGTTGGACGCCGCCGGGAAGGACGACGTGTTCGTTGGCCGCATTCGCCAAGACATCAGCGCCCCGAACAGCCTCGCGATGTGGGTCGTGTCGGACAACCTCCGCAAGGGCGCCGCGACGAATGGCGTGCAGATCGCCGAGGAACTGCTGAAGCGGAAGGCGCTGCTGCGGCACCGGGCAACAGCGGCGGGCTAGCACTCCGGCGAGCCTGCCCCGACCGCGCGAGCTCATCCCGTGCGTGGCGGGCGCCTACCCTCGCGCGCGTCGACGCCGCGCTCGTTCCCGTGGACGCCCGGGTAAACCGGGAAGCGCCGGCGTGCCGGCTATCTTGCACGGCGATACATGCGGGACTACAGTACGCGGTTAACGGCTTAGAGCGCAAAGGAGGCTCGCATGCGCACGCCCGGCAGGCTCATCACCGCGATGGTCACGCCCTTCACCGACGATGGCGAGCTCGACTACGCGCAGGCCAAGCGTCTCGCGAACGCGCTGGTGGATTCCGGCAGCGAGGGCTTGGTCGTCACGGGCACGACAGGCGAAAACCCCTCCTTGATGCACGACGAGAACGTCCGGCTCTGGAGCGCCGTGAAGGAGGCCGTTGGCGACCGCGCCACCGTGATCGCCGGTTCCGGCACGAACGGCACCCGCGAGACGATCGAGCTGTCGAAGCAGGCCGAGCGCGCGGGCGCCGATGCGCTGCTGCTCGTCGTCCCGTATTACAACAAGCCGACGCAGGAAGGCATTTATCGCCACATGAAGGCGGTGGCCGAGAGCGTTGCCCTGCCCGTGATTCCCTATAACGTGCCGAGCCGCACCATCGTCAACATGTCGGTCGAAACGACGCTGCGGGTCGCCGAGATTCCGAATGTGATCGGCGTGAAGGAAGCGTCGGGCGACTTCGAGCAGATCGGCAGCATCATCGCGCAGGTGCCCAAGGGGTTCCTCGTGTGGAGCGGCAACGATAGCGACACGTTCGGCGTGATGAGCATGGGGGGATATGGCATCATCAGCGTGGCGTCGCACCTCATCGGCAAGCAGATCAAGCGCATGATCGACTACTTGGTCGCCGGCGAAATGGAGAAGGCGGCGGCCGAGCATCTGCGGCAGCTGCCGCTGGCGAAGGGCTTGTTCGTGATCGCCAACCCCATCCCGGTGAAGTATTGCCTCAACAAGGCAGGTTTCCGCGTAGGGCCGACGCGCCTGCCGCTGTGCGAGCCCGACGCCAAAACCGCCGCGTTTCTGGACAACCTGCTCGCCCGTTACACGGTCGACCTGCCGACCACGGTCGCGGCCGGGTAGCGGCTTTTCGACCACGATTCACGCGAGAGCTTCCACATCACGGGAGCCCTCGCTGCTGTCCGGGCCGGTGGAGTCGACGCTGGCGCTGGCGCCCGCGCCGGCTGCCCCGGCCAGCCGCTGGTCGCAGTTGTGTCGCGCCAGGAGCCTTGAGCGAGGTTGGGCGGGTCGATGTTCTTGGAAACGCGCGACGAGCATTTCATCACCATCGTCGGTTGGAACATACGCGCCGGCGGTGGCGTGCGGGCGCCCTGGATCGCGGAGCGGATCGCCTCCTGGCGCGCCGACGTGGTCGCGCTCTCGGAGTTCCGCGGCACGCCGGCCAGCGTCTGGCTGCGCGAGCGATTGGCGAGCGACGGCTTGGCGCATCAGGCGGACACGGTGGATCCGATGGACCCTGCCCGCAACCGTATGTTCATCGCGTCTCGGTGGCCCATCGAGACCTTGGCCCTCGCAAAAAAGCCGCGCCCCGACGGCAAGTGGCTGCCGGTGCGCGTGGCGGCGCCGAGGCCGTTCGTGGTGAGCGCGCTGCACGCTCCGCTGTTCGTGTCCGGCAAGAAGCACCGCTGGCGTTACACGGTGCTCGATCTCGCGAAGCGCTGGCGGCATGGCCCGGCGCTGTTCATCGGCGACACGAACACGGGTAAAATGGACATCGACGAGGAGTCGCGGGTGTTCAGCGGCGACGACGACGCTTGGTTCGACGCGATGGCGAGGGCGGGCTGGCGGGATGCGTTTCGCACGCTGAACCCGGACACGCGGTGGTACACCTGGTATTCGCCGAACAAGGGGAACGGCTTCCGGCTGGACGAGGCGTTCGTGAACGACGCGCTCTGGGACAGGCTGGCGGCCGCGCGCTATGAGTGGGCGATGGTGGAAGGCTCCACGCGGCGCGATGCGGTGAGCGACCACGCCGCGGTGATCGTCGAACTGCGGCACTGAGCACCGCGGTGCCTATTGCGACACCCCGCCCCATGATAGGATGCGTCAGTGGTGTCACGCGGCCGCCTCCCCGCCGGTATCGCTGTCGATCGAGGGTGAGATGCTCTTGCTCGCCGCCCTAGGGCTGCTCGGTTTCGTTGCCGGGGTCGTTTACGCAAGCACCGCCGAATGGACTATTCATCGCTTCTTGATGCACCGCCCGTTGATGAGGCTCAAGCACTTCTACAAGGGCCACGCCAAAGTCCACCATGTCGTCTATCAGGGCGATGAGTCGTACTTCGTGGGGACCCGGCCGCGCCGCGACCTGACCTTCGCCTGGTGGGCCATGCCCTTCCCCGTCGCGTTTCATCTGCCCATGCTCGCGGCCATCGGCATTTGGGTGGCATGGCCGTTGGCCGCCGGAATGTTGGTCGCGTTCATCCTGTACCAGACGAGCTATGAGACGCTGCATTACTTCATGCACTTCCCCGCGAACCGCTGGGTGGAGCGCCGCTGGCTGTTTCAGTGGATCAACAACCACCACCGGCAGCACCACGTGAAGCATGGCACGAACCTGAACGTGGTGTTGCCGCTGGCCGACTTCGTCTTCGGCACGCGACGGCGCCTGATCGTGCACGAGAGCCTGCGCGGCGTTGAAGTGCCAGCCGCTTGAGCAGCCGGCTACGATGCGAAGTGCGGCATCACGTCGCGCGCGAACCGCTCAAGCACCGGTGCGTGGAAGGGCCGCTGCGTGAAGAAGTAGACGTGCCGCATGCCAAGGTCCACCCAACGCCGTAGCTGCGCCACCGCGCCGGCGGCCGCGAGGCGCGCCGCGGCAGCCGAATCCTCGGCCGACACGAAATCGAGGTCGATAGCCGAGCCGGACGTGGTGCGGATACCTTTCGTCCAGTAGAGATCCTTGAGGCCATAGGGGATACCGTGCAGCGGCCCCTTGTAGCACCCCGCCCCGATGTCGCGCTCCGCGTCGCGGGCGGCGGCCAATGCCTGCTCGCCCAGCACCGTGATGAATGCGTTGGTCTTCGGCTGCGCGGCCTCGATCCAGGCGAGGTGCTGCCGCGCGAGCTCGACGGCCGACACCTCCCGCGACCGGATGCGCTGAGCCATTTCGGCGATGCCGAGGGTGGTGAGCGATGTGTCGGCCATGACTATGGCCCCATCCGCTGCTCGCCGGCGGGGCCGTAGCCGGTGCCGTACATGGCCGCCGGCTCGATGCCGGTGACGTCGGCCTCGTCCAGCAGCGACACGATGCGGAGCACGGCGAGCGCGTCGTCGTAGATCCGGTCGAGGTATTCGGAGTCGCGCATGTCGACCCCAAACGCGGCCGCCATCTGCCTGAACGATTCCTTCGACATACGAGAGTCCGGCATGCCATCGCCTCCAGGTGGCCGTGAGCCAGCGTGGCGGCCATTGTAGCAATGGCGGCGCGTCCCGCCAGCGGGGCGCCACGCCCTCGGCGCGGCGGGAGCCGACATGACGGTGACTCTGCGCTCTTTCCTCATCGTGGCGCGGTGTGTATAATCACCGTGAATAAATAAAGAGAGCGGAAAGAAACGGAGCGGTTCGCGCAGCATGCTGGACACACAAGTCAAACAGGACGTGATCACGAAGTTCCAGCGCAAGGAGGGAGACACCGGCTCTGCACGCGTGCAGATCGCCCTCCTCACCGAACGGATTCGCGGGCTGACCGACCATCTCCGCCGTAACCACAAGGACCATGCCTCGCGCAGAGGCCTCCTGAAGCTGGTAGGTCAGCGGCGACGTTTGTTGCGGTATCTCGGTAACACCGATGCCGCCGGTTACCGTGAGGTGATTGGCCAACTCGGATTGCGAAGATAGTCAATCCGCCCCGCGCCGGATTCGGCCGCTGGGTATTTGCCTTCTCGCCACCAAGCGTCTCCCTCGTCCATCGGCTTCTCCTCTCGCCGGCAGTCCCACAACGAGGAATAGTTGCACATGTCATCGCCCACATCCGTTGAGTTAGAAGTCGGCGGCCGCACCCTCACGATCAGCACGGGGCAGCTGGCGCAGCAGGCCACCGGCGCCGTCACCGTGCGCTACGGCGACACGGTGGTGCTGGTGACCGCCGTCATGGGCGGCATCCGCGAGGGCGTGGATTTCTTCCCGCTGACTGTGGACTACGAAGAGCGCCTCTATGCCGTCGGCCGCGTGCCGGGCAGCTTCTTCCGCCGCGAGGGACGCCCAACGACCGAGGCCATCCTCTCCGGGCGCCTCACCGATCGCCCGCTGCGTCCCCGGTTCCCGAAGGGCATGCGGAACGACGTGCAGGTGATCACGACCGTT
The DNA here is from genome assembly GCA_016872415.1 of SAR202 cluster bacterium. Taxonomy (GTDB): domain Bacteria; phylum Chloroflexota; class Dehalococcoidia; order Lucifugimonadales; family Australimonadaceae; genus VGZX01. Next base: position 15,409 of record VGZX01000021.1, on the reverse strand, counting down.
CTGTCGGTGGACCTCGTCAACCAGCCCGACATCCTGTCGATCATCGGCGCGTCGGCGGCGCTGTCGATCTCCTCCATTCCGTTCGATGGACCCATCGCCGGAACGCGCATGGGCTACCTCGACGGTGAGTTCATCGTGAACCCGACGTATGAGCAGCTATCGCGTTCGGCGCTCGATCTCACCGTTGCTGGAAGCCGCGACGCGATCATCATGATCGAGGCCGGCGCCAAGGAAGTGCCGGAAGATGTCGTGCTCGAGGCGATGCGCCTGGGCCAAGAGAACAACGTCCGGGTCATCGAGCTGCAAGAGCGGCTCGTGCTGATGGCGGGCCAGCCAAAGGCGACGGTGGCGACGCCCGCCGACGTGGATCCGGCGTTGGAGAAGCGCGCGTACGAGGTTGCCGCCGGGCGTGTCGCCGACATCGTCGACCGCGGCGAGGGCAAGGGCGAACGGAGCCACGCGCTGGAGGCGATCGAGAAGGACGCCGTCGAGGCGCTGAAGGCCGAGTTCGATCCCAAAGAGATCGCCAAGGCCTTCTATAACGTGCAGAAGAAGGTGGTCCGGAGCAAGGTGCTCAACGAGGGCAAGCGGCCCGACGGCCGCAAGCCGCACGAGGTGCGCCCGCTGTCGAGCCAAGTCGGCCTCATTCCCCGCACGCACGGCTCGGCGCTGTTCCAGCGCGGCGAGACGCAGGTGCTCACCCTCACGACGCTCGGCTCACTCTCGATGGAGCAGAAGCTGGACGGCTTGAGCCCCGAGGACACCAAGCGCTACATCCACCACTACAACTTCCCGCCTTACTCCGTCGGCGAGGTGCGCCGCCTCGGCACCGGCCGCCGGGAGGTCGGCCACGGCGCGCTGGCCGAGCGCGCCCTGGAGCCCGTGATTCCCGACGAGTCGGAGTTCCCGTACGTGCTGCGTGTCGTGAGCGAGGTGCTCGGCTCCAACGGCAGCACGTCGATGGGCAGCGTGTGCGGCAGCACGCTGTCGTTGATGGACGCCGGCGTGCCGATCAAGGCCCCGGTTTCCGGCGTGGCGATGGGCCTGATGACGGACGAAGGCGGCAAATACACGGTGCTGACCGACATTCAAGGAGTCGAGGACTTCTTCGGCGACATGGACTTCAAGGTCGCCGGCACGGCCAGCGGCATCACCGCGCTGCAAATGGACATCAAGGTGTCCGGCATCACGATGGAGGTCATGAAGCAGGCGTTGACGCAGGCAAAGGATGGGCGCTCGCATATCCTCAATCACATGCTGCGGACGCTATCGAACCCGCGGCCCGAGCTGAACCCCTACGCGCCGCGCATGCTGCGGATGCAAATTCCGATCGACAAGATCGGCGCGCTCATCGGCCCCGGCGGCAAGAACATCCGTGGCATCATCGAGCAGACGGGCTGCACCATCGACGTCGAGGACGATGGCTCGGTGATCATCGGCTCGACCGACAAGACCGCGGCCGACCAGGCCATCGCGATGATCAACGCCTTGACCAAGGAGGTCGAGGTGGGCCAGGTCTACACGGGCAGGGTCACCCGGCTCATGAACTTTGGCGCGTTCGTCGAGATACTGCCCGGCAAGGAGGGGCTCGTCCACATCAGCGAGCTTTCCACCGAGAGGGTCGGCACGGTCGAGGACGCGGTGAAGGTGGGCGACACGGTCGAGGTGATGGTGAGCGAGATCGACCGCATGGGCCGCATCAACCTCTCGCGGCGGGCGGTGCTTCAGAACCTGACACCGGACGAGATGCGCGAGCAGGTGGCGGCCCGCCCGCAGCGCGACGGCGGCGACCGGCCGCGCGGTGGCTTTGGGGGTGGCCGTGGCGGGCCGCGCCCAGGCGGTGGTGGTGGCTTCCGCGACCGTGGACCGCGCAGGGACTTCGACCGTTAGGCGGGTCACGCGCAACCGGTGCTCAGGCCATTTCTCAAGCGATTCCTCATTTGGCTTCTCCTGTCACTCCCCGTCGGCGCCATCGCCGGCGGGGTGGTGACGTGGAGCCAGACCATCCCGGGCGACTTCTTCCGCACCACGTACATCGTCGGCGGCATCGCGCGCGGCGTGTACGCCGCCTCCTTCGGCGCGTTCATGGCCGCCATCACTACCACGTTAGGGCGACATGCGCTGCGGCGTGCCAGCGGCTCCGAGCTGCTCACCGGCATCATCATCAGTTACGTCACCATCGGTTTCGGCATCTGGTTGTTTAGAACGTATTGACCGTCGCCGGCTGCCGCCTCGACCCCGCCCGACATGGGGAGCGGACCCCACGGGGGCCCGGCGCGCCCGCCGCCTCGTCGTCGCGCAAGCCGCGTTGACTCATCTGCCGCCCGCCCCTAGCCTTCGGGCAGCGAGCGGAAGGAGGCACGCGCATGGGCAAGCTGGATGGACGGGTGGCGATCATCACGGGTGTCGGGCCGAACATCGGTCGAGCGGTCGCGCGCGCATTCGCGATGGAGGGCGCGCGAATCGCCATCAATCATCACCGTGCGGAGATGGCGCAACGCACGGTGGACATCATCAACCGGGAGGGTGGCGACGCCATCGCCGTGCCTGGCGGGATCACCGACGAGGAGCATGTCCGCTCTGCCGTGCGGGCCGCCACGGACCGGTGGGGGCGCGTCGACATCCTGGTGAACAACGCGGCCCACGTCAACCCAAAAGGCGTGCTGGACATGTCGTATGCCGAGTTCAAGGCGCAGGTGGAGGGCATGCTGCACGGCACGTTCCTCTACGCCAAATACGCGGCGCTCGACATGGTGGAGCGTGGCGTCCGTGGCAGCATCATCAACGTGGTGACGTGCGCCGCATGGCAGGGCGAGCCGGGCAACATCGGCTACACCACCGCGAAATCCGGCATTGTCAATTTCACGCGGAGCGCCGCGATGGAGCTGGCGCGGCACGGCATTCGAGTGAACAGTTTCACGCCCACGGCAACCGAGGTGGATGACGAGGAGGCGTTGGCGTTGCGCCGCGCCCGCGCGGGCACCCGTGGCGCGCGGAAATTCACGATGGACTATGACGCGATCCCGCTGGGACGCAAGCCAAGGACGAGCGACTACACGCCCGGCTTCATCTACCTCGCGTCCGACGATTCCGCGATGGTCACCGGCACCAACTTGAGCGTGGATGGCGGCGTGCTCGCGAAATATTGGGCGTGGTCTCCATCGACGGGCGCTTGAGCGAACCGCCGCGCTGCCCGCGGCCTGAAAATCGCCTGAAACATCAGCGCCGCTCGATGGCCGCATCACGCGCACGACGAATCGGTGGTGCCTCGGAGGCTGGCCGTGGAGCGCCGCACGGAATGTCGGCGGTCCGGCGCGAACGCCGACGGATACTCATGGAAGGCATTGCAATGCGCTGGAGGGAGTTGTATTGTGCCGCCATCAGCACATCCTGGAATCGTAACCGCATGCGAGCGCGGGCACGCTGCACGGTTCACAGGGCACCATTCGAAACCATTAGGAGGCCCCGGATGCCGGTACTACCAGACCTGTCCAAGTACGAGAAGTACGAGCAGTTGACGCAGGGCAAGGTACGCTACTACGAGGCGGGCCGCGGCAAGCCCACGCTGTTGCTGCTGCACGGCATGGGCCAGCAGACCTCCGCCGACACCTTCCAGTGGATCTTCGAACCCTTGGCAAAGAAGTATCACACCGTCGCGGTGGACTACCTCGGCTTCGGCAAGGGTGACCGCGTGCTGAAGAATGGCCCAACCTTTGACGTGATCGTCGACGGCTTGCGCGAGTTCATGGACCACAAGGGCATCAAGCAGGCATGGCTCGTGGGCCACAGCGCCGGCGCATGGTTTGGCGGGATCCTCTCCTACGAGAGCCCGAACCGCGTGCTGGGGCAGATCCACATTGGCCCCGCCGGCATGAACGTGCAGCCCGTCGCCTCGGTCGCGAACTACAAGCCGCCGACGCTGGAGAGCATGATCGAGTACGTCGCTCCGAGCGTGTACCCCGGCTCGAACATCACCAAGCAAGTGCAGCGCGCGTGGGCGGAGGACATGCTGAAGATCGCGGGCATGCCGAACGTGTTCGAGGGCATGAAGCCGCTCCGCGACCAGATGGCGAACCCCGACATCCGCAAGTCCTACCTGCTCCAGCGCCGGCTGCCGCAGATCCCCGTGCCGTCGCTGTGGATTTGGGGCGAGAAGGAAGGCATGGAGCCCTTCCCGACTTGGACCGCCGAATGGGACAAGATCAAGGGCGACCCCCGCAAGTCGTCGAAGCCGTGGACCACGCCGAATTCCAAGTACATGATGATCAAGGGCGCCACCCATAACGTTCACTGGGAGCAGCCGCAACTGATCATCGACACCATCGAGGCGTTCGTCGACAGCAATGGCAAGTCGCTGACGAAGGGCCGCGCCAAGGCGGCCGCGAAGGCTCCCGTGAAGGCCGCGGCTAAGACCGTCGCGAAGAAGCCCGCCGGCAAGACCGCGACCAAGGCGCCGCCGAAGAAGGCCGCGGCGAAGGCGCCGGCCAAGAAGGCGACCGCGAAGGCGCCGGCCAAGAAGGCGACCGCGAAGGCGCCGGCCAAGAAGGCGACCGCCGCGAGGAAGCCCGCCGCCGCGAAGAAGGCGCCGGCGAAGAAGCCCGCCGCCGCCGGCCGCCGCCGGTAGCCCATCGGGCCGGCGCTCACCCGAGCGCCATGGTCGAGCGCATTATGCAATCAACGCCGTGCCGGAGTAACATCCGGTGCGGCGTTGCCGTTTCATCATCATCGCGCTCCCACGATGGCAAAGGAGGAACGCATGGGCATACTCGTGGACCTGCGGCCGTATCAGCGGTTCGAGCAGCTGACCCAAGGGAAAGTGGCCTATTACGAAGCCGGCCGGGGCAAGCCGACACTGTTGCTGCTGCACGGCATGGGGCTGCAAACGTCGTCCTATACGTTCCAATGGATATTCAAGCCGCTCGCCAAGCGCCATCACGTCATCGCGATGGATTATCTGGGGTTTGGCGACAGCGACCGCGTGTTGAAGAACGGCCCCACGTTCGACGTGATCGTCGACGGCATACGCGAGTTTATGGACCGCCAGAAGATCCGCAAGCCGGTGGTCATCGGCCACAGCGCGGGCGGATGGTTCGGCGGCATGCTGGCCTACGAAAGCCCCGACCGCGTCGGGGCGCTCATCGGCATCGGGTCGGCGGGGATGAACGTGGCGACATCGGCCGGCGTGATGGCGTTCGCGCCGACGACGCCGGAAAGCGCCCGGCGGTCGGTCAACGCGTCGATCTACGGGGGCTCGCAGATGACACCCCCTGGTGCTGACGAATGGGGGCAGGCGCTCTACCGGATGGGGTCGAAGCCGGGCGCCTACGAAGGCATGAAGCCGCTCGTCGAGCAGATGCAGAACCCCGACAAGCGCAAGTCGTACCTGCTCCAGCGCCGCCTGCCCTACATCACGGTGCCCAACATGTGGGTGTTCGGCGAGGTGGAAAGCATGGAGCCCTACCCGACGTGGACGCGCGAGTGGGGCAAGATCAAGGGGAACCCGCGCAAGTCATCGTTGCCGTTCGTCACGCCGAAGGGTAAGTATGTCATGGTGAAGGGCGCCACGCACAACGTGCAATGGGAGCAGCCCGAGCGGATCGTGAAGATCATCGAGGACTTCGTCGTCAAGCTTCCGTAGGAGGGCCGCATGCCGTTGTCGCAGCCGTTGAGCATCTGGAACGCATTCCAGGGCGCCGAGATCAGGTTCGTGCAGGGCAAGAAGTATCGCAGCCGCATCGCCGAGGCCGGCAAGGGCAAGCCGGAAACCCTCATCCTCACGCACGGCGGCGGCGGCCACCTGGAGACGTTCGCCTACAACGTGGTGCCGCTGGGCGAGCACTTCCACACCATCGGCCTGGAGATACTCTGGCACGGCTGGTCGGACGCGCCGCGTCACACCGACAATCCGCCGGCGCAGATCGCCGAGCAGGTGATCGACCTGATGGACATGCTGGGCGTGCAGCGGGCGTGGGTGCACGGCGAGGCGATGAGCGCGAGCGCCATCGCTTGGCTGGCCCGCAAGCACGCCGACCGCCTGAAGGGCGTCATTTTCGAGAGCGGCGTTGGGATGAAGTTCAAGGAGGGCAGCGTGAAGCCGCCGCTGCCGCCCGTCGGCGGCATTCCGATGGTGGAGCGCAGCCGCCAACTGTTGAAGAACCCGACGTGGGAGGGCGTGCGCGAGCGCCTGCTGATGGTGATGCACTACAACCACCCGGAGCGCGTAACGAACGAGCTGGTGGACGTGCGGTTCCTGCACTACACGCGGCCGCACACCCGCGATGCCCAGACACGCATGTATGAGAGCTTGGCGTCGGGCGACGCGGCGAAGCACTATGCAACGGAGGAAGAGATGGCGAGGCTGCGGATGCGGGTGCTGGTGCTGTGGTGCGACGGCTCCGGCGGACCGGGACCGGATGCCGGCCAGCGCCTGGCGAGCATCATTCCCGGCGCTCGGTTCAAGCTGCTGCCGGAAACGGGGTTCTGGGCACATTGGGAAAACCCATCGGTGTTCAATGAGGCGATACGTCAATTCATCATGGGTGAGCAGGTGCGGTAACATCCGAGGCGATCCGGACACGCGCCTCGGTGCGAGGGAGGCCTGGAAGGCCGAAGGATTCGCTGGACCATCCGGCCGTGCACGCCAGTGCACACACGGCTCGACAAAGGAGGAAGATATGCCTGTGTCGCAATTCGGGTACCTGGGAATCGGCGTCAGCGACGTCCACAAGTGGGAGCAGTTCGCGACGGAGATACTCGGCATGGAGGTCACGGAGCGGGCGAACGATGGGACGGTGTACCTGCGGATGGATGAGTACCACCACCGCATCGCGCTGGTGCCCAACGGCAAGGACGACATGGCCTATGTCGGCTGGCAGGTGCCGAACCGCAAGGAATACGAGGAGATCAAGGCGAAGCTGTTGCAGGCGGGCGTGGAGTATGTCCCCGGCACGCCGGAGGAGATCAAGAACCGCCACGTCTCCGACATGGTCAAGTTCGACGTGAGCGGCATTCCGATGGAGGTCTACATCGGCCCGCACGTCCTCTTCGAGCGGCCGTTCAAGCCAGGCCGGCCGATCACCGGGTTCAAGACCGGCTCGCTTGGGCTTGGTCACGTGGGCTTGAACCCCCAGGACCCCAAGGACTTCGCGCGCGTGGCGCAGATATTGCAGGAGTGCCTCGGCTTCCTGCCGAGCGACGCCGGCGCCGACGGCACCGAGCGCTTCTTCCATTGCAACGGCCGCGAGCACACGGCGGTCGTCGGTAACCGACCCAGCAAGAAGCGCATCGGCCACTTCATGGTGGAGCTCGACTCCATCGACGACGTTGGCCGGGCGTACGACCTGGCCGATGAGAAGGGCATCTGGATCAACCAGCGCCTCGGGCGCCACACGAACGATCACATGATCTCGTTCTACATGGAGACGCCCAGCGGGTTCGGCATCGAGTACGGCTGGGGCGGGCGGCTGATCGACGATAAGGAATGGCAGGTGACCAAGCACGACCAATTCAGCATGTGGGGCCACCGGCGCCCGGAGAAACCCAAGACGAAGGAGGAGGAAGCGGCGGTCCGCAAGTTCCTGACCTCGAGCAGCACGCCGCAGACGGCGCAGCCCACGTCACGTTAGCAAGCGCCTCGTTAACCGAGCAGGGAGGCCCCGTCGACAAACGGGGCCTCCCTGCGTTAACGGCCCTATGTGGCAACCCCGGCGAGGGGGAGGCGCCGCCGCGGGCCGAAGCAAGGTGCTACGTCCCGGCGATGGCGGGCAGCTTCTGCGCGGGCTTCACTTCGGCCTGCGTGAGGAAGCGTCGCGCGGCGGGTAGGAATTGGTCATAGGCGTAGCCCATGGCGCTGTGGTCGCCGTTGTAGCACACCTGCAATCGGGCGTTGGGTGCCAGCTGGAACGCATCGATGCCATTCACGAGCCGAATGCCCGGAGCATCGTCGCCCCACACCGCGAGGATGGGCTGCTGCATCTTCGGCAGGCGCGTGCGGAGGCTGTATTTTTCGCGGCTGGCCGCGTTGTTGATGGCGTCGCGGATCGCCTGCATGGTCTCGACCCGCCCTTGCTTGGCGTGCATGCGTTGGTAGAGCGCCTCGACGATCTCGTCGGTGATGGGGTGAAACTCGCGCCACTCGCGGACGAGCGTGTTCCTGATCTCCTCGCGCTCCGGCAGCTTGAACGGCTGCCCGATGTTCGCGAGCGGCGGATTGAGGCCAGCGTTGCCCACCAGCACGATGCGCCGCACCATTTCGGGATGGTCGTAGGCGAACAGGCATGCGTCCCAGCCGCCCATGCTTTGGCCCATCACGTCGACTTGCTTGAGGCCCAGCGCGTCGCAGAAGCCCTTGAGCACATCGCTGAACAGCTGGAAGCAATCGGTGGTCCCCGCCGGCGGGAAGTCGCTCTCGCCCCAGCCCGGCATGTCGAGCGCGATGACCCGGGCGAACTTCGAGAAGTCGTCCGCGACGAGCAGCCACTGGTCGGCCGAGAGGACCGGGCCAAGGCCGTGCACGCAAACGAGCGGCATGCCCGAGCCCTTCTCCCAGTAGCGTATCTTGAGGCCATTGACGGTGACCCATTTCTCTTGAATGTCGGGTCGCAGTGAAGCCATCCGGAACACCTCCCAAGTAAGGATGTAGGTTGACGCCTCGGCGGGGCGGCACTACCCTGCCCAACGCACATCTCTGTCGCGGGATGTGCCTCGCTTCGATATCGCGCGGCGAGCATAACGCAGACTCCATCCTTGCGCCACTGAAGGAGCAGCCGCCGTGAAAATCACGCGTGTCTCCGCCACCTCGCACGTCGTCCCCGTGCCCGCCCCGCTGCTGCACGAGAAGCAGAACCGAGCGATGGTGTTCGTGCAGGTGGAAACCGATGAGGGCTTGACCGGCTATGGGCTGACCGGGCCGATTCAGCGCCACGGGACGCGAGAGTTCATCAACCGCGAAGTCGCGCGGCAAGTCATCGGCATGGACCCGGTCGACACCGAGCGCATTTGGCAGAAGCTGTACCTCGAGTTGAACCCGCGCGCGCAGACGGGCGTGTGGAGCAGCGGCGTGAGCGCGGTCGACATCGCGCTGTGGGACATCAAGGGCAAGAAGCTCGGCATGCCGGTCTGGCGCCTGCTGGGCGGCTATCAGAACCCGGTGCCCGCCTATATCACGTTCGGCTTGCTGGAGTATGACATCGACCAGCTCGTCGAGGTCGCGAAGGGCTACGTCGCGCAGGGCGAGGACAAGCTGAAGATGGTGGTGGCGATCAACGGGGCGAACGACCCGATGGAGGACGCGCGGCGCGTGCGGGCGGTGCGCGATGCGATTGGCCCGAAGGCGCAGCTGTCGATCGACGCGAACTACCTGTTCAACTTCACCGACGCGCTGAAGCTGGCAAAGTTGACCGAAGGCATGGTGGAGTGGTTCGAGGAGCCGATTTACGGCAACGATGCCCGCTTGCTACACGACCTGCGGATGCGGACCAGCACGCCCATATCGGCGGGCCAGAACGAGGGACACCGCTTCCGGCACCGCGAGTTGCTCGTGAACAATGCCGTCGACATCCTCCAGCCGAACGTCGTTTACTGCGGCGGTTACACGGAAGGCGTGAAGATCGCGGCAATGGCGCAAGCGTTCAACCTCAAGATCGCGAACGGCGGCGGATGGCCGCACCACAACATGCACTTGCAGGCAGCGATGTCGAACGGCTGGCGCGTCGAGTTCCACTACCTGATGTGGAAGCTCGGCGAGATGATCTACAAGGACCCACCCGGCCCAAACAAGGGCTGGACCACCGTGTCGGACAAGCCCGGCCTTGGCTTGGAGCCGCGCTTCGATGCGCTGAAGGAGTTTCAAGACAAGCTGGACGGCGGCCCGGAGCCGGTGCTGCACCGATAGAGGGCAAGCGGCCAATCGCCTCCCAACGAGACAGGCGGGGCCTCGTGACACGGGACCCCGCCTGTCGCAGCGAAACGCGCTCGATGTTAGAGCGCCTTCTCGGCTCGTTCTCCCGTGCGGACCCGCACGACCTCCTCGACGCGGCTAATGAAGATCTTGCCGTCGCCGATCTCGCCCTCTCCCGGCCCGCGCGCCGACTCTAGAATGGCCTCGATCACCCTCTCCTGCATCTCGTCGGGCACGACGGTGCGGATGAGGGTCTTCGGCACGGATGAGCGGCTCGCCATCGCGCCGCCACGGCCCACGAACACTTCAACGCCGCGCTGCCGGCCCTCGCCGGTCACGTTCACGTAATAGAACCCTTGACACCCGGCGGCGCGGAGCGCCTCGGTGACGGAATGAATGCGCTCTGGCCTCACAATCGCCTCGATGCTGATCATGTGACGACTCCTCTCCTGGTCCGGTTGTTCCACCGGGAGGATACAGGCCGGTTGATTGTAACGAATAACTAGTCGGCGCCGTCGCTCACGTAGGCGCGTTCGCCGTGGGCGGTCACGTCAACGCTCTGCTCCTCCTGGCGCTCCGACACGCGCAAGCCGAGGGAGGGGATCACGTCGAGCACTTTCAAGATGATGAACGTGATCACCGCCGAATACAGCAGCGTCGCCACGATGCCGATGATCTGCGTGCCCATCTGGCCGATGTTGCCTTCGATGAGGCCTTCCTTCCCGCCGATGGCCGCCGCCGCGAAGATGCCGGCCGCGAGCGCGCCCCAGATGCCGCCGACGCCGTGGACGCCGAACACGTCGAGCGAGTCGTCTATCCCGGTCTTCGGGCGCAGCCGCACGGCGATGTAGCAGAGGGCGCCGGCGCCGAAGCCGATGGCGAGTGCCCCCATGACGCCGACGAAGCCTGCCGCCGGCGTGATCGCGACCAACCCGGCGACCGCGCCCGACCCGACGCCGACCGCGCTCATGCGCTTGTTTTGCAGGTGCGAGAGCACGCCCCACGTGAGGGCGGCCGCCGCCGCGGCCGTGTTCGTGACGAGGAAGGCGTTGACGGCGAGGCCGTTCGCGGCCAGGCCGGAGCCGGCGTTGAAGCCGAACCAGCCGAACCACAGGATGCCGACGCCAAGCATGACGAACGGCACGTTGTGCGGCTCCAGGCCGGGGTTGCGCCGCTTGCCCAGCAGCAGCGCCGCGACCACGGCCGCGACCGCCGCATTGATGTGCACCACGGTGCCGCCGGCGAAGTCGAGCGCCCCCCGCTTGAACAGCCACCCCTCCGGCGCCCAGACCCAGTGGGCGATGGGCGCATAGACGAACGTTATCCACAGCACGAGGAACACCAGGTAGGTGGTGAACTTGAACCGCTCGACGACGGCGCCGGTGATGAGCGCCGGCGTGATAATGGCGAACATCATTTGGAAGATGGCGAACAGCATGTCGGGTATGGGGCCCGTTCCGCCGTTCATGTCGACGCCGCGGAAGCCGAGCGCCGAGAAGTCGCCGATGAACCAGTTGCCGGTGCCGAACGCGAGGCTGTAGCCCCAGAGCACCCAAACGACGCTGACGACGGCCATGGCCATGAAACTCAACATGATGGTGTTCACCACGTTCTTGCCTCGCACCAAGCCACCGTAGAAGAACGCGAGACCAGGGGTCATGAATAGCACCAGCGCGGACGCCACCAACATCCATGCCGTATCGCCTTGGTTCATGCGGCACACTCCTTGGCGGGGCCCCAAGATTGCAGGGCAAGGGCCACGGCTTGGTATGTTGCACCTCGCCGATTTCGGTGTTATTTCCGTGCTGTTACGTGCTTGTTTCCCGCGCGTTACAATCGTGTTACGCCCGCGTCCGGCGCCCCCGCACGACTCTCCGACGAGGCCATCGCCTTGGGCATCTGGACCCGATTCCTCCGCTTCTTCATGCGAGGCCGGCCGGTGCAACCTCCGCCCGATCCGCGCGAGCACCAGTTGTATGACCTGCTGCGGTCCGCGCGTGACGCCGCCCTACCGGACGTGCCGCCGCGCCTGCGACGCAACTTCACGAACAGCGTCATCTCCGACCGTATCCTGGCGGCGTCCACCCACTTCTTGATGCGGGGGTCGCCGCCAGGCCGGGGCGACGTTCCCCCCGACCCGTGGAGACAGAATGCCTACGTGGCGCAATACCTTCGCGGCCTGATGGCGCTGCACGGATTCGACCAGCGCGTGAGGGCAAACCAAGGCGACCCCGACATGATCGCGACGACCATGGCGGGGCGCGTGATGGGCGTGGCGTTTTGGGAGCGGCGTAACAACTAGCGCGGCTAACCTTGCAACTCCAAGCCGTGCTCCGTGATCTCGCGGAACAGCAGGCGCGGGTCGCTCGCCTCGAATCGCCTCCCCTCGTCGATGTGGGCCTCGATGATCCGGTCGAGCCGGAACGAGCGCGGCGCGGCCTTGTCCACGTCATTTGCGAGCAAGTACCACAGCGGGCCGGACAGCATGAGGCCATGCGGCTCCACGAGCCGGCGCGTCTCGACCCCGGCGCGGTCGATGTAGGTGAGCCGAAGCGGATGGCTGGCAAGGAACGCCCGCTCGCACGCACGAAATATCGCCGGGACAATCGGCGCCGCCCCGGCCATCAGCGCGGGTGAGGGCGGCTTGCTGATGACGACCCGCGACAGCACGCGCTCCGCTTGGCGTCGGCGGGCGTCGGGGAGGGACGCCAACACCTTCGACAACGCCTGGCCGAGCGTGTGGCCGGATGCGAGCGGTTGGGCGATCGCGTCGATGCGAAGCGACAGCCACATGCTGAACACCTCGTCGGCCGTGAGCGCGAGCGGCGGCATGGAATACTCCCGTCCGAGGTGCAACCCACCTGCCGGCCCTGGGTCGCCGTGGATGGGCACCTCGCGGTCGCGCAGGGCGGCGAGGTCGCGATAGATGGTGCGCTCCGTCGTCTCGAAGCGTTCCGCCAGGCGCGCGGCGGTCACCGGCAGGCGTTGGGTCCGTAGGTACTCGACGATGGCGTAGAGGCGTTCGAGCCGCTTCACGAAATGCTCTGAATCGCTGACATAGCGTTGACAGGGTTGCGCGGGAGACTGTGTGGTGCCCGCCCCTGGCGGGACATCTTTTTAGGAGGCGTGGGTATGGTATCGAAGCAGGAGCACGCGCAGGAAGTCGTCGTTTTCAAATTGAAGCCGGGTGTCGGTGAGCGTGAGTACCTCGACGCGGCGGAGTCGATCGACGCGTGGCTGCGGCGACAGCCTGGGTTCGTGCGGCGGAGGCTGACGAAGGCCGTGGGTGGCGACCAGTACATTGAGGTGGCGGAGTGGCGCACGGTCGCGGAGGCAGAGGCCGCGGCGGCGGCATCGATGAGCGAGCCGAGCCTTGCCCGCGTGTTCAGCATGCTGGAGGAGCAGGGCACACTGTTCCTGATTGGCGGCCCGGTCGATTAGCCGTCGCTGGCTTGGGCTTCACGGCGGGAGGGTCGGCGTCGCTCCTCCCGCCGGCCCGGCGCGTTCGTCGGCACGGCTTCCGGCGCGACAGTGGCGCCATGCGCCGCCTGCGGGTAGACTCTTCGCGTTTATCGCATCCGGATGTAGTGTTTTCGCGTGCTTAGGATCTTCCTAGAGGTCGTCCTTCCCATCTTCCTGGTCGCGGGGGCGGGGTCCCTACTCCAGCGGTGGCGCAAGCTCACTGTCGGCCCGTTGAACCCGCTCACGGTGTACGTGCTCAGCCCCGCGCTGGTGTTCCGGTTGCTCATGAACGCGGAGCTGCCGGCGGCGACATCGGGCAAGATCATCGCGGCGAGCGTGCTCACCACCGTCGCCATCGTCGTGGTCTCCCTCGGCGTCAGCGCCGTCTATCGCCACGCGCGCCAGATGCAGAGCGCGTTCATGCTCACCAACCTGTTCCCCAATTCCGGCAACATGGGCTTGCCCATCGCGCTGCTGGCGCTTGGAGAGATTGGGCTCGCGTTCACCACGGTCATTTTCGTGACGCAGTCCGTGGTGGGCTGGACGGTCGGGTCGTTCGTCGCCGCGCGCAGCTCGGGTGGCGGCTTCGGGCCGATGCTGCAGGCCTTGCGGCTGCCGATCTTGTACGTGCTGGGCTTGGCGATCGTGCTGCGTGGGTTCGCCGTGAGCATCCCATCGCCCGTCAACACGGCGGTAGGCATGCTGGCCGACGCCGCCCTGCCCGCGATGGTCTTGGTGCTGGGCTTCCAGATCAACAAGGGCGTCGACCTCTCGCAGCTGCGCGACTTGGTCACGTCCGTGGCCGTGCGGCTAGTGGGGTCTGCGTTCGTCGCGTACGGCGTCACGCTGCTGCTGGGGCTCGACGGCGCGGCGCAGCAAGCGGTGATCTTGAACGCCGCGATGCCGGCCGCCGTGTTCACCACCATACTGGCGACGGAGTTCAACGCATCCCCGTCGTTTGTCGGCAGCGCGGTGGTCACCAGCACGCTCGCGAGCCTTGTCACGCTCACGGGCATCATCTACGCGCTACAGCATTGGGTGTAGGCAGCGCCTGGCGCTAGCGGAACAGGCGTGACAGCAGGCTCACCACGACGGTGAGCACGAGGCTGAGCAGGATCATGGTCACGATCGGGAAGAAGAAGGTGACGGGGCCGCGGCGAAACACGATGTCGCCCGGCAGCCTGCCAATGCCGGCCACGTTGCCGATGACGAAGAGCAGCACGCCCATGAGCGCGATGCCCACTCCGACGGCGATGAGCACCTTCCCAAGCGACCCGAACTCCATGGGTCAAGGATATGCGAGGCGCGCGCGGGGGCGAAGAGGGTCGCTGGACGGCCGCGCTAGCCGAGCTGCCGTTGCGGGACCTACCCGCGATTAGTCCGGGGCGTGGCCCGCAATCGTCCACGCTGGCGACGTGACTCGATGACGGCCGCCTTACAGTTGGAGGTGCCCCAAGATATTGAGTACGGTGCACGCGGTGGATTGTAGGATACCGAACGTTCAGTAGGGCGTAAGCCCGAAAGACGCATAGGAAACCAAAAGCTGCCGCGGTAAACGGAAAGATTCCTTGGGGCGCTGCTTGCCCGTGATATTGCCTGCCGCCTCAGCCGCGCGCCGCGACCCTATGCGGCGCCTTCTTGCATGCGATGCCTCGCCATTCGTCGCCCGAGCTTCGCCGGCGAGCGGAATTGGACTTGCCGAACGGCACCGTCACCTGGTTAACTGTCAGCCAACGCGCGCGTGACGCTTCGTTACCGCGAACAGCATCCTCCGGCTTGCCGGAGAGCGCGGCGATACAGCCAGAAAGGGCGTGGACACCATGGCCACTTCGACTAGGAGCTTTCTGCAAGGCTATGTGGATTCGGCTCGTGGGCTGGTGAGCCGCGAGATTTACGTCGATGAGGAGATCTACCGGCTGGAACAGGAGCGCGTGTTCGCCCGCGTGTGGCTGTTCGTCGGCCACGAGTCGCAGATTCCGAAGCCCGGCGACTACTTCGTCGGCCGCATGGGCGAGGAGTCCGTCATCATGACCCGTGACCGGCAGGACA
>VGZX01000020.1 GCA_016872415.1 SAR202 cluster bacterium | reverse complement strand
ACCACGCCGACGGACAGCACCTTTGCCGGCCCCAGCTTCGGCAGCACCTCGGCAAGCTGGCCTGGGCCGCGCACCAGATCGAGATGCAGCCCCGCCACCGGCAGCCGCAGCGCCGTGTCCAGGTTGTCGCGCAGATCGCTGAAATACACGGCGGTCAGCAGCTTGAGCGACGGCACCGCCGCCGCGAGCCGCGCGTATGCCTTGTGGTACGCCTCTCGCGTCGCGTCGTCGAGCGTGAGACCAAGCGCCGGCTCGTCGATCTGCACCCATTGCGCGGCCACGGCCGCCAGGCTGCTCAGCACGCGCTCGTAAACGGGCAGCAGGCTGTCCAGCAGGTCGAGCGGCTTGACCGATGGGTCCTTGGCCTTGCCCAGCAATAGGTACGTCACCGGGCCCACCAGCACCGGCCGCGTCTCGATGCCGATCGCCTTTGCATCCAAGTAGTCGCGCAGCGGCTTGTTGTCCAGCAGGCGGAAGCGCTGCCCCTTTTCGAATTCCGGCACGATGTAGTGGTAGTTCGTGTCGAACCACTTCGTCATTTCCATGGCGGGCACGCTTGGCTTGCCGTTGCCGCCCGTGGTGCCGCGCGCCATCGCGAAGTAGGTGTCCAGGCCGATGGATTCGCCCGCGTGCCCATACCGCGACGGAATCGCCCCCACTATCGCCGTCGTGTCCAGCATGTGGTCATAGAGCGAGAAGTCGTTCGAGGGGATGTGCGCCAGGCCGTGGCGCTGCTGATAGCGCCAATTGTCGCGGCGTATCTCCTCCGCGGCGTGCCGCAGCTGGGTCTCGTTCAGCTTGCCATCCCAATACGCCTCGACCGCCTTCTTCAGCTCGCGGTTCGGGCCAATGCGCGGAAAGCCCAGGTTCGTGGCAAGTGCCATACATTACTCCTGTCCGTCGAATACGGGTGGTTTCGGTGCATACCGCGGCGCCGCTCACGGCCGAAGCACTTGGACGGAAACGGACACGGATGGGTAATCCCCCTACGAGATTCTAATCGACGGCCTCCCCACCGACAATGCCACGATCGGGTTCTAACCGGCAACGAAGAGGCCGACGCACGGCCGACCGGCCGTGCTACACTTTGATGAGTAGGCTATTACAACGGTAGCGTAGCGGAGGGAGCGGCCCCCGCACGCCGAGACAGGGCTCCCATGACCACCGGCACACCACGCAATTACTGGATGGTGGCCATCCGGCCAGAGTATTACGAAGTCGCGAGGAAACAGGGGTTCACGCTGCTGGGCATGGGCAGGGCGCAGAAGAAACGCGTCCAGCGCATGGAAATCGGCGACCGCGTCCTATTCTACGTCTCCGATGCCATGCGCTTCGCCGCCACCGCCACCGTCGCGTCCGAGTTCTTCGAGGACGAGACGCTCACTTGGCCGTCGCTCGAACAGGGCGAGACGTTTCCCTGGCGCGTCAAGCTCACCCCGAACGTCGTGCTCGACGAGCGCCGGCAGCTCGATGCCCGCATCATCGGCCCGCGCATGGAATACGTGCGGAAGTGGACGCCGGAACGCTGGCCCCTGGCATTCGTCGGCCCCCTCCATCTCATCCCCAAGCGCGACTTCCAGTTCATCGAGTTCGAAATGCAGCGCCGCCACCGTCCAGCGAGCAGCGGGCTGCCCCGTTACGAGCCGCGCGACGACTACAACTGCGTGCTCGAATCCATGGCCGCCGAGGAGATGCGCTAACCGATGGCCGTCACGATCGACCTTTCCGGCAAGGGCGCCCTGGTCTTCGGAGTCGCCAACCACCGCAGCATCGCCGCATCAATCGCAAGCTATCTGCACCAGGCGGGCGCGCAACTCACCGTCACCTACCAAAACGAACGGCTGAAGCGCGGCGCCGCCGAGCTCGTCGAAGGCAAGGAGCGCGCCGCCGCCGTCGAATGCGACGTGATGGACGAGGCCGCGCTCGCCGCGGCGGTCGACACCGCCGCCAAGACGGCTCCGCTGGCCGTCGTCGTGCACAGCATCGCGTTCGCGGAGCGCGGCGACCTCGAGGGCGACTTCTCGAAGACCGGCCTGCAGGGGTTCCGCACCGCGCTCGAGGTCAGCGCCTATTCGTTCGTGGCCGTGGCCCGCGCGGTCGCGCCGCGCATGGCCGAGGGCGGCTCCATCTTCACGCTCACGTTCCACGCCGCCGAGAAGGTGTATCCCGGCTACAACGTGATGGGCGTCGCCAAGGCCGCGCTGGAGAACGAGGTCCGCATGCTCGCCTACGAGTTCGGACCGAGAAAGATACGCGTCAACGCCATTTCCGCCGGTCCGCTCAACACCCTGGCGGCGCGCGGCATCTCCGGGTTCACCGGCATGCACGAGGTCCACGCGCAACGGTCGCCATTGCGCCGAAACGTCACGCAAGACGAGGTCGGCGCCGCCGCCCTCTTCCTCGCGAGCCCGTTGGCCTCCGGCATCACCGGCGAGACGCTCTACGTCGACGCCGGCTATCACATCATGGGCGTTTAACGCGCGCCGCCAAGGCGGTGGCGATCGGCACCGTCACGCGGCATGCTCCGCCAGGAGGCGGATGCGCGGGAACCGCTCCCGCGCTTGCCGCTGGAACTTGGCGTCCGCCGTCCACAGCTCGCACCCCATCGACTCCGCCAGGGCCAGGTAGTGCGCGTCGTAGGCCGCCGGCAACCCCAGCGCGTCGGCCAGCAGCAGCGCGCGCGTGTTGATCCCTGGCGGCTGCACGTACACGATGCGGAACGCGGTGAGCCGGATCAGCAGCGCGAGCGCGCCATCGGCCGACAGCAGCTTCCGCCGCACCAGCTGGTGCAGCACGTTGGAGATCTCGGCGCCGAACAGGTACGGCGCCACGATACTGAGGCCCGCCCGCGCCCATGATTGGGCGAGTGCGTCGGCGGCGGGACTGTCAGGCTCCGCGACGAGCCATTTGAGGGCGACGCTCGCATCGACGACGACCGCGGGCGCCCCGTTCACTGCGAGCCGAGATAACGCGCCCGCTCTTCGCGCACGGCGCGCAACAGTTCCGTCGTGTCGACCCGGTACGCGTTCTTGTCGAAGAGCTCTGCCCGCAATCTTGCCAACTCATCGACCGCCTCGGGCGCGAAGCGGGGCAATGCAACGGCGCTTTCGCTTTCATCCGCCTGCAACTGCCGTTCAATGGCGTCGGTGCAATATTCGCGGATGGTCTTGCCCTTGATCGCGGCCGTGGCCTTGAGGCGGCGCTGCACGGCGCTGTCGAGGTCGATGGTGATGCGGGTCGTGTTGCTTGCCATGTGGTTCCTGCTTCCCTGATTTACTGAAAGCAGTATATCAGTCCTTCCGCCTCCTGCAAGCCTCAGGCGCGCTGCGGCTGTATGGTTCCCAGAGCCGCGAATTCCTCGTCGTAGAGGCGGAAGAGCTCGTTCACCTCGTCTCGCGAGATCGGCGGCACATCCGCTCCGGCGGCGAACTCGTTGAGCTGCGCGTGATGCACGATGTTCGGCAGCACGCTCGCGATGAGCGGCTCGGCGAGGCAGAACTGGATGGCCGCCTGGGCCAGGGTGCGGCCCGTTTCCCGCGCCACGAACAATGCCTTTTCGCGCTTCTTGAACGCGGTGTCCAGCCATTGCTGGCGGCGGTGCGCGCGGTGGTCGCTTGGGTCGAACTCGACCTTTGCCTTGTTCACGAACTCGTCGGTGAGAATCTCGCTGGCGTGCGGCACGCGGGCCAGCAGGCCGGTCTGGTGCTCGCGCGCCGTGGGGAAGAAATAGCGCGCCGGCTGCTGCTCGATGATGCTGTAGATAATCTGCATCACCGGCGCCTTGCGCTCCGCCATGGAGGCGTCACCCTCCGCCTTCCAGCCGATGTCGGGCCCCAGCGCCGTGCCATGGTGGCGGATCTTGCCCTCCGCCTTCAGCTTGTCCAGCGTCTCGAACACCTCGTCGCTGCGAATGGCGTCCAGGCGCGGGTTGTGCAGCTGATACAGGTCGATGTAATCGGTGCCCAGGCGGCGTAGACTCTCCTCGCACGCCTTGCGGATGAACGCCGCGTCCCACTTTTGCGGGCGCTCGCGCTGGTGCCCCTCGCGCGGCGCGTGGATGTCATACCCGAACTTCGTGCCCAGCACGACCTCCTTGCGCCGCTTGGCGAAAGCTTCCTTCAGAATCTCCTCGCCGTAGCCCTCGGCGTAGGTGTCGGCCGTGTCGAACAGGGTGATGCCCTGGTCCAGCGCGGCCCGCAGCAGCTTGGTCGCGTCGTCTTTCTCCACCTTCCCCCACCAGCCGGTGCTGACGCTCCAAACGCCGAACGCAACGGTGGAAACGGTAAGGTCGGTCTTGCCCAGGCGGCGGTACTGCACGAGGAAGCCTCTTCGTGATGTGTGGTTGTCAGCGCGCGGCCGCGGCGCGCACGCCATCCAAGGCCCGTTGGATGCGCGCGGCCTCGGTATCGAACGCGTCGTCGGTCATCGCGGGCGTCATCTCGCCAAGCTCGACGGCGTCCAGCAGCTGCAGCCACGACTTGCAGCCGGCGTATTCCGGCCGCGCCGGCGCGCGCCTCGGCTCGGGCAGCGCGTACACCTGCAGCACCATGGCCATGAGCGGCACCCTCGGCTTCCAGCGCAGCCTCGTTTGGGCGTAGGCGTCCGACCAGATGTGATGCGGCGACAACGCCTCCAGCTCGGCGAGCTCGCTCACCGCGTACACGGCGTGAACGCGCGCTAAGTGCGTGAACGTGAGCCACGCCGGATCGGGCTTCATCGACAGCCCGCGAGACAGCTCCTCGGCCAGCCCCGGCTTCAGCAGCTCGTGCTGTTGGTGCTCGAACGAAGGGAACAGCAGGAACTCCGGGTAGAGCACGCGGAAGTGCTTGCCCTCCTCCCGAATGCCGCCCTTGCGGATGATGAGCGCCTGGCGCCCCGAGCCCAGCGCCTCGATGGCGACTGCCCATTCCTTCAGCCCGGCCTTGCACGTCGTCGGCATGCCCATGGCACCGCACTTCACTGCTGGCGCTCTCCGCATTATACGCAGCCGCTCGGCTAGCGGTCGGCGCCATGCGGCGATGTTGAGAGCTCGCCGGCCGGCACGCGGCCCCGCAGCATCCGCAGGTAATTGGCCGTCGTCGCCTCGGCCACGCACTCGATGGCGACGCCCTGCAACTCCGCCACCTTCGCGGCGACTTGCGGCAGCTGCCACGGCTCCGTCCACGCCATGCGGTTCTTCTTGAACGGCTGCGGGTACGAGTCGGTCTCCAACACGATGCGCTCCAGCGGCAACGTGGCGACGACGGCTTGCATCTCGGGCGAGCGCAGCAGCGGCTTCGCGAGTGAAATGTGAAATCCCAGCTCCAGCACCTGCTCCGCCAGCGCGCGGTCGCCCTGGAAATAGTGCCACGCGCCGCCCACCTCCCGCACGCCCTCCTCGCGCAGCAGCCGCAGCATGTCGGCGTCGGCCTCGCGCGAGTGCACCACCATCGGCAGCCCCAGGTCGCGCGCCAGTCGCGCCTGCCTGCGGAACGCGTCCTGCTGTAGGTCCCACCGCGGCGACGACGGCTGATAGTCGAGGCCGGTTTCGCTCCACTCCACCGTTCGCGGCCGCCGTGCCAAGTGCCGCAGCCGCGTCACCGTGGCATCGTCCACCCAATCGGCCAGGTCTTGCGGGTGAAGGCCCACGCCCGCGCGGACCAAGGGCTCCGATTCCGCCAAACGGAGCACGGCGGAGCAAGAGGCGAGCGTCGTGCCCGCTGCTATAATGAGGCCCACACCCGCTTCTCGAGCGCGCATCAACAGCCCTGACTGCTCGTCCGGCCCGTACTGATCGATATGGGTGTGCCCATCAACCAACGGCGCTAGAGCCATCGCACTTGTAATGGCCTCCTCCATGGCCTCATTCTAGCGGACGCGCCCACCGCAGGAGCAATCGCATGTTCGGCCGCGCCTGGGTGTGGTACCAGCGCCTGCAACGCCTGGTCACGAATCGGTGGGTGCAGCTGCTGGTGGGCGCCGCCGCCAGCGGCATCCTGGCGTTCCTCGCCACCCGCAGCCTCAGCTGGCAAGAGGTCGTCGACTCGTTCCTCGATGTCCCGGTGCTCGCCTCCCTGCTCAGCCTCGTGCCGCTCACGGCCAGCACGGTGTTGCGCGCCGCCCGTTGGCGCATCCTGCTCACCGCCGACAAGGTCTCCATGTGGCACGTCTTCCTCACGCAAAACACCGGCATCGGCCTCAACAACCTGCTGCCGGTCCGCATGGTCAGCGAGCCGGTCCAGCTCGCCATGATCACCCGGCAATACCGCGTGCCGTTCCCCAGCGCCTTCACCACCCTCATCGCCGGCAACGTGATGGACGTCTTCGCCACGGCCATCCTCATGGGCATGGGCGTGCTGCTTGTGCCCCAGCTGCGCGGCGCCAGCATCCAGCTCGTCGGCGCCTTCGTGCTGTTCATCGCCAGCCTTCTGGTGCTCATCATCGCCGCGCGGGGACTCTCATCGCTGCCCGTGGGCCGCAACACCCGGTTCATGCAGCAAATGGCCGTCGCCGCCAACTTGCTCAAGGAATCGCCCGGCAAGCTCTGGGCATCCTTCCTCGCCTCCATCCTCCACTGGATGCTGCTTGGGTTCACCGTTTGGATCGTGGCGCGTGGCCTCGGCATGGAGCTCGACGTGCTCACCCTCACCACCATCATGGTCGCCACCACCTTCTTCACCTCCGCCGTCCCCTCGTTGCCCGGCGCCGCCGGCACCTACGAATTCGCCATGACCTACACGCTGCACTCGCTGCTCGGCGTCGACCGCGCGGTCGCCGTCACCTTCGCGGTCACCACGCATGTGCTCGTCTTCCTGCCGCCGGTCGCCATCGCGCTCGTCGTGATGTCGCGCATCGGCAGCGCCGTCCTGTTCCGGGGCGCCCGCAAGGCAAGCGACCGCCTGGACGGCCTGTCGGTCGAACCTGAGGAGGAAGCGTTGCGGAAGCGGTGACGCCGCCCGCGTTGACCCCGCCGCCATGAGGTCGTTACACTGGCCTCATCGAGCAACTTGCATCGGAACGCGATACGATGCATCTGATCATTGGGACGGTAGCCGGGCACCCAGGCCCGACGCCGTGAACCCTCTGGAGGTACGGTAATGGCGAAGCCCCAGGCAGTGTCGGACGCGGAGTTCGCGAAGGCAGTCCTCGAGTCGAAGCAGCCGGTGCTGGTCGACTTCTGGGCCGACTGGTGCGGCCCTTGCAAGATGATCGCCCCCGTGGTGGACGAGCTGGCGACGGAGTTCGACGGCAAGGTGAGCTTCACCAAGCTCGACGTCGACGCCAACCCGAAGACCGCCATGCAATACGGCGTCCGCAGCATTCCCACGCTGCTCATCTTCAAGGACGGCAAGGTCGCGGGACAAATCATCGGCGCCGTGCCCAAGTCGGTGCTCAAGAAGAACATCGAAAAGGTGCTCGGAGCCTAGCCCTCGACCGACCGAACGCGAACATGGAAGCGCCCTGGCCTGAAGGCCGGGGCGCTTTGCGTTGGCGTCGCTCGTCCCCCTCGCGCCGGCCGGCTCAGCCGCCCGCAAGCCGATCGGCGCCGCGCACCCCCGCGAACAGGCGAAGGTCCAGCCGCTGGCCGTCGGCCGGCGCGTGCAGCACGCTCACGTCGCCCGTCGTCTCCAGCACCACAGCCGTCACGTCGTCCACCGCTCGCACGTTCGCCTCCCCGCAGCGCGGCCCACACGTCGCCCTCCGTGATGCGCGCCTGCCGCATGTTGTCCCGCAGCAGCTGGCCGCGCGCCATCAGCAGCAGCGGCCGGTTGTCGACCACGTCCTTCACCCGCGCCGAGCGCACGCGCAAGAACCCGATGATCGCCTGCGAGCCGTACAAGATGACGAGCACGACGACCGCGCGCACCAGTTGCGGCTCCCGCGACGCGGCCGTGGACGAGATGAGCGTCCCCACCGCGATGGTCATCGCGAAGTCGAAGGACGACATCTTGGCGAAGCTCCGCAGCCCCGCAATGCGCGTGAGGATGATGACGCTGCCGTAGGCCCCGACCGCGGACAGCGCGACGAAGAACAGGACGTCGAGCGGCGATCCAAACCATGCGCCGATCATCGCGCACTCCCTGGCGAACTGCCTCTCGCGAACGTACGGCAATTGGTCGTGGCCGCGCCCCAACGCCGGGACGATCCGGCATCGTCTCCCCGGTCGGTCTTCACCGGGATCGGGCTACACGTCCGCGTCCTCCGCGTCGGGGTCCGTCTGATCGCGCCGCAAGCGGTGAACGCTGGCAAGGGCTCCGGGCTCCGTCGGCTTGCCGTTGCCGCTCGCGAGGGCACCCTGATAGTGCAGGCGTCGCGACGGCATCCCAAACTCGATGCCCGCCTCGTTGAAGCGACGGTGCAGCCGCTTGATGATCTCGTGGTTGATCGCCGCCACGCTCCCTCGGTCCTTGCCTCGGGCCAGCAGGTTGAACTTCACCTCGTACTCGCCGAACTCGCGGAAGCGCACCACCGGCGTGAAGCCCTTCGACACCACGGTTTCCGGCAGGTCGTGGATCACCGACTTGACGACGTCGAGCGCCAGGCCCTCCACCCTGTTGAGGTCGCTCGCGAGCGAGACGCTGCAAGCGACGATGGCGTTCATTTCCGGCGTCACGGCCTGATAGTTCGTGATGATGGCGTTCGCCAGGGTCGAATTCGGAATCATCACCACGTTGCCCACCGGCGTGAGGATCCGCGTGGTGCGCCACCCAATATCCAGCACCGTGCCGCTCGGCCCATTCTGCACCTCCACGAAGTCCCCCGCGGTCGCCGTGCCGTCGGTCGCCATCCAGGCGCTCGATATCAAGTTCGCCAGCGTAGGCTGCAGCGCCAGCGCGATCGCCAGGCCGCTGAGGTCGAGGCCGGCCAGCACCGGCTGCACCTTTAAGCCGAGCGTGCTCGCGATCACCAGCAGCCCGATACCCACGATCAGGCCGGTGAAGAGAAGGTTGACCAGCGGCAGCATGCGGTCGTCCAGGCTGCTCTTGGTCCGCGACGCGACGTCCGCGCCGTACCAGCGCGTGAGGCCGCGGAACAAGCGCGCGACCGCGATGACGCCGATCGCCACCACCAGCACCCGCCAGCCAAGCGTGACGGTGGCTTGCCAGGGGTTCAAGAACGTGGTGCTGGTGAGCGCGATGCCGGCCGCTTGCGCCAGGATGAACAGCTGCAGCGGCCGCGCCAGCGCCTCCACCATGTGATCGTCCAGGCTCGTCTTCGTCTGCTTCGTGAGCCGCCGCGTCACCCGGACGATGACCGGCTCCGCGAACAACGACAGCACGATGCCAATGGCGAATATCCCAACCCCGAACGCGGCTTCCCACAGAGGGTCGCCTTGAGCGAAATCAGGCAGCATGGCTCCTCGTCCTCGGCGGGCTCCGGCGGCCACGCGCATGGTAAGCCGGCATTACACGCCGAATGAGGCAGTATTAATCAGGACACAAATGGCGCTTGTCTGCGGGCGGTCATCCCCGGCCTCGCGCCGGCGCTACTGCTCCGCTCCGCCCCCGTTGGATTTCGCCGCCGACGGCCTCGTCAGCACGGCGGCTTGCTGGCCCCCGACCAGCTCCGGCGGCAGCACCAGCTTCCGCACCGGGTAGTTGATCTCGATGCCCTCGCGGCCGAAACGCTCATGGAGGCGCATCACCAGCTCGTGCTGGATCAGGAAGGTGTTGCCCCGGTTCGTGGCGCGCATGATGAGGATGAATGTGATGTTGGAATCGCCGAACTCGCGGAAGCGCACCAAGGGCTCGAAACTCCTCACCACCACCGAATCGCCCAGCGCATTGGCCGTCTCGCGGCACACCTCCAAGCACACGTCGCGCACCCGCGCCAGGTTCACGTCGTACGACACGCCGCAGTTCACCACGGCGTTCATCTCCGGCGTCACGCTGTTTAAATTGGTCACGGTGCTGTTCACGAGCGTCGAGTTCGGGATCATGACGATATTGCCGGCCGGCGTCATGATGCGTGTCGTCCGCCACGACACGTCCGTCACCGTGCCGGCGGGGCCGCCCTGCACCTCGACGATGTCCCCCACCGACAGCGTCCCGTCACCGGCCAGCCACGCGCTCACGATCAGGTTGCTCAATGTCGGCTGTAGCGCCAGGGCGACGGCCAGGCCGCTGAGGCCCAGCCCCGTGAGGACCGGCGTGAGCGACCATCCAAGCCGGTTGGCGATGGTGAGGAACGCCAGCGTGTAGACGACGATGAAGCCGAGCCGCCGCCCAAGCGGCATGAGCCGGTCGTCGAGGTTCGTCTTCGTTTTGACCGCGAGCGTCTCGCCTTACCAAGTGATGAACGCGCCGATGACGCGGTTCACGGCGAACGCGATGTTCAGGACCAGGCTGATGACCCACGCGGCGTTGATCGTGCCCTGGTATTGGCTCAGATCGGTGGTGTTCGTCAGACCCAGCAGCACGCCTTGCGTGAGCGCGAACACCTGCAGCGGCACCGTGAGCGCCTCGACCATGCGGTCGTCCAGCGTGCCCTTCGTGTTGCTCGTCACGCGCTTCGCGATGCTGGTCAGCACCGGGTGGACGATCAGCGCGACGACGATCGAAAGGACGAAGATCATTCCGGAGAAGAAAAATTCCCAGCCGACATGGCCGCGGGCGAAATCAGGCATCATGGCTGCGACGGACTCCTGGCGTGGTGGCGGCGGGCGTCCACCCGTGCGGGCGGCGCGTTCCACCGGACGCCGGAAAGTATACGGGCTGGACGGCTGAAACGTCCGCTCGGCCTAGTCGCGCACCTCGACGATTCCCTCGATCTCGACGGCCATGCCGAACGGCAACGTGCCCATGCCCACCGCCGAGCGGCCATGCTTGCCGCGCTCGCCGAATATCTCGACCAGCAAGTCCGAGCAGCCGTTGATGACGGCGGGCGTGTCCTTGAAGTCCGGCGTCGCGTTCACCATGCCCAGCAGCTTCACGAAATGGACGACCTTGTCCAAGTCGCCGACGATGCCCTGCAAATTGGTCAACAGGTGCAGACCGCACCACCGCGCAGCCTCGTAGCCGCGCTCCACCGTGCAGTCCGCGCCCAGCTTGCCCGAGATCAGCTCTCCCGCGCTCGTGCGCGGCCCCACGCCCGACAGGAACACCAAATTCCCCACCCGGTAGCCCGGCAGGTAATTGGCGACGGGTCGCAGCGGCTTCGGCAGCGTGATCCCCAGCTCGCGCAAACGGTCGTCGATGGCGCCCATGTCGTCTCCCGTTAACCGGCGGATGAGGTGGCCTCGCGCTGCTCCCCGCGCGGCTGCAGCCCGAACGCCTGCGCGATAAGCTCGTACGAGCGGATGCGGTCGCGCAAGTGGTAGCAGATCGTCACGATGCCGATGTCGTTGGTGCCATAGCGTTCGGCGGCCGCCAGAATGCCGGCCTTCACCTGCGCGGGGTTGCCGTCGATGTAGGCCTTGCGGAACCCCTCGCGGAACTCGCGCTGCTGCGGCGTCAGGCGCTCCTCCACGGCGCGCGCCTCCTCCGGCGGCAGCAGCCCCTCGCGCAGCCCCAGCATCTGGCTCATCTTGTTCAAGTTACGGCTCGACCCAATGAACGCGGCCTCCTCCTCCGTGGGCGCGCACAACACCTGCAGCGCCACGTGCAAGCGGGGCTCGATCAAATAAGCGGAAGGCTTGAAATTCTTGCGGTAGAGCTCCGCGACCACCGGGCCATACTCCGAGGGGTTGCCGAAGAAGTCCGCGAAGGCGAACGGCAGGCCAAGCTCCGCCGCCAGCTGCGCGCTATAGTCGCTCGACCCCAACAGCCACACGTCCGGCACCGTGGCCGGCTGCGGCCCCGGCTGCGCCTTGATGTTGCGGAAGGGGTGCTTCTCGTCGAGCTTGCCGTGCAGCCAGCTCACCACGTCGTTCACCTGCTGCGGAAAGTGGCGAATGTCGGCCGGCACCTTGGGGTAAGCCAGAGCCGACGCCGTGAGCTGGTCGCTGCCCGGTGCCCGCCCAATGCCGAGGTCCACCCGGCCCGGATAGAACGCGTCGAGGATGCGAAACTGCTCGGCCACCTTCAGCGCGGAGTAGTGCGATAGCATCACGCCGCCGCTGCCCACGCGGATGTGCTGGGTGTTCGCCAATATCTGGCCGATGAGAATTTCCGGGCTGGTGCCGACGAACGTGCCGGCGTTGTGGTGCTCGGCCACCCAGAAGCGCGCATAGCCAAGGCGGTCGGTCGCCTGGGCCAGGCGCACGGTGTCGCGCAGAGCCTCGGCGGCCGTGCCGCCGCGCCGCATGGGAGATTGGTCAACGGCGCTAAGGACGAGTTCCTGAGACAAGAGCGCACCGCCTCCATCGTGGGCTGGAACGCAGCTCGGGGCGCCGGGCTGGCATTCGACACCCTACCGTACCAGCCCACGCGAATCAACCGAGCGGCGCGGGGTGCGGCATCGACGCTATCGCAGCAGCATCGACGGCGTGATCGACGATAGCGTCCGCTTCTCGATGCCGAGGAACGCGCCATCGTTCGGGCGAATCGTGAGGTTGATGGGCATACCGCCCACGGGCGTCGGGTCCAGCGCCCGCAGGCTGATATTCAACACGAACTTCTCGTCCGCCTCCAACACGTCGTCGCCATCGTCGCGGCCCAGCGGCGTGACGGTCCACGCGAGGTCGTTCACCAGTTGCGTACTGTCGAGGTAGCTCACCGCGACGCTGTGGTTGCGCGGCGTCTCGTCCGATAGCAGGCCGTCGCCGTCCGCGTCCGCCGTCGAAATGAACGACACGCCCAGTCCGCGCAGCGCGGTCGCCAAGGTCAAATGCACCGTATGCACTTCGGCGGGCCCTTCGATCTGGTCGACGTGCAGCGTGACGGCGCCGGGGTCGGACGCGGCCGCGATGCCGGCGCAGGCCACGGCGTTGAGCGCGGCGGGTGCCGTCAGGCGCATCACCTCGCGCTGTCACGTGTCCGCCGAGAGCGCGCCGATGTCCAGCGTTTCCAGCGGCGATCCGCAGCCGGCGGTATCGTCCAACACCAGCTGCAGCGTTCCGGCGGGCAGGCTGGCGCTGGACTCGATGCACAGGCCGGCCGACCAGTTGCCCAAAATGTCCACCGGCGCCCCCAGGCCCACGTAGGCCACCAGGCCGGTGGTGAAGCCCGCCGCCACGGTCAGCACCGCGCTCGCTCCGCCCTCCTTCGGGTCGGCGCTGTCGGTGGCGACCGTCACGTTCGCCGAGGCCGTCCACGCGCCGTCACCTGGCCGACGATCTCCATGCTGTTGCCGGCCTGGTCCAGACCGGCGTGGGTGGCCTCCTTGCCCTTCTGCGCGCTAAAAAGGCCGACCGACAGCACGGTGTAGGCGAGCACCGACGACACGACGACGAAGGCGATCAAGATGATGGCCGTTTCCAGCCCCGTGATGCCCCGCTGCCTTCGCGCCGCGGGCCAGGGGGCCCGGCGCATCCACGAAATCGATTGTCGCCAAGGCGTCATGCGTTGTCGCTCTACGAGGACGTTGAATCTCGTCCCGATGCTGTCAGACGCCGGCGCCCCGGCCAATCGTGCTCACCACCAGGCGGCATGGGGGAAACGGAGCGCGCTCGACGAGGGGCGGGCACCCTTGCTCGGACGACGTTTCTTGACATGGGCGGCGCGGATTCCTACGATGGATGTATGCAGTTCGTGCCCTGCGTCTGTACCAGCGTCCCGTAGACAACGCCGGCCGCGCCGCGCGGCCCGCCCTCGCTGTCTGCGGGATGTCTCGTGCATGGCGAGGGCTTTTCTTTTGCCTCCGAGATCGATTCGACGTAGAGGTGGACATGGCGACGACAGCTGCCGAGACGAAGACCGGCCTCCGCGCCTTCTTCTCGTTCCCCCATCCCGTGAATGAATACGCCGCGCGCAGCGTGGCCGCGATGACGTTCCTCTTGGGCCTCGCCATCATCGTGTTCGACATTCGCTGGCTCACCTTCTTCATGGTCTACAGCTTCCTTGCCCACGTCCTGGCGGGGCCCCGCCTCAGTATCATCGGCTCGCTTGCCACGCGGGTCATCGCGCCCAAGGTGTTGCGCCATCACAAGCCCGTGGCCGGGCCGCCCAAGCAGTTCGCCCAGACCATCGGCCTCGCCCTCTCCTCGATCGCCCTCGTGCTGATGTACGGCTTCGGCGAGGTGGGCATCGCCAAGGCGGTCCTCGGCACCATTGTCGTGTTCGCCGCGCTCGAGGCCGCGCTCGCCTTCTGCGCCGGCTGTCTCGTCTTCGGCTTCCTCATGAAATGGGGGTTCATCCCACCAGAGACGTGCGAGCGCTGCAACAACCTGTCCATCTGGAACCAGCAGCGGCAGCCGTAGACGGTTCGGCGCCGCCGGCGCGTCGCGGGTGGTAGAGTCTCGCCATTCACCGGTGCGGGGCACCCTCTCGATGTCGCTTGCGTGGATAAGCCGGGACGGACGCCTGCTCATCGCCACCCAGGCCGAGCGGAGCCTCGCATACGGCCTCATGGCCGTCCTGCTGGGCGTCTACCTCGGCAAGCTCGGGTTCTCCCTCACCCGCATCGGCTGGTTCTTCACCGCGGGCGTCGGCGGCTCGGCGGTCATCGCCACCCTCATGGCGGTTGGCGGCGAGCGATTCGGGCGGCGTCGCGCCATGATCGCGCTCAGCCTCGTCACCGTGACCGCCGCGCTCGTGCTCGTCGCCACCCAGAGCTACTGGCTGCTGCTGCTCGCCTCCATCGTTGGCATGCTGGCCGGCGCCGGCGGCTCGCTCGGATCGGCGACCCAGGCCATCGAGACGGCGAGCCTCGCCGACACCGCGCCAGCCCGGCGCCGCACCGACATCTAGGCGCTCTACCGCATGGTGGCGACGTCCGCCGCCGCCTGCGGCGCGCTGCTCGCCGGGGCGCCCGAGTGGCTGGCGCGGCTGTTCGGCATCGCCGAGCTCACGGGCTTCCGGCTGGCCTTCGGCGCGTTCGCGGCCTGCCTGCTCGTCACCACGTTCCTGTTCGCGCTGCTGTCGCCGGCGGTCGAGGCTCCGCGGCCCGTCCGCCGTTGGTCGAATCCGCTGCGGCTCCCGTCGCGCCGGCCCATGTTCACCCTGGTCGGCCTTTTCAGCGTCGACGCGCTCGGCGGCGCGCTCATCATGCAAAGCCTCGTCGCCTACTGGTTCAACACCCGCTTCGGGCTCGATGTCGGCTCCCTCGCCGTCGTCTTCTTCGTGTCGCAGCTGCTGTCGGCGCTGTCGCTCTGGGCCGCGGCGCGCATCGCCGCCCGCATCGGCCTGCTCAACACCATGGTCTTCACGCACATACCGGCCAGCCTGCTGCTCATCGGTGCCGCGTTCGCCCCCACCGCCACGCTCGCCGTCGTGCTCTGGCAGGCGCGCTCGCTGTTCAGCATGATGGCCGTGCCGACCCGCGACTCCTACACCATGGCGATCGTCGGCCCCGACGAACGCGTGGCGATGGCGAGCCTGCACATGGTGGGGCGCAGTGTCGCCTCCACCGTGGGGCCGCGCCTCTCCACCGCGCTGTGGGAGGCCGTCTCCGCCGCCGCGCCGTTCGTCGCCTGCGGCGTCCTGAAGATCGGCTACGACTTGGCGCTGTTCGCCTACTTCCGGCGCGTGCGCCCACCCGAGGAGGTGCCGGGCGCCGCCGGCTCCGTCGCGGCCAAGCGCGAGTGACGCGCCCCGCGCCGCCTTCCTCCCGCCGCCCAAGGGCCGGACCATGCGCGATGCGCCATTTCGTCCGCCATGGCCCGCCGCAACCCTGACGAGCCGCCCTTTCTCTACGAAACTCGTCACGCTCGCCCGCGCCGAGCGCCAAGGACGCATCACCCCCCTCGGCCGAGGGGAAAAGCGCATCCTCGCTTGCCCTTCGGTGCCGTTTACGAAATTTGTGGATATGCCTGCGGATACCGCACAATGCTTTCGGGACAGCCCAACAATGGTTGGCATGTCGTGGGAACGGCGGCGGCACCCAAACATGCCGCCCGGAAAGAAGAGTGGAAGGCCGCTATGAACCTCGGAGATGTGTTGCGCCCCACGCCCCTGCCGGCCGCCAAGCGAGAGCCCGGCATCGTCAGGATCGCCGGCTGGCTCCGCGGCCTGCGCGGCGACACGATCCGCAAGTCCCCCATCACCGATGGCGTCACGCCGCGCCTGTTCAGCCAGGCAGTCGCCTCGGCCCCCGCGGCCGAGCGCTTCGAGGACATGGCGGTCCTCGTCGCCGGCCCGGCCCGCGAGGCCAAGGAACGGCAAGCCGCCTAGGTCGCGCCGGCGGGCACCCGGGAGCGCCCGCTCCCGGGGCGCATGGGGCCGGACGACACCGCCGCCTGCTTGCCACGCCAGCCGCCCTTTGATAGCGTTGCGCCATGGCCCGTCATCGGCCCCGTAGTGGGCGCTCTCAACCATCGCCGCGGCGTGTCAAGGCGGCGCTCTGCGTCACCTGCCTCATCGATCAGTTTTTCCCCCATGTCGGCGAAGCGGCCGTGAAGGTGCTCCGCCGCCTCGACGTCGACGTTTCGTTTCCAGAGCAGCAGACGTGCTGCGGGCAGATCGCGTTCAACGGCGGCTACCGCGCCGAGGCAACGGCGGTCGCGCGACGCTTCCTCGACATCTTCGCCGGCGACGATTACGTGGTGGTGCCCTCCGGCTCCTGCGCGTCGATGATCAAGGTCTTCTACGCCGAGCTGTTCCAAGGCGACGAGGCCACGCTGGAGCGCGTGCGCCAGCTGGTCGCCCGCACCTATGAGTTCACCGAATTCCTCACCGAAGTCCTCGAAGTCGACGACGTGGGAGCGAAATTCAGCGGCTCCGTCACCTACCACGATGGCTGCCACGCCCT
This sequence comes from SAR202 cluster bacterium, assembly GCA_016872415.1. Taxonomy (GTDB): domain Bacteria; phylum Chloroflexota; class Dehalococcoidia; order Lucifugimonadales; family Australimonadaceae; genus VGZX01. Next base: position 11,836 of record VGZX01000020.1, on the reverse strand, counting down.
CCGCGAGCTCCGCATCAAGCAGGGGCCGCGCGCCCTGGTCGCCGCCGTCGAGGGCGCCGAGCTGCGCGAGATGGAAGCCAGCGAGGCCTGCTGCGGCTTCGGTGGCCTCTTCTCCGTCAAGTTCCCCGAGGTCTCGGGCGCCATCCTCGACGAAAAGCTCCGCCACGTCGAAGCCACCGGCGCCCGCGCCGTGGTCACCACGGATTGCGGCTGCGTCATGCACATGGCCGGCGCCATGCGTCGCCGCGCACTCGACACGCGCGCCCTACACATCGCCGAGCTGCTCGCTGGCGAGGGGGGCTAGCGCTTGGCCGCCAAAGCCGCCGCGTTCAAACGCTCGTCAGCCGTGGCCGTCCGCAACCCGAAGTTGCAGCAGACCCTCCACCACGTCGTCCGCCACTTCACCGAGGCCCGCGATGCCGCCGTCGCCAGCGAGTTCCCGCCGGAGACGTGGGAGCAGATGCGCGAGCGCGCCAGCTCCATCAAGCTCCAAACGCTGCTCAACCTCGACTTCTACCTCGACATGGTCGACCGCAACGTGCGCCGCAACGGCGGCCACGTCCACTTCGCCGCCGACGCCGCCGAGGCGAACCGCATCGTGTTGGACATCGCCAAGCGCAACGCGGTGAAGCGCGTCATCAAAAGCAAGTCCATGGTCTCCGAGGAGATGCGCCTCAACCCGACGCTCGAAGCCGAGGGCATCGTGCCGGTGGAAACCGACCTCGGCGAATACATCATCCAGCTCGCCAAGGAAACCCCGTTCCACATCATCGCCCCGGCCATGCACAAAACGCGCCAAGACGTCTCCCGCCTGTTTCAGGACTGGCTGCGGAGTGCCCCCACCGACGACATCAAGACGCTCTGCGCCATCGCGCGCAATGCGCTCCGCCAGCAATTCGCCACCGCCGACATGGGCGTCAGCGGCGCCAACTTCGTCGTGGCCGAAACCGGCACCGTGGTGCTGGTGACGAACGAGGGCAACGGCCGCATGACTACCTCCGTGCCCCGCGTCCACGTCGCGCTGGCGGGCATGGAGCGCGTCATCCCGGCCATCGAGGACGTCGCGCTGTTCCTGCGCCTCCTGCCACGGTCCGCCACCGGCCAGCGCATCACCAGCTACAACTCCTTCATCAGCGGCCCGCGCCGCGCCAGCGACGAGGACGGCCCCGAGGAGTTCCACCTGGTGCTGGTCGACAACGGCCGCCTCAATCTGCTGAAGGACGAGCGGCTGCGCGAGGCGTTGAAGTGCATCCGTTGCGGCGCGTGCCTCAACGTCTGTCCCGTGTACCAGAAAACGGGCGGCCACGCCTACGGCTGGGTCTACCCGGGGCCCATCGGGGCCATCGTCACGCCCGCCATGAATGGCTTCGCCCGCGGCGCCGACCTGCCGTTCGCCTCCACGCTGTGCGGCGCCTGCAAGGATGTCTGCCCCGTCAAGATCGACATTCCCAAACTGCTGCTGGACCTGCGCCCTGAGGCCGCGCGTCGCACGGGCACCTGGGCCGAGCGGCTGCTCATGCGCCGCTGGGTCGACATGATGCGCGCGCGCGAATCGCTCGAACGCTCGTCGCGCCTGGCCCGCCTCATGCAACGGCCCCTGTCGCGCGAAGGCGTCATCAGGCGCTCGCGCTTGCCCCTGCTCGCCGCGTGGACGCAAGCGCGCGATTTCCCCGCCGTCGCCGAGAAGAGCTTCGCGCGGCGCTGGCGCGACGGCCTCTCGCGGGCTGAGCCATGACCACCCAGCCCGAGGCCTCTCCCGCAAAGGAAGCATTCCTCCAGCGCATCCGCCAGGCCCTGGGCCGCGCCGAGCCCGCCACCTCGCCGCCCGACCATCCACCGCTGAAGACGAACCTGGTTCGCCAGGAGGAAAAGCTGCGGACGATCCGCGCCAAGGTCGAGGCCCGTCGCGAGCGCAACGCGGAGCGCCTGGCGGAAAACGCCACCAAGGTGGGCTGGCACGTGCACCGCGTCGAGACGCACGACGAGGCCGCCGCCGCCGTTGCCGCCATCGCCGCCGGCCTGCATGCGCGGAATGTCGTGCGGACCGCCGAAGACTGCTTTCGCCAGGCCGACTACGACGGGCCGCTACGCCGTGCCCGCGCCGCGCCCATCATCCTCGCCTCCGGCCGCAACCGCTCGCGCGACTCCCTCAAGGCGACGGCGTTCGACGCGGACCTCGGCGTGACGGGCGTGTCGTGGGCCATCGCCGAGACGGCCAGCTGCGTCATCGTCCCGCGTCGCGGCGTGGCGCGGCTCGCCTCCCTCGCGCCGCCCGTCTATGTCGCCATCGTCGGCATCGAGCAGATACTGGAAACGCTTGACGATTACTTCGCCACCGTCCGCCTCGAGCACATGAAGGGCAGGGGGCACGTCGCCGCCTACGCCAACTTCATCTCCGGCCCCAGCCGCACCGCCGACATCGAGCAGACCCTCACCGTGGGCGTCCACGGTCCCGGCGTCGTCCACATGCTCATCGTCGGACGGGAATAGCGCGCACTCTTGCCTCGCCGCGCCGCGCGCCGTAGCATCCACCCACTCAGCGAAACGTCAGTGGTCATGTGAACGCAACGCCCGCTCGACCCGCATGGGCCCGCCGCCTGCCATTCTTCTACGGCTGGCTCATCGTCGCCGGCCAGTTCCTCACGACCGCCGCCACCGCCGGCCCCACGGTGTGGGCCTTTGGCCTGTTCGCCGTCCCCATGGGCAACGACCTCGGCTGGAGCCGCTCCACGATCTATGGCGTGCTCAGTCTGCGGCTCGTCATCGGCATCTTGCTGCTGCCGCTCACCAGCCGCCTCATGGACCACCCCAAGTGGCCGCGCATCGTCATGGTCGCCTCCTCCGCCGTGTTCGCCGCCACCACCATCGCCCTGGTGCGCGTGTCGTCGGTCGTCGAATACTACGTCGTGTTCGGCGTCATCGGCGGGCTCAGCTCCGCCGGCGCCAGCGGTCTGCTCTACCAGGCGCTCGTGCCCAAGTGGTTCATCCGCAAGCGGGGCATCGCCGTCAGCATCGGCACGCTCGGCAGTTCCGTCGCCGCGTTCATATCGCCGCTGCTCGTGCGCCCCGCCGTCGACGCATACGGCTGGCGCACCACTTGGCTGCTCACGGGCATCGTGATGATGGTGCTCATGGTGCCCATCTCGGCCCTCACTCGCCGCTCGCCGGAGGACCTCGGCCTCACGCCCGACGGCGCGCCCCCCGAGCAATCGACCGCCGCGGCGGGCGCGCGCGCGCAACGCATGCGGCAGGAGCACAGCTTCACCGTGCGCGAGGTCGTTCGGAAGCCCACCACCTGGCTGCTGGTCGGCGCGACGATCCTGGCGGCGCCATCGTTGCAGGGCCTCGCCACCAGCTGGTACCCGCACTACATCGACAATGGCATCTCCGCCGAAGGCGCCACGCTTGCCGTGTCCATGTACGGCGCGTTCGCCATCGCCGGCCGGCTCATCTGGGGCAACATGGGCGATCGTTACCACATCCGCACCATCATGGTGGTGCTCTCAGCCGGCACCGGCCTCACGCTGCTGTTCCTGCTGTTCGCCGTCTCCTCGCCCGTGACGGCGATGATCTACTCGGCCATGTCGGGCGTGACGCTCGGCGGTTATGTCGCCACGAACCCGCTCATCTGGTCCAACTACTTTGGCCGCCGCTATCTCGGCGCCATTCGCGGAGCCTTCGCACCCTACGCCCTGCTCGTGGCGGCGGCCTCGCCCTTCCTCATCGCGTTCATCCACGACACCACGGGCACCTACACGCTGGCCTTCTGGCTCATCTTCGCCTTCTGGATGATCGCCGCGCTGCTGGTGTGGCTGGCGCGCCCGCTCGCCGCGCCCAAGGCCGAGCCGGCCAAGGGCTCCGTCGCGGGCACCGGCTAGGCGCCGCCAGCCGCGCCGCTCCGGCGTCCGCCTGCCACGCCCGTGCCGCGAGACGCCGGCTAGGCCAGATCGCGGAGCGTGCCTTCGGCCAGCGCCCGAAGTAATGCCCGCTCCGTCGCATCCGCCAGGCGCCGGGCCGCTTCCTTGGCGTCCCCCGGCACCGGCGCCCCGTCCTCCGATGCGCTCTCGATGACGACGACGCCATGCGCGCGCAACCCCTCGGCGCCCGCGCCCACGCTGCCGCCAATCGCCACCACCGGCCTGCCCAGCGCACGCGCACGGCGCGCCACCTCCAATGGCGCCTTGTTGAACAGCGTCTGCGCGTCGATGCGTCCCTCGCCGACGATGACCGCGTCGGCCCTTCCAATGCGCTCGTCGATGCCCAGCGCGTCGCACACCAGGCCGGCGCCCCACGCAAGCCGAGCCTCCCGGCACGCCACCAACCCCGCGGCGAGGCCGCCGGCCGCTCCCCCGCCGGGCATCGCGGCGATGTGGATTCCCACGTCGCGCTCGACGACCGCGGCGAAATGGGCGATGGCGGCCTCCAGCGCCGGCAGCTGATCGCCGCGGGCGCCCTTCTGCGGCGCATAGGTCATCGTCGCGCCGTCCGGCCCGCACAGCGGGTTCGCCACGTCAGCGGCGACCAGCAAGGCCGCCGCGAGCGGCGCCGTCACGTCAATCGCGGCGAGGCGCGTGAGACCCGCCGCGCCCCGTGGAATGTCATGCCCGCCGGCATCCAGCAGCCGAGCGCCGAGCGCCTGCGCGGCGCCCGCTCCCGCGTCGTTCGTCGCGCTGCCGCCCACGCCCACGATGACCCGGCGGTATCCCGCGTCGAGCGCGGCGCGGATCAGCTGGCCGGTGCCCCGGGTGCTGGCTTTCCACGGGTCGCGTCGCGCCGGCGCCACCAGCGTCAGCCCCGACGCCCGCGCCATCTCCACCACCGCCGTTTCGCCGTCGCCCAGCACGCCCCATCGCGCGTCCACCGGATCGCCAAGCGGCCCCTCGACGGTCGCGACGAACGAGCGCCCGCCCGTCGCCTCCAGCAGCACGTCGAGCGTTTCGTGCCCGCCGTCGGCGACGGGGCACGCCTCGACCCGGGCGTCCGGCAGCGCGCGCCGCACCCCCTTTGCCATGGTCGCCGCCGCTTGCTTGCCGGTCAGCGTGCCCTTGAACCCCTGCGGCGCGACGAGAATGCGCACGGTGGTTCCGCCGTCAATCGTTGGCGAACGATGCGTGCGCGCCCCACCGGTTGAGGTAGGTCACCTCTTCCACCGGCATGCGCGTCTTCTTGCCGTGCCGCTCCGTCGGATAGCCGAGCGGGACCATCGCCATGATCTGCTGGTCCGCCGGCAGGTCGATCAGCCGCGCCGCCTCCTGCTCGAACCAGCGGTGGTTGATGGTGATGACGCCGCCCAGCCCCAGCGCCCTGGCCGCGAGCAGCATGTTTTGCACGGCGGGGAACACCGACGCATAGGGCGCGACGTGCTGCATCGGGTGCGAGTCGGGGCGCACGGCCGGCCCGCATGCCAGCACCAGCATCGGCGCGTCGGCCATGTGCAGGCCCAAATAGGCGCGTGGGTCGGCCTCGGCCTGCTTCGCGAAGTCGGCGCCGCGGTTGCCGAAATAGCCCCGCCGGTAGATGTCGCCCAGCTCCCGCTTCAGCCCCGGGTCGGTGACCACGACGAAACGCCAAGGCTGTCGGTTCATGCCGCTGGGCGCCTGTGTGGCCGCCTCCAGCACGCGCCGCAGCAATGGCGGCGGAATCGGGTCGGGCTTGAACTTGCGGATCGCGCGGGTCGTGTAGATCGCCTCGAACAGGTCGAACCGGTCAGACATGCGGTGGTGACTCCGAAAGGGTGACTTGCTCCATGGGGACTGCCGCTAGAGCCGCACCTCGCGGTTGGGGTGCTTCTCGCGCTCGCGCTCCATCGCCTCGATCACGCGCGCCACGGTATCGTCGATGGCGCCGGTCTCGTTCTCGATCACATAGTCGAAGCAACGCGCCTGCTGCATCTCCAGCGCCGCCGTCTGCATGCGGAGCCGCAGCTGCTCGTCGTCCTCCGTCTTGCGCGAGCGCAGGCGACGCTCCAGCTCCTCCATCGATGGCGGCGCGAGAAAGATCAGCACCGCGTCGGGCGTCCCCTTGCGGATGGTCGAGGCGCCCTGCACGTCCACCTTCACGATCGCGTCCTGCCCGCGTGCCAGCGCATTGCGTACCTGCCACTTCGGCACGCCATACCAACGCCCATACACTTGCGCGTGCTCCAGCAGCTCCCCGCGCTCGACGAACTCCTCGAACTGCTCGTTCGTGAGGAAGATATAGTCGTGGCCGTCCACCTCGCCCGCGCGTCTTGGCCGCGTCGTGGCGGTCACGGTGAAGAAAAGCTCGGGGTGCGACGCGCGCAGCGCGTGCAGCACCGCGTCCTTCCCCACGCCGGACGGGCCCGAGATGACGACCAGCAGGGGACGGCGCGCGTGGGGTGCCTGCTTCGTGCCGTCGCTGGAGGCCGCCATGCTAATACAGCCCTTCGAGCAGCTCGTAGAAGTTCGGGCACGTCTTTGCCACGCACGCCGGGTCGGCGATGACGATGCCGTCCGCCACCAGGCCCATGACGGAGAAGGCCATCGCGACGCGATGGTCGCCGTGCGGGTCGATGGTGGCCCCGCGCGGCTTGCCGGGGTGCACCACCAGGAAGTCCTTGCCCGCCTCCGCCCGCACGCCGGTGCGCGCCAGGTTGTCCGCCATCGCCGCGATGCGGTCGGACTCCTTCAGGCGGATGTGCCCGATGTTCGTGATGGTGGTCGGCCCATCGGCGAACGGCGCGATGGCCGCCAGCGTCATCACGGTGTCCGAAATGTCGCCCATGTCCACGGTGACGCCGCGCAGCCGCTCGGGCCCCTCGACGGCGATCCCATCGCCCGTGTCCGTGACTCGCGCGCCCATCGCCTCCAGCACGTCCACGAACCGCGTGTCGCCCTGCATGCTCGTCCGCGACAACGTGGGCACGCGCACGCGGCCCCCGGTCACGGCCGCCGCCGCGAAGAAGTACGAAGCAGTGGAAGCGTCGGCCTCGATGGTGTACGCGCGGCCACGGTAGCGCGCCGGCGCCGCGATCCCGAAACGCTCATAGCCCTCCCGGTGCGCCTCAACGCCAAAATCGGCCATCATCCGCAGCGTCATGTCGACATAGGGACGGCTCACCGTCACCGCCGTCAGCACCTCCACCGGCGCGCACGCCAGCGGGGCCGCCATGAGCACCGCCGAGAGGTATTGGCTGCTCTGGTCGCCGCTCGACAGCTGAATCCGCCCGCCCCGCAGTCCGCGCGCCCGCATCGTCAGCGGGAACGAGCCGGAGGGCGACAGGGTCACCTCGGCGCCCTGGTCGCGCAGCGCGTCGATCAACGGGCCAATGGGCCGCGCCTTCATTTGCGCCGTCGCGTCGAATTCGAAAGTACCCTCGCCCGCGGCCACCACCGCCAGCAAGAAGCGCGACGCCGTGCCCGCGCTGCCGCACCACACCTTGCCGCGCGCCGTGGGAACGCGCCCCCCGTTGCCCACCAGGCGGCAGGTCGCGGCGGCCCGGTCGTATGCGACGCTGAAGCCCAGCGACCGCAACGCCTCGATGAACACGACCGTGTCGTCGCTTTCGAGCACGCCGCTCAGCCGGGACTCGCCGCCGGCCAGCGCCGCCACCAGCAACGCCCGGTTCGTGACGCTCTTGGAGCCCGGCACGGTCACCGTCGCGTTCATGCGCCGGTGCGCCGGACGTATCAGGCGTGTCGCCTGCTGCATGCGATCGGCCCTCTCGCTCGAAGCTACGCGCCCACCAGGCGGTCAGCGAATCTTATCACCGGGTCGAACACGAAGCCGAGCACGTTCACGTCGAACGCCAGGTTCGAGAGGATCAGCATGACCAAGGCCACCGGGCCCCACACGTTCACGCGCCGCACCAATGGCAGCCAGCGCCGCGGCGCCAGGCCGGTGAGTATGCCGGAGCCGTCGAGCGGCGCCAGCGGCAGCAGGTTGAACGCGGCCAGTATGAGGTTGAGCGTCACGCTGTAGATGCCGATGAGCGACAGCCAGGCGCTCACGTTGCCGGCATGCAGCGCGCCGCGCGTGATCTCGCCCGCGTCCAGCAGCCCAACGCGGAACAGCAGCGCGAACAGCAGGGCAAGCACGATGTTCGACAACGGCCCGGCGAACGACACGAGCGCGACGCCGAGCCTGCCCGTCCGCAGGGCCCGTGGGTCGAACGGAACGGGCCGGCCCCAGCCGAAGCCGGCCACCAGCAGCATCACCGTGCCCACCGGCTCCAGGTGCGCCCCCGGATTGAGCGTGAGCCGCCCCTGCCGCCTCGCGGTGAAGTCGCCTTGCAGCGCCGCCGATGCCGCGTGCGCCCACTCGTGCACCGAGATGGCGATGAGCAGCGAGACGGCGACGGCGCCCACCAGGACGAAAAACGCGCCGGGGTCGTCGAACAGCAGGTTGAAGTTCGCGAGCAGCATGGCTAGAGCGGCAAGTCCCCGCCGCCGTCGTCATCGTCGTCCGGCTCCGGCTCGGCGGTCCGCCGCGACGGCGATGCCGCCTGCCGCATCGGTGGCAGCGTGGCGACCGCTCCGTTCTTGCGCTTGTCCTCTTTCTTGGGCAGCTCCAGCAGCGCCTCGCGGCATGCCTTCAGCGCCTCGGCGCCATGCCCGGCCACGTCCACCACCACGGCGTTCACGCCCGCGTCGCGCAGCCGGCCAAGCTCGTCCTGGCTGGGCGGCTGCGTCACATGCACCAGCAGCCACTTCGAGGTCACGCCGCGCACCCGGGCGATTCGCATCAGCTGCCGCACCGTCAGCGCGCTCGCGTCCGCCAGCGACACCAGGAACCCGTCCACCGGCAGGTCGTCGATCGTTCGCAGCAGGCTGTCGTCCAAGTCGGGGTTCACCTGCATGAACGCGGTGCGCCCCTCGCCGCCCAGCACCGCGATGGGCGTGCCGTCGGACGAGAACACCTGGAAGTCCGTCTCGCCGGGCGCCTCCTTCTGCGGCTCGTCCAGCCATAGCCCCCAGGTCTGCTCCTTCAGCGCCTTCGCCGACTTCTCGGCGTCCGCCTTCTTGCCCGCTCCCTTGGCGGCCACCACCGCGCCGTCCAGGCCGGCCTCGGCCGCCTTGCGCGCATCGGCGTCGCTGCCCAGCGCGACGGCTCCCAACAGCAGCATGGGGGGGATCTTCTCTCGCTTCGCCGCCGCCCCGAAGCCAAATGGCTTGGCGTAGCCCCGGGTCGTGCGTTCCAGTCGTTCGATGAGCTGTCCCATGGCACCCGTTCCTTGCTGGCCGTAATAGGCGAAAGCCCATCTACATGGCCGTAGACTTGTTTGTGACAACAGGAGCATTCTAGCAGCCGCTCACCGGCCCGACAAGGAAAGGCGGCGATGACGACTTGCGCCGGCCGGGCGCTTGCGTGGCGCGCGCGCCCAGCGACCGCATGCGTTCGTGGCCGGCGTCGCCGCCCGTCACCCGCCGCTGAGGGCGCCGACGATGACGATCTCGTCCCGGGCGCCGACGGGCGAGGTGATGTCGAACTCCTGCTCGCCGTTCACGAAGATGCGGATCTGCTCGCGCACGCGGTCCTGCTCGTCGATGATGCGGAAGCGCACGCCCGGATAGCGCCGGTCGAGCCCGCGCAGCACCTCGTCCAGCGTGGCGCCGTCCGCCTCCACCAGCGATGCGCCGATATAGGAGCGCAGCTGCGACGGGCTGTGCACGTTCATTGCCGCACGCCCTCACTCGCCATCAGCGCGGCTCCACGGCCTCGATCGCATAGATGTGCGGCAGGTGCTCGGCGATGAGCCTCCACGACCCGCCTTCGTCCGTGCTGCCCCACAACTGGCCCGTCGTCGTGCCGAGATACAGGCCCAGTGGGTCCCGCGAGTCGCACGTCATCGCCTGGCGCAGCACGGTCCACCAGGCGTTCGCCTTGGGCAGCCCGTTCGCCTGGCGGCGCCAGGTTTCGCCGCCGTCGTTCGTCACATACACCGCGGGCTTGCCGCCGGGGCTGGTCCGCGGCCAAACGTCGGTGCCGTCCATGTGGAAAACCCAGACCGTCTTCGGGTCGCGTGGGCGCAGCACGATGGGAAAGCCGATGTCGCCCACCTCCGGCGGCATGTTCTTCCCGATGCGCGTCCACTGGGCGTCCTTGCGCTCCATGCGGTAAATGCCCGCATGGTTCTGCTGGTACAGCAGGTCCGGCATCAGCGGGTGCAGCATGGCGCGGTGCGGGTCGTGCCCGAACTCGGGCAGCGGCCCCGGTATCGGGTAGGGGAAATCGCAGCCCTTGTTGAGCGGCGCCCACGACGTGCCCTCGTCGGTGCTCTCGAAGATGCCGCCGCTCGACATCCCAATGTAGAGATGCCGCTTGTCACGCGGGTCGATCAAGATCGAGTGCATCTTCGGGCCGTCCGGCGTGCCATCCTGCGCCCCGCCGGTCCACGTCTCGCGCATGGGGTTCTCGTTGAAGCCGGCGACGCCTTCCCACGTCACGCCGCCGTCATCCGAGCGGAACAGCCCTTGCGGCGAGCTGCCCGCGTACCACACGTTCGGCTCGCTCGCGTGGCCCGGGGTCAGCCAGAAGACGTGCTTCACCGATAGGCCGGCCTCCCCCTCGCTGGCCTTCTTGAAGGCAGGCGGGCGCGACGCCTCTTTCCACGTCTTGCCGGCGTCGGTCGAGCGGAAAACGGTGGGGCCAAGGTGGCCGGTGACCGCCGCCATCAACATCGTGCGGCCATCTCGTGGGTCGAGCACGAAGTGGTGGACGGTCGATCCGAGCAGGATCGGGTCGCTGAGCGTCCACGCCCTGCGCGAGGAGTTGCCCCGCAGGATGAAGCCGCCCTTTTTCGTGCCGACCAACAGCACGACATTCCCAGTGGAGGACTTCGAGGTCTTGGCCGTCCGCGGTTGGGTTGCTACCACGACGGTGTCTTCCTCGCGTGGGGGTGAGGCTGGTTCGCGACCGAGCCCGATCGAGCCGTTCAGGATGGACTTGCAACGGTGACCTTATAGTCTCGAACGGGTACGCCGTCAACGGGGATTTGTCGGCGCACTCCGCGGCCACGGGCGGCTGTGTTAGGCTCTTGCTCATGGAACGTCGCTCGAATCGGCCCCCCAACGACGCCCCCCTCACCCTCGTGAAGTACCTCGTGCATGCCGGCCTCGGCTCTCGCCGCGCCTGCGCCGAGCTCATCCGCGCCGGCAGGGTGCGCGTCAACGGCAAGGTCGCCACCGGCATCACCGACCCGGTGCCGCCGGGCGCCCGCGTCGAGGCCGGCGGGCGGCGCGTCGCCCCCCAATCGAAGCCACGGTTTGTCTACCTCGCCGTCAACAAGCCCGCCGGCTACCTGTCCACCGTTCGCGACGAGCATGACCGGCCCACGGTGCTCAACCTCGTGCCCCAGGCCCTCCGCGCCCCCGGCCTCGTGCCGGCGGGGCGCCTCGACCTCGACAGCGCCGGCCTCATGCTGCTGACCAACGACGGCGACCTCGTGCTCCACGTCACTCATCCACGCTACGAGGTGCAAAAGGAGTACCACGTTGTCCTCGATGCCCCGCTCTCCAGCGCGGACCGCGAGCGCCTGCTCGCCGGCGTGCCCCTGCCGGACGGCGTCGCCCATGCCATCGCCATCTCGCGCCTCGACGCCGACGCCCCGGCCGGCGTGCGCGCCGGGATGCGCTATTCCGTGACCGTGGCCGAGGGCCAGAAGCGCGAGGTGCGCCTGCTCATGGACGCGGTCGGGCGCACCGTGCGCGAGCTCGTCCGCGTGCGCATCGGCCCCATCGTCCTCGACGACCTCGGCCCCGGCAAGGCGCGCCAGCTCAGCCGCGAGGACTTGGACGAGCTGAGAAGGGTCGCCAGGGTAGGGCAGCCCGACCCGGAGCCGCGCCCCGCGCCGGCCCCAGCCACGCCCCGGCAACGC
>VGZX01000019.1 GCA_016872415.1 SAR202 cluster bacterium | reverse complement strand
GTGGCGGCACGCGCCGGTTGGCGATCGCCTCGCCGGAGTTCGGCCACGGCGCGCTTACCAGCGAGCAGCTCGACGATCACCCCTGGCCCCCCGCCTTCCTGAGCGACCCCGAAGTCGCGGAGTGGTCTCGCCATTGCTACGAGCAGCGCCAGAAGAACCTGGGCCCGCTGGCGCGGGTCATGGGCGGCGTGGGCAACATCTTCCCGAACATGAGCTACTGGGCCCGCCAGCCGCGCCGCATGGCGCTCTGGAGCCCGGCCGGCGGCCCGCAGCAGTCCGAATACTGGAGCTGGGGCCTGGTGGACAAGAACGCGCCGAAGAAGGTGAAGGACATGCTCCGGCACTACGCCATGCGCTACTCCGGCCCCGGCGGCATGACGGAGCAGGACGACATGGAGAACTGGAACTACGCCACGAAGGCGAGCGCCGGCGTCATCGCCAAGCGCCACCCCTACAACTACCAGATCGGCCTGGGCCACGAGAACGAGAACGACCACCTGCCCGGCATCGTGGTGGAAGGCCGGAGCGAGCGGAACCAGCTGGGCATGTATACCTTCTGGGCCGAGCTGATGGACGCCGAGAGCTGGGACGACCTGTTCGAGAAGCGCGAGCGCGGTCAGCACGCGGCGAAGTCGCGCTGAGCGCACGGCGGGAAGCCGTGGAATGAACAGCGCCCCGGGGAGCGCGGTCGCTTCCCGGGGCGCCTCCGTTTGCCGCGCCGACCTCCGGCCGCTGGTGGCCGGGGCTAACGCTGGACCCGCGCCGGCGGCTCCGTCGTCCGAGTGATGGTCTCCGAGTCGTTGAGGTGCACAACGGTCGTCATGCTCACCGCATCGCGCAACGTGGCGTGGATGTAGCAGAAATCCTCAGCCGCCGCCGCCAGGCGCTCCACGTCCTCGCGCGACGCGGTGCCGTGAGCGTGGATCTCTTGGCGTATCGCCTTGAACGAGCCACCGACCGCGCGGTCCCATTCGCCTCTAACCTGCATGTCGCGCACCTGCACGTCGATGCCCCACGCGACACTGAGGCGCACGAACTGCGTCAGCAAGCAGCTGCCGACCGCCGTCAAGAAATACATCAGTGGCGGTGGGCCCTGGTCCTCGCCGCCGCGGGCCGGCGGCTCATCCACCACCAGCGTGAACCCCGGCGCGCCCGGCGATTGGGCGTGGAACGTGAGGCCGCACCGTGCCTCGATGTTCACCCGCAAGAGGCCGCGCACGGCTCCGTCGCGGGCGTGATGTTGTCGCTCGCCGACTTCTCGCGCGATCTGCTCCTGTGCCTGGTGGCTGAATGCGTCGTGCATGACATTTCCTCGCGGTGAGTTTCGCGTCACGGGCATTGTACGCGGCGACGGCGGCTTGCCGCTGTCGAGGTCACGGTCGCCACTCGTTCCCCAGCATGCCGAACAAGAGCGTGTCCCACCGGCGGCCCTTGAAGTGGGCGTTCTCGCGCAGCCGGCCCTCCAACCGCATGCCGACGCGCTCCAATACCCGAGCGGAGGCGGCATTGTCCGCGATGCACCACGACGAGATGCGGTGAAGTCCAAGCTGGCCGAAGCCGAAGTCGACCATGGCCCGCGCCGCCTCCGTCGCGAACCCGCGCCCCCAATGCGATGGCGCTAGCTCGTAGCCGATGGCGCCTTCCCATTCGTTGTCGCCCGCTCGCCGGAGGCCGCAGTTGCCTATGAGCGTGCCCGTTTCCTTCAAGGCGATCACCAGCTGGAAATCGCGGCGAGGACTTGCCGACTGCTGGTCGATGAACATTTGGATGAACCGGCGCGCGTCGTCCTCGGCCCGTGTCTCCCAAGGGTAGTAGCGCAAGTACGCGGGGTGTTGCTGGTACGCCAGCACGGCGGGCCAGTCATCGGCCGCGAACTCGCGCAGCAGCAGCCGTGGCGTTTCGATCCGCATCGATGTCCGCTCGCGATGGCTTGGGGCAGCGGCCGCCGGCGATTACGCCGGCACCGGCCCATCGCATTGTCGCACGACGAGACCGCGCGGGTGTGGGCCGACGTGGGAGCGTGTCGGCAACCCGACTGCTGCTTGGGCGGCCATCCGGCCGTCGCCACGCGTGTTACCGGCCGGCGGCACGCCGCTCCACGCGCGAGGCTTCGGTGATCGGCTCTCGGAATCGGAGATCGGCGCCGTGATCGCCTATATCGCGTCGTTGCACTAGTGGCAATCGAGAAGGGAGGGCGGCATAATTCGGCTTGGAAAGTGGCCGTGGGGCTCCGTGCAATCGAAAGGAGGCAATCGCATGGTGAAGGCAACGGTGGATGGTGTCGTGGTGGCCGAGAGCGAGCAGACGGTGGTGGTCGAAGGGAACCACTACTTTCCCCCGGAAGCGGTGAAGTGGGAGCACTTCACCGAGAACACGAACCACACGGTCTGCCCGTGGAAGGGCGTTGCAAGCTACTACGACGTGCGCGCGAATGGGAAGCAGCTGGAGAGCGCCGCCTGGACGTATCCCGAGCCATCGCGCGCGGCGACCCGCATCGGCAAATACGTCGCCTTTTACAAGCACATGGTGAAGATCGAGCAGGGTTGAGCGCGCCTTCCCGGCCGTGCCCGCTGGGCCATGCGCGAAGTGGAAGCGTCCGCATCCTTCAGAGGGGGGGCCAACCAGTGGCAACCGTGACCGTGAAAAGCATCGAGCGTTTGCGGCAGCTCGTGATAACCGACCGCCAGGCGATCGTATCGGACGAGCCGCCGGAGGCCGGCGACGGGCTCGGCCCAGACCCCTATCAGCTGTTGCTTGCCGCCCTTGGGTCGTGCACGGCGATGACGCTGCGGATGTATGCGGATCGGAAGGGGTGGCCGCTAGGCGACGTGACCGTCGAACTGAGCCACGAGCACGTGCATGCGAAGGACTGCGCCGAATGCGCCTTGCGGGAGGATGCGTGGCTCGATGTGATACGGCGATACATCCTCATCCCCGGCCCGCTGGACGAGGAGCAAAAGGCGCGGCTACGGATGGTGGCTGACCGTTGCCCGGTGCATCGCACGCTGCACGGCACCATGCGCGTGCTGACCGAGATGGACGTCGCGGGCTAACGGCCAGACGCCGCATGCTCGGCATTGCCATCGCGGCCGGGTGGCTCGCGGCATGGCTGCGGCTAAAGAATGGCGAACACGCCACGCGAAGGCACGCGGCCAAGGCCGACTGAAAGAGGAATGGCCTCCGAGCATTACGCTATTGGAGGCCGTTTCGCTGTCCATGGCCTTGTGAGTGCTTGGAGGCGACGGGCGGATTCGAACCGCCGCATAGAGGTTTTGCAGACCTCCGCCTTAACCACTTGGCTACGTCGCCTTTTGGATGGTGCCCAGGGCGAGATTTGAACTCGCAAGGGATTTCTCCCACTACCCCCTCAAGATAGCGTGTCTGCCAATTTCACCACCTGGGCAAGAGGTGCGCGGCACGCCGTGGTGGGAGCGGCACCGTGAGGACGGTGCGTCGAGGCACCGCCGGTGCCTCGGCCACCTGGCGATGGGCAGGGGTATATCTTACCGTTCCGGCGCGTCATTGCCAAGCGGCGGTGCGCGATGGCGGAGGGCGGGCAGCAGGCTGCCGACTGCGATGCGGAGTCGGCCACCCATGCGCGGCCAGCAGGTTGCACAAACGTTCCAGAAACGGCAGAATCATAACAGCGGGGGTGCCACTACCCCGCCATCGCCTGGCTTACAGGAGGAGAGTGTGCGAATCGGTGTCGTTGGAACCCGCTTCACACCCCTGCACAGCCCCAAGTGGCTGCTCGAGATCGAGAGCTTCGTCAAGTCGCTGCCGCAGGACGCCGAGGTCGTGGTGAACGGGGCGCCGGGCACCGACGAGGCAGTCGTCGAGATGGGGCGCGCGCGTGGCCTGAAGGTCACGGTGCTGTTTGCCGGCGACGATTACGGCAGCGACCCGCGCTTCTTCTTGCACCGCAACCGCACCGTCATCGACCATGCCGATGAGCTGCACGCCTTCTGGGACGGCGAGAGTCACGGCACGCTGCACGCCATCACGCTGGCGAGGCATCAAGGCCTCCCGGTGCGCGTCCACATGGTGCACAGCGAGGCCTGGCAGCGCGTTTCCTAGTGGCCCGTCCACGCAACCCGCTACGGCGTTCTCGCCGGCAAGCCGGCCGTGAACCGGAACGAGTAGGCCAGGGCGTCGAAGTCAGCCTTGAAGCCACTGAACAGCTCCGGCCACGCGAACATCTCGATGGCGTAAACCGACGAGCCCATTTCGAACGTCAGTAGCCGGCGATGCTCGATGTAGTTATCGACACTCACGCCGGGACTCGTCGCGTGCCAGTACTTGAAGTCCACCTCGAACGCTTTCAAGGCGCCGGGAACGCATACTTCCATTACACGGCTTAGGAGCTGGACGCCTTGCGTGGCGCCGACATCGCGGCGGTTGAGCTCTATGTAGAGCAAGCCTTCCGCCCCTCCGACCTGGGACTTGAGCTCGGGAAGGTAGACGTACACTCCTCCTCGAAGGGTGTACCGAAGCGCGGGCACCGGCGCGCCGGGAGAAAAGGGCGCAAGGAACCCCGCCGAAGTGTCGGTCAAGGTCGCCGAGAAGGTGCTCGGGTAGTTCACGTAATACGAAAGGTCGGGATCGAAGAAGACCTTCGTACCGAGTTCCGCCAGGGGGTTGTGCTCCGCACAGACGATCCCCTTGCCAAGCAGCTTTTGCAGCCAGGCGTTGTCGCCGAACGTGCCGGTGTGGTTCACTCCCTCGATCTCGGTGGCTACAAGCTTTGTCGAAACGACACCAACCACACGCCCGTCCCTGGTGAACACTGGCCCGCCGGAATCGCCTTGGTTGACAGCGATGTCCGTTTGAATCTGGGTTGGCCGGTAGCGGCGACCTTCCTCGAACCGCGACACGATGCCGGACGCCGCGGCTGCTGACCCGACCCCCGTGCCAAACCCAATTTTGTAGAGTGTCTCGCCTATCTCTAGATCGCTCGCCGACCTGATCGGGATCGAGTTGACTCCGTGCGGCCGCGTCGAAATCGCGGCGATGTCGCGCACGGGGTCATAGCCCAACAGGGTCGCGCTGACGGCCGTGAGGTCGTTGTACGTCACCTGAATGGCGAGGGCGTCGCTCACGACGTGATAGGCGGTGATGATTTGCACGTCACCGTTCGCGGCCCTGCCGTAAACGAACCCCGTACCAAGCCCGATGCCGTTTCCCGTCTCGGTGGTGATGCGTACCGTCGATGCCATTACCCGGCTGATGAGCTGGGGCACCGATGGCGTTGGCGTGGGTGTCGGCGTCGGCAGCGGCGTCGGCGTGGCCGTCGGCGCGGGGGTGGGTGTCGGCGTCGGCGTGGCCGTCGGCGTCGGCGTGGCTGTCGGCTCTGGCGTGGCTGTCGGTGCCGGCGCCGGGGTGCAAGCGACAACAGCCGCCAAGACAATGCAAGCGACCAGGGCGCCAACGGAATGGATCATGGTGGCATACCTCGAAGGCGGGCCGTAACAAGCCATTCCTGTTCGGCCGCGGCACGGATCGGGTATGTTCTATCACGCCCGCGGGTAATCACGAAACTAGTAGGTATCACTGTCTCGTGAACGATGGTGACCGACTCGAGAATTCCGCGTATGGCCCTAGCGGTGGGCCGGCGCCCTAGCCCGCGGACGCTCCCGCGCCACGCGACGCCTGCCGGGTGGCCGCTTCGGTCAGCGGCTTTTCGCGCCCGGTGGGCATGAGGAAGATCAGCGGGATGGCGAGGAGCAGCACGAGGCCCAATGCGAGGTAGACGACCTCGATGCCGCGCGCCTCGTCCTCGAACCCGGCCAGCACGAAGAAGATGACCGTGGTGCTCATCACGCTGCCGGCGAAGCGGAACATGCCCCGTAGGCCGACGATGGACGAGACCCGGTTCGGCAGCAGCTCGATTCCGGCGTTGTTCGAGGGTGGCGCCTGAATGCCCATGCCCAGACCGGCGATTGCCAGGATGACCCACAGGACCCAGTAAACGGGAACAGTTTCGGGCGGGAGACGGAACCAGCCCATGCCGACGACGAGCATCGAGAGCGTGAGGATGACCACACCGACGAGCAGCAACGGGCGATAGCCGTAACGCTTCAGCAGCAGGATGCTGGTGAGCGCGGAGCCCCCCGCCAGCGCCAACTCCAACCCGATGAGCATGCCGCCGGCGCGGGCGCTGTCGAAGCCGTATTGCACTTGCGCGTAGAGCGGAATGAAGGCCGACGAGCCGATGGAGACGCCGCCCCAAATGATCCCATAGAGGTTCGACGCCACGAAGGGCCGGAGCCGCAGCAACGCCAGGTCGACGATCGGCTCGGGCGTTCGCAGCTCATGGCGCCAGAAGAGCCACATCGCCGGGCCGCTGCCCACCAGCAGAGCCCAGCCCGCCGCGACGATGGCGCCGTTGTCGTTCCGCAGCAGAGAGAGCGCCAGCATGAAGCAGACAATCGCGCCCGACAGCAGGAGCGCGCCACGCACGTCGAGGCGCCGCGCCACGCGCTCGGAGGTCTCGCGGACGAGCAGCCAGCCACCGGCGAGCGCGGCCAACGCGATGGGCACCGGCAACACGAATGCCCAACGCCAAGAAAGCTCGTTGACGACGAAGCCGCCAAAGGTGGGGCCGACGATCCAGCCCATGGGCATGATGCTGCTGAAGAGGCCTATGACCTGGGCGCGATGCTTTGGAAACTCGAGGCTCACGATGCCAGCGGCGACCGGCATGATGGCCCCGCCGCCAAGCGCCGCGACCATGCGAAAGAAGATGTGGCTCGCGATGTTGGGCGCCAGCGCCGACGCGGCCGACCCCGCCGCGAACACGGCCAGCGCCACGAGGAACACGCGCCGCCGCCCGTAGCGGTCGCTGATGCGCCCCGCAAGCGACATGGACACGGACTGGGCTAGCTGGTAGGCGGTGATGGTCCAGCCCACCCACACTAGGCTCGTCCGCAACCCCTGTTGCATGTCGGGCAGGATGACGAACGCGACGGTGAGGTTCATCGTCGAGATGAGCAGCGCCAAGGCGACGACGCCAAACACCACGAACCGTCGCTTGCCCGGCAGCTGCTCTGGCATGGCCCGCTCCTGCCTCCAGACCAAAAACCCCGGAGTCGCCTTTTCGAGCCGACACCGTTCGGGGCAGCGTTAGTATTGCATGCGCCGAAGCAGGCGTCACGCGGCCGTGTCAGGCGGCGTGGGCCTCCTTCGCCTCGGTGACGCCGGCAAGGAGACGGTCGAGGCGCTCTAGGATTTGCGCCAGCGACACCCCTCCCCGCATGTTCCCTGTCCAGGGATCACCTTGGCGCTCCAGTCGGTCGAGGACGTTCCGCACCGTGTGCGAGTGCGGGAACAGGCGCGCGTCCTCGACCTCATCCCATTCCAGCGGCGTGGCGACGGGCGCGCCATCGCGCGCGCACCGCATAGGGCGCCACGACCGTCGCGGCGTAGGCATTACGCAGAATGTCGACAAAAAGGCGCCCGTGCCTGCGGTTTTTCCTTATTTGCGCGGTGAGCTCGCCAGGGTGCTCGCGCACCAGGAAGGCGGCGACCGCGCGCGCGAACTTGCGAGCGTCGTCGAATTCCGCGCCTCCGTCCAATGGCACCACGACATGCAGGCCAAGCCCGCCGGTCGTCTGGACGAATGCCGGCTGGCCGATCTCTCCGAGAAGGTCGCGAAGCCACAGCGCGGCCTCGCGCGCGGCAGCGAAGTGACGCTGCCGTCGGCCGCGCAAGGCGCCCAGGGCGTGCAGCCGTCCACGACGCGGCGGGAAATCGCCCAAACGCTGCTGAACGCGCCATCCTCCACGCCGAGTCCGACGCCCGCTCCCTGGACACCAACGCCGACGCCGACATCGACCTCGACGCCCACGCCGCTACCCCCAGGCCTTGCCCGCGAGCTGCCGGTGGGCCTCCGCACCGTGGTGACGCTTTCTGGGTGGGATTCGACCACGAACAATCAGCCCGCCAGGGTGAACATACGCGTCGACCAGGTGGCGTTCGACGAGAGCGCGATGGGCGTGCTGGTGAGCGCCAACTCATTCGTGCTGCCCCCAAGCCCCGGCAACACCTACGTCGTGGCCTACGTGGTGATCGATTATGTCTCGGGGCCTCCCCAACCGCCGCTGACGTTGAGCAGATACGATTTCTGGCTCGTCACCAGCGGCGGCGACATCATCGCGCCCACGGGCGACATGCTGCCGGGTGGCGCGGTGACCGGCTGGGTGCCGTGGCAAGTGCCGCGCGGGTCCACCGGAAACCTGCTGCGCTACAAGGCGTTCCACAACAGCGAGACGGCATGGATCCGGCTGAACTGAACGAGACGGCGCGCGAGAGAACTGGCAGGCGCGGTAGGATTTGAACCCACGACCGGCGGTTTTGGAGACCGCTGCTCTACCGGGCTGAGCCACGCGCCTGCGCGTTGAGAAAGACGGCTCGCTCGCGATGGCGAGCACGATGCCGCGACGACCCGGCGCCGCGACACCCCTCACTGTAGCATCGGGCCGGCAAGGCGGTCAAGGCGCGCACGGCCTCGGCGGCCCGCTCGCGTATGCAACAGAAAGCCCCGCCCTTGCGGGCGGGGCTAATAGCGCGGCTGCTCAGCTTGAAGACTGGAGAGGTCTCGGGCTGCTGGCCGAGTGGATCACGCTGTTGGGCCGTGACCAACGACGAGGCATGCGCCAAACTACAGGAACGGGGAATTGAAGTCAAGGACATTGCAAACGAAATGGGGCGCTCCATAATGTGAACGCTGCGTGACATTGATAGAGTTCAGTGTAATTCGGCGCAGTAGGTACTAGATACGCCATGAGCGAACCCTCGGGCCTCCTCGAGGGCGATAGCGTGATCTCCCCGGCGATGCGGGCCGCCATCGGCCGGCGCCAACCGCCGGTGACGGCGGTGGTCGAGCGAGGGGCGATCCACCGCTTTTGCGAGGCGATTGGCGAGGACAACCCGCTCTTTGTCGATGACGAGGCGGCGGTGCACGGCCCGCACGGCGGCATCGTGGCTCCGCCAACATTCTTGCGCTCCATCGCTCCCGCCATCCCACCGCTGCCGGACGGCGACCGGCTGCCCAACGTGCTCGATGGGGGCAGCGCGTGGACCTATGGAGCGCCGGTGCGGCCCGGAGACCGCGTCACGGCATCGGTCGAGCTCAATTCGCTTGCCGAGCGTTCGGGTCGCCTTGGCCCCATGGTCATCGCCACCTACGCGACCGAATACCGGAACCAGCATGGCGAGCTCGTCGCGACCCAGGAACAGGCGTTGATCCGGACGGGAGGCCGGCCATGATGGGGCGGGCCAATGCTGGCAAGGTAACGGTTGGCGACCCGCTGCCCAGCCTGACGAGGACCGTCACGACGCGGCAGCTCGTGCAGTATGCCGGCGCGTCGGGCGACTTTTACGAAATCCACTACGACCACGAGTTCGCCAAGTCAAAGGGCCTGCCGGGCGTCATCGTGCACGGCGCGCTCAAGAACGCATTCCTGGCGAAGATGGTCACCGATTGGATGGGCGCCGAGGGACGCCTGCTGTCGATGAGCGTGCGCTACCGCGACATGGACGTGCCGGGCGATCCGCTCACGTGCCACGGCAAGGTCGTCGACGTTCGCGCCGATGGAACCGTGCGGTGCGAACTGTGGCTGACGAACGGCAAGGGCGTGACGACCACCACGGGCGACGCCGTGGTCCGGCTGTCCCCGGCGCGGTAGTCCGCGGCGGCCTCCGCCAAGCCAAGCCGTTGGGGACGAGGGTGGGCGCGCGCCGCGCGTGGGCGGGGACTAGCGGCGGCGGTCGCGCTGACGGAGCCCCAGCAGGAAGGCGATGCCCATGCCGGCGCCCATCGCCACGCCGGTTACGGCCTGTCCGATGGCAACGCCGACCGCGGCGCCCGCGGCGGCGCCAAGGGCAAGCAGCAAGGCCATGGCCGACCTGTTCATCGGCGCCGCGCTCCGGGCTTGGCGGACACGATGGGCACGCTCATTCGGGGGAGGCTTGGGCTGGGTCGCCAAGCACCTTGGAGCGGTGGGCCATCCACTCGTCTCGCGTCATTTCCATCAGAACGAAATTAGGCCCGCCACGGCGCACGGGCCGGAGCTCGTGGAAGCCGCAGCCGGCGAAGGCCCGGCGGGCACGGGCATTCCACTCCAGCGTGTGCAGGTAGAGCCGGCGCATGCCGGCGATCTGAAACATCTGGTCGACGAGCAAGGCCATCGCCTCGCGGCCATAGCCCTTGCCCCAGTATTTGCGGTCGCCCACCATGATGCCGACTTCGGCCTCGCCGGTGACGGTGTCCATGTCGTAGGCCATGCAGTTGCCGATGTGCTTCGCTTCGAGCGTGTCGATGGCATAGCGGCGCACCCAGGGCGTCGGATACCGCATCTCGTCATGGTAATGGCGCTGGAACTCGCCGAAGTCCATCCGCAGCGGAGCCGTCGCGTCGAGCTCGGCGAGCTCGGGGTCGGCGCGCCAGCGGTAGTCGTCGTCCGCATCGTCCGCGGTCTTGGGCCTCAAAACAACCTTCTTGCCGCGAACGATGGATTCATCCATGACCGGTACCTCGCAATGCCAACGCGTCCAGGGCGCACCGCACCATCGATGCTTCATTTGGGAAGGTGAGCCTGCGCGCCGCTTCCTCCGCGGGAAACCAGCGCACCTCGTCGAATTCGGGGTCATGAAGCGACAGGTCGCCACCGGTTACCCGCATCAAGAAGAAGTGTACCCGTTTATGGTATCGGGTGGTACCGCTTGGCCGGGAGAACCAATACTCGATGTGCCCGAGTGGCTGCTCGACCTCGATGTCGAGTCCCGTCTCCTCCCGCACCTCGCGCGCCGCCGTCTGCTCCAGCGTCTCGCCGGGGTTCGGTGTGCCCTTGGGCAGATTCCAGGTGCCGGGGCCGGTGCGCCCGCAGAGCACGATTTCCAGCGCGCCGCCCGCGACGCGATAGACCACGCCGCCGGCAGATATGGCCTGCTCGGTGCGCTGCTTGGATGGCAAGATACGCTCCCGCGAGCCACCGCGCTGTCCGCAGTGGCACCAAGAATTCAGATAAGCGTACCAGGAACGGCAAGCCGGGGGAACGCGCTCACCGAGGCAGGCTCAACCCGAAGCCTCCCTCGTCGGTTTTCTCCAGGGCTTCCAGGGCTTCGCGGGCGGCTTCGCTCAGTACCTCATCCGTGCCCATCGCCAGCTCCCGCAGCTGCTTGCGCGCCCGCGGGCCGCCGATCGCGGCAAGGGCCTGCACGGCGGCGTGGCGCACCTGGGCGTCGCCGTCGCGCAGCAGGCGCATCAGGTGAGGTATCGCCTCCTCCTCGCCGATCTCGCCGGCGGCGTTCGCTGCTTCGTAGCGCATTGCCGCGGCCGGGCTCTCCATCTCGGCGATGACGGTGGGGAGGAAGGCGGCGTCGGCGGAGCGGCCCATGGCGAACAGCGCGCTTTGTCGCAGCGCCGGCTCGCCCTGCGCGTAGCCCCACTGGATCCAACCTCGCACCTCCGGCACCTGGAAGACGCCGAGCGATTCCAAGGCCCGGCGCCTCACCTCAATGGGTTCGGAGGCATTCGCCACGGTCTTGAGCAGCGCCTGGTAGATGCGGTCGCTGTCGCGGCGCAGCAGCTTGCCGGTCTGCGCCAGCATCGCGTAATGACCGAGCACCGTGGCCGCCGCCGCGCGGACGCCGATGTCGGAGTCGGCGGTCATGCGCTCGATCAGCCGGGGGATGAACGCGCGGTCGTCGGCTTCCCACAGGCCGTTCACGCACCGGTGCCGCACGGTGGCGTCCGGGTCTTGGAGGCCCTGGCCGAAGACAGCGGTGAAGTCGAACTCGACGTTGTCCTCCGCCAGCTCCAGCATGCGCTCCACGATTTCGCGGCGCCGCTCCACGGCGATCGTCGTCCACGCCGAGCGCAATGCCGCCTCCGCCTCGCGGTCCAGCCCGCTCAGTCGGGGAAGGTTGGCGGTCACGAGCGGGCGCGATGTGTCGCGCAGCTCGTCAAAATAGTTGTCCAATGCCACGACGCGCCGCTACTCCTTCGCGGAGACCGCGATGCCGGCGCAAGCGATGGCGGGCGTCCGAAGGCCTCCTCCGCGCCAGCGCGACTCGCTGCCGACCGCGATGATGTCGTTCAACGCGCGATAGGCATTGCCGGTGACCATCGCATTCTTCACGCGGCCCACGACGCGGCCGCCACGGATGCGATAGCCAAGGGAGACGTTCGCGTTGAAGTCGCCGCCCAGAATGTTGCTTTGGCCGGCGCCGAGCAAGCCTTCGACGATGAGCCCATCGCCGATGTCGCGAATCATCGCCTCCAACGCCGCGTCGCCCTCCTCGACGATGAGCACGCCGGTGCCGGGGCTGGGCAGGGAACCGAGGTCGCGCTCGCCGCTGCCGGTGCTGCTCACGCCCGCGAGCCCGGCGGTCTGCAGGTCGTAGTAGAAGTTCGCCGCGAAGCCGTGGTCGATCAGGGGCAGGCGCCGGCTGGGGACGCCTTCGTCGTCGGCCGGGCGCGACGACGGCACGTTTGGTAGCGTCGCGTCGTCGATGAGCGTGAACCGGGGATCGACGATGCGCTGGCCCAACTTGCCGACCATCGGCGAGGTGCCCTGTAGCACCGACCGGCCGTTGAACCCGGCAAGCAGCGGAAAGAGCAACACGCTCGCGACGGCCGACGCCAGGAAGATGACCGGCATCGTGCCCGTGTCGATGGGCGCGATCTCTTTTGCCCACTCCAGCTGACGCCGGATGCTCGAGACGATCTCGCCACCGTCGAGCGCGGCGCCGACGACGCTCTTGCCTTCGTGCACGAAAAGCATGTCCTCGCCGCGTATCACGGTGCCCTCGAAGCCCGCCCCGAAGCCGCTCTTGGCATAGCGCATCCGTCCGCCGTTGCTGTTCACCAAGGCGATGCGCGATATGCCGCGCGAAACCGTGCCCTCGACGCTCACCTCGTGGGATACCGCTCGAATGTTCTTGACCAGCGACTCGCCGAGTGTCACGAGGCGGTCGAGCGTGAGGTCGTTGACGCTTGGATTGTAAACCGGCACGTCCGGAAACACGGCGGGGCCGGGGAAGGTGAACTTCGCCTGCGCGCCGAACGGCGCCGTTTCGAGCGCGGCGTTGACCAGCAGGCGAGGGTCTTCGAGGTTCGAGGTCGACGAAAAACCGAAGCGCCCGTCCTTGATGATGCGGAGGGCCATGCCCGCCGATTCGTTCGCGTCGATGCCCTTCAGCCGGTTCGCCTCGAAGCGCACCGGGGTGTTCGAGGCTTCCACATAGAAGACCTCGGCCGCTTCCGCGTGCTCCATCGCCATCTCTAGCACGCGCTCCGGCAGCCGCGCGATGCGGTCATCCGGCATGGGCGCCACCTCCAATCAGCGTCTTTCGGATGCGGATGTGAGGGCTCCCATTCGACACCGGCATGGGGCTCTGCCCGTTCTTGCCGCAGCCGCCCCCCTGGTTCATGTCGAGGTCATTGGCGACCATGTCGAGGTTGTGCAGCGTCGTGAACAAATTGCCGGACAGCATCACCGGGCGGCACAGCTCCGCGACCTTGCCATCGCGGATCATGTGCGCCTCGCCGGCGGAAAAGGTGAACATTTCCATGCTGGTCATGCCGCCGTACCAGTTCTTGACGTACACGCCCTCTTTCACGCCGTCGAACAGGTCACGCGGCTCGTTGGTGGCCGGCACGATGAACGTGTTGGTCATGCGGACGATGGGCGGGAACCGATAGCTGATGGCGCGCGCGTTGCCGGTGGGCCGCTCGCCCAGCTTGCCCGCCGTCTCGCGCGAGTGCAGCCGGCCCACCAGCACCCCCTCGCGGATGAGGTCGGTGCGGGTGCCGGCCACCCCCTCGTCGTCGTAATTGAACGACCCGCGCAGCGCGGGCACGGCGGCGCCGTCCACGACGTTGAGGTGCGGGCCGCCGAACTTGCGCCCCAGCACCATCAGCTCTTGCAGACGCGGCTCGGCGTAGATGTGGTCCGCTTCCGACAGGTGGCCGAAGGCTTCGTGGATGAAGACTCCGGCCAGTATCGGGTCGAGGATCACGGTATATTCGCCGCCCTTGACCTGCGGCGCCTTCAACAGCAACACCGCCTTCTCAGCCACCTCGCGGGCTTGCTCGTGCAGGCTCTCGACGAACCCGAAGTCGCCGAGGCTACCGAGGCTCTCGCCGGCCTGCTGCACCTCGCCGCCATTCCGCGCCATCGCCGACAAGCGCATCGACACGTCCAGGCGCTCCTGGTCGATGTACGAGCCTTCCGACGAGGCGAAGATGACGCGCCGGCGGCCGTCGCCGTAGTTCACCGACGAGCTCTGCACGCCCTCGACGCCTTGCATGATCCGAGCGTACTGCTCAAGGACGGCCTTCTTGCGCGCCAGCGGCACCTCGGCGGGATTCCTCGATCCGACACGGGGCGGCACGACGTCGATCACGGGTGGCACGGGCGCCATGACGACCGGCTCGCCACCCACGATCCTGGCCTGCTGCACCGCTAGTTTCACCTTGTCGCGCAAGCCATCCAGATCGTTGAACGATATGAAGCCCCAGCCGCCGCCGGCGAGCGCCCGCACGCTGCCACCCATGCCGCTGGAACGCCCAATCTCCTCCAAGTCGCTGCCGCGAAACCGCACATGGCTGGACTCGGCCTCCTCCACCCGGACCTCCACGTAATCGGTCCCGGTGTTGCGGAGGGCATCCTCTATCTGCGACCGGATACCTTCATGCATGGTGAGCATCTCGAATAGGGAAGACGGGCCAAGGGCGGCCCATGCACCGAGGATAGCCGACCGATGCGGCAACGGGCAAACCAGCGGCGTCCGGCCTCCATGGGTGCGGCCCGGCCGCCGGCGAAGCAGCCCCAACAGGAGTGGGGCAAGGAGGCCGGCGCTAGCGCGCCGCGCGCACGCGCAGGGCGAATGCCGCCCATCCCTGCGCCGCGCGCATGAGCAGCACTGTGCCACGGGGGCTCATGCCGCCCCGGACCGCGGCGTTGGCTCGCACGGAGGCGGCCAGGCGCACGATGTATTCCTTCACCGGCGCGACGACATGCACGGCCCGCACGAAGGACTGCATGTCGAGCACCTCGTCCACGCGCAGCACGGGCTCGACGCGGGGTTGGCCGTGCTCCGACCGCCGCAGTATCTCCAACTCATCCTCGGCGGAAGGCAGGCCAATCGAGACCCGCACGAGAAAACGGTCGAGCTCGGTGTCCGGCAGCGGGAACGTCCCGCTGGAGTCCAAGGTATTCTGGGTCGCGATGACCATGAACGGCCGTGGCAATGGATACGTATGGCTGTCGGCCGTCACCTGGTATTCGGTCATCGCCTCCAGCATCGCCGCTTGTGTCCGCGGGTTGGTGCGGTTCAGCTCGTCGGCCAGCAAGACGTTGCAGAAGATCGGCCCCGGCACGAACTCGAACTTGCCCGACTGCGGGCTGAAGATGCTGGCGCCGGTGATGTCGAATGGCAGCAGGTCCGGCCTGAACTGCACGCGCCGGAACAGCCCGTCGATAGACTCCGCGACCGCCTTGGCGAGCATCGTCTTGCCCACGCCGGGCCGGTCCTCGACCAGGACGTGGCCCTCGGCGAACAGCCCGAGGAGGGCGAGGCGTATCGTCCGCTCGGGCGCGACGACGGCCGCGGCGACGTTCGAGAGCAGGCGCTCGAACCGCTCGCTGAACGAAGGCTCGCCGCGGCCGCGCGGTCGAGGCTCGTGAGGTAGGTGGGCAAGGGCCATGCGCTGCCTCCGCCGAAGGTGCCGCGCACGACGCTGCCGCGCGAGGCTCTGCCGGCAGTGTCGCACCGGCGGCGCGTCGCGTGATGCGTGCAGGCACGCAAGGATGGTTGGGGCGCGCATGGAACCGGCGCCGGGGCGCTTACAGGCCTGCCACCGCCGCGCGCAACCGCTCGCCGAAGACGCTCCGCTGCCAGCGGCGCACGTCGGGCGAATCGAGCTCGGATTCCAAGGCGCCCGGCTCGCGGGCCAGGCGCTCCAGCGAGCGCATCGGCCACAGCAGCGATGGGTCCAGGGACAGCTCCCTGCCGAGGCTGGCACGCCATTCCTTGAGCCTCCTATGGCGTTCCAGCTCGTCGGGCGCAGGCCTAACGCGGCTCGCTTGCAGCTGCCGGACGATCGGCTCGGCCGCCACCCCCTCGCGCACCGCTCGCCGGATGCTCTCCTCGTACCGTCGCAGCGCGCCCGGCGACAGCTCCGGCGTCGTGGCGAGATCGGCGTTTGGGTACCGCGCGATGTGCAGCAAGGCTGATCCAGGCAATACGAACTCCGGAGGTCGGTCGCGGCGCCGCGCTTCGGCATCGCGCATGGCGTGAAGCGATTTGAGCACCGCCAGCCCGCGGGCGTCCAGCCGCCGGCTGTCCTTCACGCCAAGGAACGCCCACTCCGCGTCGGGAGCGGCATAGCGCACCTCGGTCAAACGCTCGCACTCCTCGGCCACCCATTCCTGTCGGCCAAGCGCCCGCACGCGCGCGTCCAGCGCATCGCGCAGGGCGACGAGGTGAACGACGTCCTCGGATGCGTAGATCAGCTCCGCATCGCTCAAGGGGCGGCGCGACCAGTCGGTGCGCTGAATCTTCTCCTCCTTGGGGATACGCACCTGCATGACGTCTTCCAGCAGCGCGGCCAGCCCTACCCGCTCCAGACCGGCGAACCGCGCGGCGATGTTCGTGTCGTACAGGTTCTCGCACACCAGCCCCCATTCTCGATTCAGCCCGCGGAGGTCGTAGTCGGCGCCGTGCAGCACCTTCTGCACATGGGAGTCGGCCAGCGCCTGGCCCAGCGGCCGCAAGTCGGTGACGGCCAGCGGGTCGATGACGAAGACTTCCTCGCCCGCGGCTGCCTGCACCAGGCTCACCCGGTCGGGATAGTGGTGCCGGCTGTTGCCTTCCGTGTCCAGCGCGACGATGGGCACTCGCCGCAGCGCCTCGACGGCCTCGGCCAGCTGGCGCGGCGTGGTGACGATGGTGAATCGGGGTTGCGTCAAGCGTTGCCTATCGCGCATGCACGTCCCACGCTCTCGCGGCATGGGGGTCGGCGGTGGCGGCGTTCGCCATGGTTGGGGTCCCGTGGCACGAGGTTACCCACCGCGCCGATGGCACGCAACTGCCGACGGGCCAGCGGGCAGCGCGCGGCATGCGCCGACGCCGACATCGCGCCGATGGGCGTCGATGGCGTGCTAGCGCCTGGCGACATAGAACGTCGCGGTGTAGTCGCCCGGTCGCGTCGGCTGCGAGGCCTTCGGATACGGCCGCAGCTCGCGCTCGCCAATCAGGTGGCCGTCGACGTGCGCGGAGCCGAGGCCGTCCACTCCCAGCAGGATATCCACTTCGCCAGCAGGCCCATCGCGGCCCTCGGCGGTGCCCCACCGCACGCGCGCGGTCGCGTCTCCGGCGCGCACGCACACGACGTCGCTGGGGCAGCGCGAGTCCTGCACGACGCCCACGAACGAGATCGTGAACCCATCCTCGATCATGGCCGACTCGCCGACGCCGAGCACGGCGGCCACGTTGAACGGCACGCGGCCCGATGGCGAGGCCGGGTGCAGGCTGCCGCAGGCGGCGAGCAACACCGCCAGGAGCGAGGCCACGGCGAACGCGAGTGTCATTTTCATCCACCGTCCTCCTTGGGGGGCTGGCGCCGCCGCGGGTGCGCGCTTGCGGTCCGCCAGGAGGCGCGCCGTCCAATAGCCGATGGCGAGCGCGGCCGCCCCGCCGGCGAACCAAGGCAGATAGTCCAGGGCGGGTTGCACGTCGAACGGCAGCAGGTGCGAGGCGGCACCCAATGTGACGAACGGGGTGGACCAGAGCGCCTCGCCCAGCACGACACCCGCCGCGAAGCGCCACAGGTCCACGTTCGCGGCGCCCGCGACGACGGACGACGGCATGAGCAGGCCGGGCGTCACGCGCGCCACGGCTATGCGGACCGCGCTCAGGTGCGCGGCGTTCAGGCGGCCGAGCTTGACCTCCTGGCGCGACGGCGCGAGCAGCCGCACGATGCGCGTCAGCCAGGCCGACCCCAACCGGCGGGACACGCCATGGATGGCCGCGGCCCCCACGAGGCTGCCCAAGAAATTGGCGGCCAGCACGAGCAGCGCATAGCCGACGCGCCCCGCGACGAGACCGTGTCCAGCCGCGAAAAGCATGCCTTGCGACACCAGCGGGAACGGCTAGCCCGTTTCGCCGATGACACTGACGATGAAATAGACAACGATCGCGTCGTGCGTACGAGCCTCGCCGCGCTACTTCTTGAAGGGCTCCGTCCA
This sequence comes from SAR202 cluster bacterium, assembly GCA_016872415.1. Lineage (GTDB taxonomy): Bacteria > Chloroflexota > Dehalococcoidia > Lucifugimonadales > Australimonadaceae > VGZX01. The sequence goes on along the minus strand of VGZX01000019.1, from coordinate 11,689 downwards.
CGACTCCGAAAACGCCAGGGCGCTCGTGCTGAACGGCCGCCCCTCGCGGTCGCGTGGGTGCGGCGTGCCCGCGGCATGCTCGCCGTTGATGGTGAGGCGCGCGCCGAGCGCCGGCACCAGCACCGTCGAGACGCCATAGGGCCTGCCGGGCGTTTGGTTCGGTTGCGTGTGCAACAGCAGCGGCTCACCGATGTGATACCACGTGAGGACGACCTCGTCCTCGCCGGTCAGCACGCGCTCGGTCCAGAAGGAGCGCATGTCGCCCTCCTTCTCGAACTCGGCGTCGATCACGGGGATCGAGGTGTCGCCGTAGTCCTTGTTCAGCATCCCTTGGACGGTGCTCTGGAGCCACCGCGTCATGGCGATGTTGTCGGAGTAAATGCGTATCCGGTTGTCGGTGAGCTCGCTGCGGAGAAACAGCACGTGGCCCGGTCCCCCGCCGCTGAAGATGATGCGCCAGAAGCTGGCGTTGGTCGTCGCCGGCCCGTCCGAGGCGGTGCTGAGGTTGATGAACGGGTTCTCGCCGGTGAGAATGACTCGGTTCGGGTCGGCCGTCGGTGCCGGGGGGGTCACGCCGCGCCTCCTAGGGTGGTGTTGTTCGCGTCGCGATTCTATGCGCGGCGGCGGCCGCGGCACAACCGCGTGACGGTTAACGCGCGGCGTTCCCTGCCTGCCATGGGCCTTCCTTCGCGGCGCGCACGATGAACACGGGGTCTCCGTGCTGGCCCCGGTCGTTGGGGTGCGTGAGGTCGGCCGTCTCGGGCACCGACCAGCCGCCGGCGTGCTCGAAATAGCTGGCGATGAGGCGGGCCCGTTGCTCCGGGCCCAGCGCCTTCCAGATGGCGACGGCCTTGGTGGGGAACATGCGGTTGGAGAAGATCACATGGAACAGCGCGCCCGGCTTCAGCACCCGCCGCACGTCGGCGAATACCTCCACCGGCTTCGTCAGGTACTGCACCGAAACGGTGACCACGGCGGCATCGAAGCGTCCGTCGGGGAAGGGCAGGCTTGGGTCGCGGTTGATGTCGTGCACGACACGGCCGGTGAGTTGCGGGTTCTCGCGCAGCTCGACCTCGTTCATGCCAAGGCCCACCACTTCCCCAAGCACGCCATCCGGTAGGTGCGACCGCCAGCTGCTCATGAGGTCGAGGACCGCTCCGCCGGGTGGCAACACCTCGCCGAGGTAGGCCCTGACGGTGTCCACGGCGAGATCGTCGATGTGCACCACCAGCCGCGCTTGGGCATAGAAGCGGCGGTCGTCGTCGTCGTCACGCTTGAACCATGCCTTCGGGAATGCCTTGGAGGTGGTCATGGCGACGCAGGATAGCACGGGCCTGAGCCAGGCGTTGTCGGCCCGTTTTTGGTAGGCTGCGCTGGCCGACCGCCCACGATTCCACCGAGCGCTACGCCCTTTTTGAACAACTTTTTCATCGCGGCCTCCCCCATCGCGGCCATCGCCATTCTCATGCTGGGCTTCCGGTGGACCGCGTCGCGGGCCGGGGCTGCGGCCCTGTTGCTGGCCGTCCTCATCGCATGGCTGGGCTACGACTTCATCGGACGGCCCTTCGGCACCGCCGCTACCGGTGTGCTCGCCGAATCGTCCTTCGCGCCAGTGACGATTCTGTGGATCATCTTCCCCGCGCTCTGCATCTACAACTTGCAGTTCCGCACCGAGGCAATCGAAACGCTGCAACAGTGGCTCGTCGGGCTGGCGGCACTCCGGTGCTGGCGGCGCTCGCCATAGGGTGGTTCTTCGCGCTGTTCGCCGAGGGCTCCGCAGGCTTTGGCACGCCGCTGGCGCTGACGGCGCCGTTGCTGGCGAGCCTGGGCTTCCCGCCCGTGCAAGCGCTGGCGATGGTGCTGGTGGGCCACGCGATTGGGGTGACATTCGGCGCCGTGGGCACTCCGGTGCTCGTGCAGTGCGCTCTCGCCTCCGTCGACCCGTTGGCGATCGCGCGCGGCGTCGTTCTCTACGCCGCGCCGATCGGCGCGGTGTTCGTGGCCGTGCTCGGCTCGTGGGCATGAAGCGGAGGCCGAGCCTCGGGCGGAAGCCTTGGCGGCTGGGCGATGGCGCGGTGGAGCGCATTAGCCTGGATGGCCTTCTCGATCCCCCATGCGGTGCTGGCGGCGGCGCTGGGACCCGAATTGCCGACCATGGGCGGAGCCCTCGTCGGAGGCGCCGCGTTCACGGCGATCCTCGCCTTCGCGCAGGGCAGGCGAGCGAGGTCGGCGAGGGGCGGCGGCCGGCTGCTGGTCGCCGCGGCGCCCTATCTGGCGCTCATCGGGCTCATCCTCGTCACGCGACTGGCCCCGCCCCTGCGTGACGCGCTGCGGAGCGTCGAAGTCCGGTGGGCGTTCGCCGGGGAGTTCGGCGGGACGGTTGAGCCGCTGTACCACCCCGGCACCATGCTATTCATCGCCTTCCTGGCCGGCGCCTTGGCGCAGCGGACGGGAGGGCGGGCCGCGGCCGGCGCGATGCTCCTGGCGGGCAAGCGCATCGTCGCGGTTGCGGTCACGTTGCTGGTCATGCTCACGCTCGCGCGCACGCTCGTCGTCGCCGGCATGACCGAGACGATGGCGGTGGCGTCGGCCTCGGCCGCGCAATCGGCCTGGCCCTTGCTCGTCCCCGCCCTCGGCGCCCTCAGCAGCTTCATCACCGGCTCCGCCACCGCATCGAATGTCCTCTTCTCCGAGTTCCAAACGGGTGTCGCGCGCGAGCTGGGCAATTCGCCCACCCAGGCGCTCTCGGGGCAAACCGTCGGCGCGGCCATCGGCAACACCGTGTCGCCGCAAAACATCGTCGCGGGCAGCGCGACCGTCGGCACCGTCGGCCAGGAGGGCGCCGTGCTGCGCCGCACCGCGCCGGTCTTCGTCGCCGCGCTAGTGCTGGCCGGGATGCTTGCCTTCGCTCTCCAGCGCTGACGCCGCGCGTGTCGGGTATCATGTTTGCAACCGATAGGACCACCATGCCCAGCGAACTCCGCGAGCGCCTCGACCTCGCCATCACGCTTGCCCTCGAAGCCGGAGACTCGACCCTTCCCTACTTCCAGGTGGAGGTGGCGGTCGAGCAAAAGGCCGACGGGTCGCCGGTCACCATGGCCGACCGCGGCGCCGAACAGCTGCTGCGGAAGCGGCTCGCCGTCGCCGCGCCGGACGACGCCATCGTCGGCGAGGAGTTCGGCTCGAAAGAGGGCACATCGGGATATACCTGGTACCTCGATCCGATCGACGGCACGCAGGCCTTCGTCCGGGGTGTCCCGCTCTACGGGACGATGATTGGCATCGAGCGCGGCGCGGAGGCCGTGGCGGGCGTCATCGCCTTCCCTGCGTTGCGCGAAATCGTCTTCGCGGCGAAGGGCATGGGAGCGTGGCACGCCGCGCGCCTGCCGCTCGGCCTAAAGGGATCACAAGTGCCCAGCGCCCGGCCGGCACGAGTGTCCGCCACCTCCTCGCTCGCGGAGGCGATGTTTTCCTGCACATCGCCGCGCCTGTTCCACGAAGCCGGCCTCGACGACGCATACCGTCGCATCATCGGGGCGACGGGGAGCAGCCGTGGCTGGTCGGATTGCTACGGGCACTACCTCGTCGCGACGGGCAGGATCGACGTGATGGCCGACGTGCGCATGCACGTGTGGGACAACGCGCCGCTGAAACCCATCGTCGAGGAGGCCGGCGGGCGCTTCTCCGACCTGCGTGGCGGCCCCAGCATTCACGGCGACAGCGCCATCACGTCGAATGGAACGCTCCACGAGGCCGTCCTGTCGTTGCTCGCCTACCGGCGCTGACCGGCCGTCGTCCCCTGCCCTGTCTTCCATCTAGTCCGCGCGAGTGCGCGGGTTCGCGCCCTTCCATGTTGGACGAGCGGCTCGCGGGCCCCACGCTGGCAGTAGCACGCCGTTCGCGGCGCGGGCACGGCGAACGCCGGCAAGCGCCTCGGCGGCCTGCTAGGCCCGTGTCACGCGGCCGCGCAGCGCCCACAGCGCCAGTCCGATGCTGGGCACGCCAACCGCCGCGATGGCCGCGTAGCACTTGGCGAGCGCGGCGCCGTCCCAGCCGATGCTGACCAGCGAGCGCAAGCCTTCCAGCAGGTAGGTTACCGGGTTGAAGCTAGCAACGGTCGAGAGCCAGCCGGTGAGCGCCTCCTTCGGCAAGAAAAGCGTGGTGAGGAAGGTGAAGGGGAAGAAGAGCAAGAAGCTGGAGTTCACCGCCGCGGGGCTGCCGGTCTTGAGCGCGATGGCGTAGGGGAAGCCGGTGTAGACCAGGCCCCAGATGCCCGCCGTGAGGATGAAGACCAGCACGCCCGCCACGCCCGCCTCGAACCGGACGCCGACCGCGAAGCCGAGGATGAGCACCGGAATGGTCAGCACGACGACCATCGCGAAATCGGCCACCATGAGCCCAAGGAGCAGGGCCAGGCGGTTGACCGGCGTGAGCGAAAGACGGTCGAAGTAGCCGGTCTGGATGTCGGTCACGAGCGTGATGGCGCGCGACACGCCGGTCACCGCGAACACGATGGCGACCGGCAGCTGGAATGCCTTGTAGTCGAGGCCGGGTATGTTCTGGGCGAAGTCTTGCAGCGCGCCGACGTTCACGATGAAGAAGAACACCGGGATGACGAGCGCGGGGATGGTGCCCTCGACGTCGCGCGGCAGCGAGCGCAGCGCGCGTATCGCCACGGCGCGCACGTTGGCGAGGAAGCCGGCATTGCGGCCCAAGGTCCGAGTGGTGGGCATGGTCATCGTCGTCACTTCCGGTTCCCCTTGTGGCGCTGTCCAGCGGCGGCCAGCTTGCCATCGTCCTTGGCCTCGCCGCGCGTCGCTTCGTCTTCGAGCCGAGCGCCCGTCACCCGCAGGAACACGTCGTCGAGGGTGGGCGTCCGCACCGTCAGCTCGCGCACGCTCACGCCGGAGGCGTTCAAGGCCAGCGCCACGTTGCTGATGAGCGCGGTGCCGTTGCTGGCGCTAATGGTCAGCTCGCCGCCGTGCGTCTCCACCTTTTCCACCATCCGCATCTCGCGGACGGCGGTGGCGGCCTTCTCCGCGTCGCCTTCCACGCGAGCGATGATGAGGTCGTTGCCGATCGAGCGCTTCAGCTCCATCGGTGTGCCCTCGGCCGCGATCTTGCCCGCGTTGATGATGCCGACACAGTCGGCCAGCGCGTCGGCTTCCTCCAAGTATTGGGTGGTCAGGAAGATGGTAACGCTCATGTCCCGGTTGATGCGCCGCACCTCTCTCCACACCTTCGCCCGGCTGATGGGGTCCAACCCGGTGGTGGGTTCGTCGAGAAAGAGCACTTCGGGGTTGTGGACGAGCGAGGCGGCCAGGTCCAGCCGTCGCTTCATGCCGCTGGAATACGTTCCGATGAGGCGGTCCATGGCGTCGCCGATGTCCACTAACGTGGAGAGGTCGGCGATGCGTCGCTTCACGAGGTCGGCGGAGAGGCCGTAAAGCCGCCCCTGGAGCCGCAGCAGCTCGCGGCCGGTCTGTTTGGGATCGAGGGCGGCCTCCTGCAGCGCGGCGCCGATCCGCAGCCGCACCTCGTTGGACTGCGTCGCCACGTCGAAGCCCGCGACCGTGGCGCGGCCGCCCGTCGGCTTCAGCAGGGTCGTGAGCATGCGCACGCAAGTCGATTTGCCGGCGCCGTTCGGCCCCAGGAAGCCATATATCTCGCCCTGGCGCACCGCCAGGCTCACATCGTCGACCGCACGCACCGCGCCGAAACGGCGCTGGAGCCCTTCGGCGGAGATCGTGATGTCGCTCGTCATGCCCGCTCCCCCCATCCAGCCCCGTCAACCATATCCTGACCTCCCGGTGCCGTTGTCAAGAAGCGCCGCGCCCGCGGGGGCGCGGCGCATGGAATGTCGGTAGTGTCGCGGAAGCCGTGGACCGTCGCACTAGCCTAATGGACAGTTGCCCGCCGCACAACGATTTCCTGTCATGCATGGGGCGGAAGAGGGTGCGGCGTGTGACCAATCGCCCTGAAGGTGGTATCGTTCGGCCACAACGATTCGCCCGTGGACAAGGAGGCGCGATGCAATACCGGCAGCTGGGTAGCTCCGACCTGAAGGTTTCGGTGGTTGGCCTTGGCGGCAACGTCTATGGCCCACCGCGCCTCACGCAGGAGCAGACGGTCGCGAGCCTGAATCATGCCATCGAGAAGGGCATCAACTTCCTCGACACCGCCATCGGCTACGGCGAAGGGCAGAGCGAGGTGTTCATCGGGAACGCGCTGCAGGGCAAGCGCGACAAGATGCTGATCGCCACCAAGTTCGTCGTCCGCAACCGCAAGGAGGGCGTCAGCGTACAAGACCACATCCTTGCCCAGGCGGATGAGAGCCTCCGGAAGCTGCGGACCGACCACATCGACCTCTATCAGATCCACCAGCCCGACCCGGCCGTTCCCGAGGAGCCGATCATGGAGGCCCTCGCCAAGCTCGTGCAGGCGGGCAAGGTGCGGTGGACCGGCGAGTGCAACTACGCCGCGTGGCGGCACGCCGTTTCCAACGCCATCGCCGAGAAGAACGGCTGGCCGAAGATGGTGTCGTCGCAGAACCACTACAACGTCCTGCGCCGCCACGTGGAGCTGGAAATCCTGCCCTACTGCGAGCGCTTCAACATCGGCTTCCTGCCGTACTTCCCGCTGGCGGGCGGCTTCCTCACCGGCAAGTACCAGCCCGGACAGCCGCCGCCGCCCGGCTCGCGGGGCGCGGAGGGCAGCGGCATCATCGCCAAGGCGCGCAACGCCGGCAACGAGGCGGTGCTGGCGAAGCTGGAGGCCTACTGCAAGGAGCGTGGCCACACCGTGCTGGAGCTGGCCGTGAGCTGGCTGCTGGCGCACAAGGCCATTCCCAGCGTCATCGCCGGCACGAGCAGCGCCGCGCAGATCGACGCCAACATTGCCTCGGCCGGCTGGAAGATCACCCCCGAGGAGATGGCGGAGATCGACCGCATTGCCGCGTGGGACGGCACCAACGAGACAGTGGATGGCAGCCAGCCCGGCCAGTTCGGCGCGCGGGCGGGGCTGAACCGTCAGCAGCAGGGCGCGCAGGCGGCGCGCTAGAGCCGTCTCCGTCGCGCCGGGATCGCGAGCAACGGTTGAGGGGCTCCGGCTACCGCCGGAGCCCCTCGCGCCACCCACTGACGCTCGCGGGCGCGTGCGACACACTCCCCGCGAGACGAGGTTGGAGGCGTGCCGCATGCCATCGAGCAAGAGCGTCGTGCAAAGCTATTGGGGCGCCGTTTTCGGCCAGGGCCGTGGCGAAGCCGCGAGCCAGTTCGTTGACGAGATTTTCGTCGACCACACCTCGCCCACCGGCAACCGTGGGCCCGATACCATGCTCGATGCCTTCCGCTGGCTGCGCTCCGCGCTGCCCGACCTCCACGATGCCTTCCCCGACCTGCACACGACCTTCGACGCCATCGCGGCCGACGGCGACCTGGTCACGGTACGCACCAGCGAGCGCGGCACGCACCGTGGCGTGTTCCGAGGCAAGGCACCGACCGGCAGGCAGTTCCGTGTCGCGGCGGTGCACCTGTTCAGGGTGCGCGAGTGTCATTCGTCCGAAGGGACGGTAGGGCGGTCGCCAGGCGTCGGTCCGCCGGCGGTCGATGCGTCGACACGCACGGGGCCGGCGAAAGGAACGCGGGCCCTGGGCCGGATCAGCCGGACGCGGTAATCAGCGGACGCTGGCGTAGCCGCCCGGCACGCCCTTCTTGGCGAGGACGATCTGCCAGAGCTGGATGTGGCGGGCGCGAAAGCCGCCGGCGCACGCCAGCAGGTAATACTTCCACATGCGGTAGAAGCGCTCGTCGTACTTGCCCGTGAGCGACGGCCAGTTGCCGTCGAACTTGCGGAACCACGCCATGAGCGTCTTGTCGTAATCGGCGCCGAAGTTGTGCCAGTCCTCGACGGTGAAGAGGCCCTCGATGGCGGCACCGACCTGCTGGATGGACGGCAGCACGCCGTTTGGAAAGATGTATTTGTCCATCCACGGGTCGATGACGTTGGTGGTGGTGTTGCCGCCGATGGTGTGCAGCAGGAAAAGACCGTCGTCCTTCAGGGCGCGGTGGGCGGTCTGGAAGTAGGTGCGATAGTTCTTGTAGCCGACGTGCTCGAACATGCCCATCGAAACGACATGGTCGTAGGTGCCGGTGATGTCGCGGTAGTCCTTGAGCTCGGCGGCGATGGGCATGCCCTTGTAACGCTTGCCGATGTACGCGACCTGTTCCTTGGACACGGTGACGCCCGAGCAGCGCGCGCCGGTACGCTCGGCGGCGAAGCCCATGAACGCGCCCCAGCCGCAGCCGATGTCCAGCACGTGCTGGCCCGGCCGCAGGCCGATCTTGCGGCAGATGAGGTCGAGCTTGGCGTCCTGCGCCTCGTCGAGCGTGGCGGCCCTTGCCCAGTAGCCGCACGAGCCGGTGAGGCGGCTGTCGAAGGTGGCGGCGAACAGGTCGTTGCCGAGGTCGTAGTGAACGTCGGCGGCCATCCAGGCGCGGCGCTTGCTTTGCCGGTTGGTCCAGCGGGCGAGGAGGTAGAGGAGGATGGTGTTGAGGTTACGGGGGAGGCGGTAGTGGGCCTTGGTGGTCATCATGCGGGCGACGAACTCGTCCAGCTGCTCGCAGTCCCACCATCCGTCCATGTAGGCCTCGCCGAAGCCCAGCGTGCCCTGTGAAAAAGTCCGGGCGTAAACGCGTTCGTCGTGGACCTGAATGTCCCATGGGTTCGGGCCGTTGATCTGGATGCCGGCCGTGGCGAGCATGCGGGCGGCGGCGTCTCTCATCTTGCTGGCGGGCCGTCGCGATGGAAGGGTCGCGGAGCTCGTCTCCGTCACGTTGCTATTCGCCATGATTCCTCGCGGGGGCGTGGGTGCGGGGCCATCAAGCGCGGCGCTGACGCATTAAATAGCACATCGCAAGCCGATGTGGGAGGGTTTCCCGCCCGATTGCCGGTGGGCCTATAAGCCCCTGGGCCTTCGGCGTGCACGCACGAGACGCCACGCCTTGCTCACCAGCAGTGGCCTGGAAACGAACGGTTGGAGCAGCAGTTGCCGCCGGCCCCCGCCCCCGAGAAGCCGGACGAACGGCCCCGAGGTGATGGGCGCGTTCTGCCGGAGACCGTCTCGTACGCACGCACCTGCTCTACCGGCCGCTGGCGAAGGTCATCAGCACGGGCCGGCAGCTGACCCGCGGGCCGCGCGGCATCGGCGTGTCGGCCGTCATCCTCGGCTTCCTCGTGCTCATCGCCATTGACACGGCGCTACTCATGTTGCCCGAGGCGCGGCAGCCGGGTCAGCCCTTCAGCCCAGTCACGGCGCTGTTCACCGCGACCTCGGCCGTGTGCGTCACCGGGCTCGTCGTGGTGGACACCGGCACCTACTGGAGCACGTTCGGCCAGGGCGTGATACTCGCGCTGATCCAGCTCGGCGGCTTCGGCATCATGACCTCCTCCATGTTCACCCTAATCATCTTGCGCCAGCCGATCTCGTTCCGGAACCGCTTCGAGCTGCGCGAGATGTCGGGCATGCCAAACCGGCAGACCGTGTCGGGCTTGGTGGTGTTCATCGTGTTGATGACGCTGGTGCTGGAAGTGATCGGCACGCTGGCGATGGCCGTCCGTATGGGCGGCTTGGACTTCGACAGCACGGCGCTCTGGCGCGCGGGGTTCACGGCGGTGTCGGCGTTCAAAAACGCCGGGTTCGACAACCTCGGCGGCGGCACCAGCCTCCTCCGCTACGCGCGCGACCCGCTCATACTCGGCATCGTGGCGCTGCTGGTGGTGCTGGGCGGCCTGGGCCCGCTGGTGCTGATCGACGCGGCGACGCCATGCTCGGCTGCCGGAGGGCCGGCCCGGCGCCGGGCTCTAAGGCGGCGACATCGGCGGCCCCGATGGTGGGGCGGGCACGGCCGGCGGCATGACGATGGCAAGGATGAGGTACGCGAGCACGCCGGAGCCGGCGCCCGCGAGCGCCAGCACGACGAAGATCACGCGTATCAACACCGGATCGACGTTGAAATACTCGCCGAGGCCTCCGCACACGCCGAACAGCATCTTGTTGCGGTCGCTGCGCCACAAGCGTCGTGGCTCCGTCGCCATGGCTACCTCCCATTGCCGGCGCGCAAGGCCGGCATTCGTATTCTAACGGCCTTGCCGCGGCGTCAGGCGCCCGACGGGTGCAGCGGCGCGACGGCGAACACGATGCTGAACTGGCGGCAATAGATAACGATGGAGCGGTAGTCGGCCACGCTCAAGTCGTCGCGGATTGGGTAGTTCTGGTTGCCGAGGTTTCCCTTGAGATCGCCGAGGTTGAAGAAGCCGAGGTTCGTCACTTCGCTGCTCGACATCGGGTCGGCGTGGCCGCTGAGATAGACGAAGAGGTCGGGGCCGTTGGTGACGTCGAAATCCTCCAGGCGCAGCAGGTGGCTGCCGTCCGCCAGGCGGTACACCGTGGCGGTGCCGGAGCCCTTGTGGAAGCTGTCGGCGTCACGGAAGACGCCGGCGAGGACCGGCGTGGCGCCCACCATCGCGTCGTTGGCCGGCTGGGGCTCGCCGGCTGCTGGCGCGCCGCTCGCGACGATGTGAAATTCCTCGTCGACCGTCTTGTCGAGGAACAAGGGCGAGCCGAGCCACCACGCGAGCACCAGCAGCGGCGCCCCCACCGCCACGGCAGCGCCGCGCAGCAGGCGGCCTCGGGGCGACTTCCACGACCGGCGCGCGAACGCCATGCGGACACCTCACGATGCGCGGTGGATGTTCGATGCGGCTGGTGGCCTCGGCGGTGCGTCGTCAGCCGTCGGCGGCGCCGGCCTGCCCGGCCTGGCGGCGCGACTCGACGCCCTGGAACGCCATCTCGTCGTCCTGCACGTGCTCGACGCCGACGGAGCGCCACTCGTCCACCTGGCCCCGCGCCTGGCGCTCCACCATCTTGCGCCATGCGGTCACGGAGGCGTCCGCCTTCATCAGGCGCTCGGCCTTCATGTTGGCCGTCATGCTATCGACCATCGAACCGTCTTGGCTGTTGAAGCGCCACTCGCCCAGCCAGCGATACCACAGGGCGACGCGCAGCTTGAAGAACAGCACCTGGATGGGGTTCTGCGTGAAGCGGCATGCCCACTGGCCGTAGAGCTCATGCTCCGCGTCCACCGGCACGTGCCACTCATAGCTCAACGTCGAGGGGTACATGTAGGTCGACGGCCGGAAGATGCAGGGCAGGCGGGCGGAGCCGCGCGCGGCGCCCTTGGGGATGACCGACAGCGTCTTCGCGATAACGCGCCGCGAGATGGGCGTGATCTTCTCGCCCTCCGGCGGCCGCCACCAGCGTTTGATCGGCCAGCGCCCGAGGCCGGGATAGTCGGCATAGGTCTGATACCAGTCCTGCCGGCGGTAGATCCATTTCTTGTCCGGCGTCTCCAGAATCTTCGTGTCCGTCCACGCATGGCGTTGGCGCCACATGCGGAGGATGGAATCGCGGTGCAGGTAGCGCGCGTGGCCCTCGTCGATGGCGTTCTCCACGCCGAAGCGCCAGTTGCCGTAGCGCACGTGCAGCCAGCCCGTCATGTGCATGTCGTCGCGCAGCATCTCCTCCGGAATGTCCTCCTCCACCGGCACCATCGGCGCCCCCGCGCCCATCCACACCCAGATCAGCCCGGAGCGCTCCTCCACGGGGTAGGCCTTGATGGCGGTGGTGGAG
>VGZX01000018.1 GCA_016872415.1 SAR202 cluster bacterium | reverse complement strand
CCCCGGCGCCCGCCGCCGAGAAGCCAGCCGAAGGATAACCTGTCATGAGCAAGTTGCGAATTCAGTGGGTGCGGAGCGCCATCGGCCGCACGGAGGACCAGCGGCGAACGCTGCGCGCGCTGGGCCTGAAGCGCCTGAACCAAGTCGTCGAGCGTGAGGACTCGCCTACCGTGCGCGGCATGGTGACGAAGGTGCAGCACATGTTGGCCGTTTCCGAGGCGGTCGAGGGGAGCAAGTAGCCGATGCAGGCCCACAACATCCGTTCGACCCACCCGCGGAAGGAGCGCAAGCGCGTCGGCCGGGGCAACAGCTCCGGCTCCGGCACCTACTCCGGGCGCGGCAGCAAGGGACAAAAAGCCCGCACCGGCGGCGGCGTGCGCCCCAGCTTCGAGGGCGGCCAGAACCGCCTGGTGAAAGGCCTGCCCATGATGCGCGGCTTCACCAGCATCTTTCGCTTAGAATACCAAGAGGTGAACCTCGAAGCCCTCGCCCGGCTGCCGGAGAGCGTGAAGGAAGTCACGCCCTCCGTGCTGGCCGCGCACCGGATCGTGCGCAGCGCCTCGAAGCCGGTCAAGTTGCTGGGCCGGGGCGACGTGTCCCGGGCGCTCCAGGTCAAGGGCATCAAGACGTCCGAATCGGCCCGTGCCAAGGTGACCGCCGCCGGCGGCGCTATCATGGAGGGCTAAGCCGTGCGAGCCGCGCCTACCGCGCAAGCGAGACCAGGGCAAGGCCCCGGCCGGCCGGCCCTGCTCCAGTCGATGATCGACGCGTTCCGCACCCCGGCTGTACGCGCGCGGATCCTGTTCGTGCTGGGCTGCCTCATCGTCTTCCGGTTCATGGCGCACATCCCGGTGCCGGGCGTCGACCGGACTGCCCTCGATGTCCTTTTTCAGAGCAACCAGCTCGTCGCTTTCTTCGACCTGTTCAGCGGCGGCGGCCTCCGCAACCTCAGCATCGTGGCGCTCGGCGTCTACCCCTACATCACGTCGAGCATCGTGATGCAGATCCTCACGCCGATCATCCCATCGCTCTCCGCGTTGTCGAAGGAGGGCGAGGCGGGCCGCCAGCGGATCAACCAGATCACGCATTGGATCACCGTGCCCATCGCCATCATGTCGGGCTACGGCCAGCTGCTGTTGTTCTCGCGGGCGGGCGTCATCACGCACCCCATCACCCTGGTCGGCGACGGCTCGCTGGAAACGCTCACCATCGTCGTCTCGTTCGTCGGCGGCACCATGTTCCTGATTTGGCTGGGCGAGCTGATGACGGAGCGCGGCATCGGCAACGGTTTGTCCATCATCATCTTCGCGGGCATCGTCGCCGGCTTCCCGACGCTGGTGGGGCAGGGGTTCCTGGCGCGCGACAACGCCGCCGGCCTGCTCATCCTCGCGGCCGTCGGCTTGCTGCTCGTGTTCTTCATCGTCATCTTCAACGAGGCGCAGCGCCGCGTTCCCGTGCAATATGGGCGCAGCGTGTTCCGGGGCGGGCGCGTCTACCGCCAATCGGGCGCGACGCACCTGCCGCTCCGCGTGAACTCGGCCGGCATGATCCCGCTGATCTTCGCGTTCAGCATCATGATCCTGCCGGGCACCATCGCCGGCTTCTTCTACAACCCTTCCGGCGCCGGCATCGTCAACTCGTTCTGGTCGTTCATCTACACGGCGTTCTCGCCCACGTCGTTCGTCTACTGGCTGCTGGTGTTCTTCCTGGTGGTCATCTTCACCTTCTTCTACACCATGGTCATCTTCCAGCAGCAGCAGCTGGCCGAGAACCTGCAAAAGAACGGCGGCTTCATCCCCGGCATCCGTCCGGGCGCGCCGACGCAACAGTATTTGAACCGCGTCATGCTCCGCATCACCTGGGGCGGGGCGCTGTTCCTGGGCCTCGTCGCGGTGCTGCCGTTCATCTTCACGGAGATCACCGGCGTGCAGGCGTTGCAGCTGAGCAGCACCAGCCTGCTCATTGTCGTGTCCGTCGCCCTCGAAACGATGCGGCAGCTGGAGGCCCAGTTGCTGATGCGGAACTACGAAGGCTTCTTGCGGTAACTTCCAACGGCCGCGCCCCGCGAGACCTCGCCAAGCAGGCGGAGCGTGCGCGGGAGGCGCGCAGGAGACATTGGACGGTGCGAGTGGTGCTGCTGGGCCCGCCAGGGGCGGGAAAGGGGACGCAGGCGAAAGTGCTTTCCGACCGCGCGAGCGTGGCGCACATCGCCTCGGGTGACCTTTTCCGCAAGCACTTGGGCGAGGGCACCGAGCTGGGCAGGCTAGCGAAGATCTTCATGGACCGCGGTGAGCTGGTGCCCGACGACGTGACGATACACATGGTGTTGGAGCGCATCGCCGAGCCGGATGCCAAGGGCGGCTACATTCTCGACGGGTTCCCGCGCACGGTGCCGCAGGCCGAGGCGCTGGACGAGGCCCTGGCGACGAAAGGCCAGGCGATCCACAAGGCGCCATTGATCGCGGTGGAGACGGACGAGTTGATGCGGCGCTTGGCCGGGCGCTGGATCTGCCGCGCCTGCCAGACCGCCTACCACGAGGTCACGAACCCGCCGAGGCAGGCGGGCGTGTGCGACCGCGACGGGGGCGCGCTGTATCAGCGGGAGGACGACAAGCCGGAGGTGGTGCGCGCGCGGCTGGAAACCTATGACCGGCAAACCGCGCCGCTGATTAGCTATTATGAAAAGCAGCGCAAGCTGGTGCGAATCGACGGCCAGCAGCCGGTGGAAGCGGTGACGGCGGCGCTGCTGCGGGCGGTGGGCCGGTGACGGGGGCTTCGCGAACGGACGAAAAGGCTGTAGAATAGCTGTTTCGAGCGCCAATGCAAAAACCAGGGCAACTCTCCATCGGTGACCTGGGCGCGGAGCTGAAGCGCGCGGGCGGCGGCGTGACCGTTAAGAGCCAGGCCGAAATCGACCTGATGCTCGACGCAGGTCGCATCGTCGGCCTGACGCTGCGGAAGCTGCGCGGCATCGTCGCGCCTGGGATGAAAACGAAGGAGCTCGACGTCGTCGCCGAGCGGGAGATTCGCGCGTTGGGAGGCAAGCCGGCGTTCAAGGGCTATCGCGGCTTCCCGGCGAGCATCTGCATTTCGGTGAACGACCAGATCGTCCACGGCATCCCGGGCGAGAAGGTGATCAAGGCGGGCGACCTGGTGAGCTTGGACCTCGGCGCGATCGTCGGCGGGTTCCATGGCGATTCGGCGGTGACCGTGGAGGTGGGCGAGGTGCCGGACGAGCTGCGGCGGCTGCTGGAAACGGGCGAGGCCAGCCTGTGGGCGGGCATCGCCAAGGTGCGCACGGGCAACCGCATCGGCGACATCTCGCATGCGATTGAGGAAGAGATACTGCGCCGGGGCAAGTACGGCATCGTGCGCGAATACGTGGGCCACGGCATCGGCCGCGCGCTGCACGAGGACCCGCAGGTGCCCAACTTTGGACCGGCGGGCCGTGGTTTGCTGTTGCGGCCTGGAATGGCTTTGGCTATCGAGCCGATGGTGAACCTGGGCGGCGATGCGACGCGGGTGCTGAAGGACGATTGGACGGTGGTGACGGCCGATGGCAAGCCGTCCGTCCACTTCGAGCACACCTGCATCGTGACCGACGGTGAGCCCATCATCACGACAAAGGTGTAGCCGAAAGCCGCATGGCAAAAAAGGAGTCGATCGAAGTAGAGGCCACGGTGATCGAGGCGTTGCCCAACGCCACGTTTCGCGTCGAGCTGGCGAACGGACATGAGGTGCTGGCCCATGTGTCGGGCAAGATGCGGATGAACTTCATCCGCGTGCTGCCCGGCGACCGCGTGTTGGTGGAGTTGTCGCCCTACGACTTGTCGCGAGGTCGCATCACGTATCGGTTCAAGTAAGCGTTGAGGACCCCGCGCGGCGGGGCAAAGGCGGATTGACATGGCAAGAGTCGCAGGCGTCGAGCTTCCGGACGGCAAGCGGGTGGAATACTCTCTCCGCTTGCTCTACGGCATTGGCCCCACCCTCGCCAAGCGCGTGGTGCAGCGGGCCAACATCACGGGCAACCCGAAGATGCGCGAGCTGACGGAAGAACAGTTGAACCGCGTGCGCGAGATCATCGACCGCGAGTATGTCGTGGAAGGCGATTTGCGCCGCGAGGTGAACGACAACATCCGCCGCCTCATCGACATCGGCAGCTACCGGGGACTGCGGCACCGCCGCGGCCTGCCGGTGCGCGGCCAACGGACCCGCACGAACGCCCGCACCAAGCGCGGCGCCCGCAAGACGGTTGCCGGTAAGCGCCGAGTGGCCGCCAAGAAGTAATGCACCCGCGGGGCGGCCGCCTTGCCGCGGCCCCCCCTCGTCAGCGATGGATGCGATGCCGGCGAAATGCCGGGAGATGAGCAGAG
The DNA here is from genome assembly GCA_016872415.1 of SAR202 cluster bacterium. Lineage (GTDB taxonomy): Bacteria > Chloroflexota > Dehalococcoidia > Lucifugimonadales > Australimonadaceae > VGZX01. The sequence continues at coordinate 27,118 of VGZX01000018.1, read as the reverse complement.
CAGGAGGACGGAGTGGCACGCGCTAACAGGACTCGGACACGGAAGAAGGAGCGGAAGTTCGTTCCGCGTGGCAAGGCATTTATCATCGCCACCTTCAACAACACCATCGTCTCGCTGACCGACACAGAGGGCAACGTGCTCTCCTGGTGCAGCGGCGGCGTGGTGGGCTTCAAGGGCTCGCGCAAGGGCACGGCCTTCTCCGCCCAGCGCGTGTCGGAAACCGCCGCCCGCAAGGCCATGGAGCATGGCCTGCGGCAGGTGGAGGTGTTCGTCCGTGGACCGGGCGCCGGCCGCGAGCCCGCGGTGCGCGCGCTGCAGACCTCCGGCCTCACCGTCACCAGCATCCGTGACATGACTCCGATTCCGCACAACGGTTGCCGCCCTCCAAAGCGGCGCCGCGTTTAGAAAGGTTCCGCAATGGCGCGATACACAGGCCCCGTTTGCCGGCTGTGCCGGCGTGCCGGCGAAAAGATGTTCTTGAAGGCCGAGCGCTGCTTCACGCCGAAGTGCGCGGTCGACCGTCGCCGCAAGGCGCCTGGCGCCGCCGTGGCGCGCCGCCGCCGCGCGTCCGACTGGGGCACGCAGCTGCGCGAGAAGCAGAAGGCGCGGCAGATCTACGGCATCCTGGAACGGCAGTTCCGCAACTACTTCGAGGAGGCCCGCCGCAAACCCGGCGTCACGGGCACCCACTTGATGCAGCTGCTGGAACGGCGACTCGACAACGTGGCGTTCCGCGCCGGCTTCGGCAACGACCGCTCGCAGGCCCGGCAATGGGTGAACCACGGCCACATCACCGTGAACGGCCGCAAGGTCGACGTTCCCAGCTACCGCGTCCGGGCGGGCGACGTGATCGGGTGGAAGGCCGGCTCGAAGCAGCGCCCCTTCTTTCAGGACTTGGCGAAGGGCGCCGGCAAGCATTCCGTTCCGGACTGGCTGGAGCTCGACAAGGCGAACATGACGGCGAGGGTGATCCGCAACCCGGAGTCGCGCGATGTCGATGCCCCGTTGGAAGTCCGCTACATCGTGGAGCACTACTCACGGTAAGCGAGCGGGTAGGCCGCGACCGCCGCGGCCCGCCCATAGCCGGTAGGCTGGTGGCGCGGCTAGCCTGCCTGAAGGAAGTGTTGCAGCATGCTTGAGTTCGGCTACGAAGAAAACAGGGACGCCTCTCAAGACTCCGCACCGGTGCCCACGCCCACGGTCAAGACGATCGAGGCGGGCGACACCTACGGTGTGTTCGTCGTCGAGCCGCTGCCCCGTGGCTACGGCCACACCCTGGGCAGCCCCATGCGGCGCGTGTTGCTCTCCGCCATTCCCGGCACGGCGGTGAGCTGGGTGCGCGTGGAGGGCGTGCAGCACGAATACTCCACGGTCCCGCACGTGAAGGAAGACGTGGTTGACATTCTGCTGAACGTCAAGGCCATCTACCTGCGGTCGCTCACGAACCGCCCCGGCAAGCTGCGCCTGGAGGCGCAAGGCCCCGGCGAGGTGACGGCCGGCGACATCATGGCCTCGTCTGATTTCGAGATCGTCAACCCGGAGCTCCACATCGCCACGCTCGACTCCGACAAGGCGAAACTGATGATGGAGATGAACGTGGAGCAGGGCAAGGGCTACCGCCCGGCGGCCCACCACACCGGCCTGCCCATCGGCGTGCTGCCGGTGGACGCGGTGTTCACGCCCGTCCGCAAGGTGAACTACACCGTCGAGCGCACCCGCGTGGGCCAACACACCGACTTCGAGCGGCTGTTGCTGGAAGTGTGGACCAACGGCGCCATCTCTCCGGCGGAGGCGGTGCGTACCGCGGCGAAGGAGCTGGTGGAGCACTTCTTCCGCTTCTCGAACCTTTCGGAAGACGCCTCGGCCGAGGGCGACCGGCCGTCCTGGGCCTCCGCCATCCCGGCATCGCAATACAATATGCCGGTCGAGAGTCTTGGCCTGTCGGTCCGCACCCTAAACTGCCTGAAGCGGGCCTCCATTCACAAGGTGGGCGAGGTGCTGGAGCGCAGCCGGCCGGAGCTGCTCCGCATCCGCAACTTCGGTGAGAAGTCGCTGGACGAGCTCAATGAGAAATTGCAGGCTGCCGGCATCAAGCATCCCGACCTCCAAGCCGCGCCCGTGACCGCCGGCGCGCCCTCGGAAGCCGGCATGGACCGCGATGACGACGGCGACGACACGCACGACAAGGAGTAGGTAGGCCCATGCGTCACGAAATCGGCGGTCGCAAGCTGGGCCGGCGCACGGCTCACCGCGAGGCGCTGCTGCAAAACCTGGTGGCCGAGCTGATCGACCACGAGCGCATCACGACGACCGAGGCGAAGGCCAAGGAGCTGCGCCGCGTCGCGGAGCGCATGATCACGACGGCCAAGTCGCCGACGCTGGCCCACCGCCGCGCCGCGATGTCGGAGCTGACGAATAAGGACGCGGTGCGGAAGCTTTTCGAAGAGCTGGGCCCGCGTTTCGCGGAGCGCAACGGCGGTTACACGCGCATCGTGAAGCTGATGCCCCGCCAGGGCGACGCGGCTCCGATGGCGCTGGTGGAGCTGGTGTAGCAAGCGGATGGACGCCCCGCGCGCGAACGGTGGCGCGGGGTCCCGCCCGGCCGACGCGCGGCGGGACGCCACGGCGCGCCGCATCGCGCTGGTGCTGGAGTACGAGGGAACCGCCTACGCGGGCTCGCAGCGGCAGGCAAACGGCCCCTCGGTACAGTCGGTGGTGGAAGAGGCCCTGCGGACGGTGACCGGATCGCCGGTGCGTCTGCGGATGGCGGGCAGGACGGACGCCGGCGTGCATGCCCTGGGGCAGGTGGCGGCGTTCGACACGACGAGCAGGCTGGCGGCCGAGCGGTTTGTCCGCGCGTTGAACCGCTACCTGCCGGACGACGTGAGCGTGGTGGCGGCCCACGAGGCGCCCGAGGGGTTCGATCCTCGGCGTCACGCGGTCGCCCGGGTGTACCGGTACACCTTCTGGGTGGCGCCGGCGCGCCCGGCCCTGCGGCGGCGGTTCGTTTATCATGTGGGGCGTCCGCTGGACACCACGCGGATGGCGAAGGCGCTGGAATACCTGCGGGGCAACCGGGACTGCGCTCCCTTCTCGGGAGCGGTGCCGGCGGGGTCCAGCACCCGGCGCACGCTGTACTGCACGGCGGCATGGCGCGAGGGGCCGGAGGTGCTGATGGAGCTGGAGGGCAATGCCTTTCTGCCGCAGCAGGTGAGGCGCATCGCGGCGGCGGCGCTCCAGGTGGGGCTGGGAAAGTTGACGCTCGGGCAGTTTCAGGCGCTCGCCGACTCGCCGGTCCGCGGCGCCGCGTCGCAGGTGCTACCTCCACAGGGGTTGTGTCTGCGGGCAGTGAAATATCGGGTGCCGCCGTGGGGAACTCGCGACGGCGAGAGCGCATCGAAGGGACGGAGACCGGAGAACCATGCAACTGACTCGCGTAACGAAGCACATCGGGCGTGACGCCCGGACGCCCAAGTGGCACGTCATCGACGCCAAGGGCCAACGGCTGGGCCGCCTTGCCTCGCGCGTGGCGACCATTCTGCAGGGAAAGCACAGCGCCTCGTTCAGCCGGCACGACCTCACGGGCGACTTCGTCGTCGTCGTGAATGCCGGCGCCATCGAGGTGACGGGCAACAAGCCGAAGCAGAAGCTCTACTGGCGGCACAGCGGCTATGTCGGCGGCATCAAGTCCGAGACGCTCGACACGTTGATGGAAAAGCACCCGGAGCGCGTGATCGAGAAGGCGGTCAAGAGCATGCTGCCCGGCAACCGCCTGGGCGATCAGATGTTCAGCCGCTTGAAGGTCTACAACACGCCCGATCACCCGCACGCCGCGCAGGTGAACGCGGGCCAGGGCAAGCCGAAGACGGAAGCCAAGGGCGAGGCCAAGCCGCGCCGCTCCCGCGCGAAGGCGCCGGCCGCCCCGCGCGCGACGGAAGGCGCGGGAACCCACTCCTCGGATGCGAGCGGCAAGAAGCAAGAAGGGGAATAGCACATGACCACCGCTCCACACGGCGCCTACTACTACGGCACGGGCAAGCGCAAGTCCGCCATTGCCCGCGTGCGCGCCTACCCGGCCGGCAACGGCGCCGTCATCGTCAACGGCAAGCCGCTCGACGAGGCGATGCCGTGGATCGACTGGCAGAAGCGCGCCACCGCGCCGCTCACGGCCATCCCCTCCGTCACCACGCGCTTCAACATCGTCGCCAAGATCGAGGGCGGCGGGCAGTCGTCGTGGGCCGACGCGCTGCGCCACGGCATAGCCCGCGCGCTGCTGGCGGCCGACCCGAACCTCAAGGGCGAGCTGCGGAAGCACGGCTTCCTCACCCGCGACGCGCGCGTCAAGGAGAGCAAGAAGTACGGCCTGAAGCGCGCCCGGCGCGCCCCGCAATACACCAAGCGCTAGCCCCGCCGGCTTTCACAACGAACGCACGAGAGGGCCGCCGCATTGCCGGGGCCCTCGCTCGTCCCGCCGTCATGTGGCCTTCTCGCTGCGTTTGAGGCCCGTCTAGGCCCCCGCTGTCTCCCGCAGCGCGCCCAGGATGCGCTTGACCCGGTCGGGGCTGTCGGCCTCGGCGTAGATGCGGAGCAGCGGTTCCGTGCCCGAGGGCCGCACCAGCCCCCAAAAGCCCCGCTCGAAGATGAACCGCGCGCCGTCGGTCGTGTCGACCCGCTCCACCTTGAGCCCCGCCAGCTCGTTCGGCGCCTTCTCGGCGATCGCCTTGCCCGTCGGCGGCTTGGCGCCATCGCCCAGGCGCACGTCCCACCGGTCGTAGAAGTGCGGCCCGACGACCTCGTCCAGCCACCGCACCAGCTCCGACGGTCGCTTGCCCGTCCGCACCATCAGCTCCAGGAACAGCAGCGCGCTCAAGATGCCGTCGCGCTCGGGAATGTTGCCGCGAAAGGCGTAGCCGCCGCTCTCCTCGCCAGCGGCCAGCGCGTCCTCCCGCATCATCACCGGGCCGACGTACTTGAAGCCCACGGGGGTCACGTGCACCGGCACGCCGTAGCGTTCGCCCAGCCGGTCGAGCATCGCGCTTTGCGTCAGCGACCGCACCAGCGGCCCGCGCTCCTTCCGCACCTCCAGGTAGTGCAGCGCCAGCAGCGAGAAGGTCTGAAGCGTCGTGATGAACTCGCCGCGCTCGCCCAGCACGCCCAGGCGGTCGGCGTCGCCGTCCGTCGCCAGGCCCACGTCATGGCCGCCGCCGCGCAGCGCGGCGCTGGCCGGCCACAGGTTCTGCGTGATCGGCTCCGGCTGGCCCATGCCGGGGAACAGCGGGTCCGGCTCGCCGCGCACCTCGGTCACGCGGGTGGAGCCGCCGTACAGCAGGCCCGCCAGATAGCCGCCGCCGGCGCCGTGCATGCTGTCCACGACGATACGCAGCCCCGCGTTCCGCATCCCGTCCAGGTCGAGGATGCGCGCGAGGTTGGCGAGGTAGGGTCCGGCGGGCGCCGGCATCTCCACCAGCTGCTTGGCGCGCGCCTCGGCAAGCGGCATCCACTTCGTGGCGCCGTCGCGCACGGCGTCGGTGATGTGGCCTTCCAGCGCGGCCGTCACCTCGGGCGACGCGCTGCCCGCGTACTCCGGCTTGTATTTGAAGCCGTTCCACGCACCCGAGTTGTGGCTTGCGGTGATGACGATGCCGCCGCCGGCCTTGCGGTGCAGCAGATTGTAGCTGGTCACCGGCGTCGGCGTCACGCGGTCGAAGAGGTAGGTGTGGATGCCGTGGCCGGCGGCCACCTGCGCCGCCTCGGCGGCGAAGTCGGCCGAGCCGTAGCGCGTGTCGTGGCCGATGACGAGGCCGCGCCCTGCGAGCCCCTGCTCGCGCAACAACCGGCACACGCCCTCGGCGCAGTAGCGCACGTTCGCGAAGGTGTAGTCCCGCGCGATGAGCGCGCGCCAGCCGTCGGTGCCGAACTTGATGACGTTGGTGTCGGGCATGCCAAAGCCTCGCGATTGGGGGTTGTTGAAGGGCGCCGCCGCGCCGGCGAGACCGACAGCGGCGATGGCGCCCACGGCGAGTATAGCAGCGCAAAAAAGAGGGTGAGCCCACCACTGGGACTCACCCTCCGTCGTTCGTTCAGGCGCGATCGTAGGCAGGCAGGCCCCTACGCCTTCGCCATGTATTGCTCCGCTTCCTTTCGCAGCGCGTCGGCCTTGGGCGTCTGCTCCCACGGCAGCGCGACGTCGGTGCGTCCGAAGTGGCCGTAGGCCGCCGTCGCGCCGTAGATGGGCCGGCGCAGGTTCAACTCGTGGATGATGGCGCCGGGGCGCAGGTCGAAGTGCTTGCTCACCGAGCCGGCGATCACGTCGTCGGGCACGCGGCCCGTGCCGAACGTCTCCACCGACACATTGATGGGCGCGGCGACGCCGATGGCGTACGACACCTGCACCTCGCAGCGGCTCGCGAGGCCCGCGGCGACGACGTTCTTCGCGACCCACCGGACGGCGTAGGCGGCGGAGCGATCCACCTTCGTCGGGTCCTTGCCGGAGAAGGCGCCGCCACCGTGCCGCGCGACCCCGCCATAGGTGTCGACCAGGATCTTACGCCCCGTGAGACCGGCGTCGCCGTTGGGCCCGCCGACCACGAAATTGCCGGACGGGTTCACGAGGATGCGGGTGTCCTTGTCGACGAGGCTGGGCGGCAGCACCTTGTCGATGACGTCCTGGCGAACGTCCTTCTCGATCTGCGACTGCGGCACGCCGGCCGCGTGCTGCGTGCTGACGATGACGGTGTGGACGCGCTTCGGCTTGCCGTGGGAATACTCGATGGTCACCTGCGACTTTCCGTCGGGCCTCAGGTAGGGGACGATGCCTTCCTTGCGGACGATGGCGAGCCGGTGCGTGAGCCGGTGCGCGAGCGAGATGGTCAGCGGCATGAGTTCGTCGGTTTCGTCGCAGGCGAAGCCCACCATCATGCCCTGGTCGCCGGCGCCGAGCGTGTCGATCTCGCTCTTTTGAATCGCGGCGCTGCCCCGCTGCTCCAGCGCCGTGGTCACGGCCTTGCTGATGTCGGGCGACTGCTGGCCGATGCGGACGATGACCTCGCACGTCTTGTAGTCGATGCCGGTGGAGGCGTCGTTGTAGCCGATGCGCTTGAGCGTGTCGCGCACGATCTTCTCGTAGTCCACCTTGGCCGTGGTGGTGATCTCGCCGATGATGACGACCAGGTTGGTGGTGGTCGCCGTCTCGCAGGCGACGCGCGCCCGCGGGTCCTGCGCGTAGATCGCGTCCAAGATCGCGTCGGACACCTGGTCGCAAATCTTGTCGGGGTGTCCCTCGGTCACGGACTCGGACGAATACAGGTATCGGGCGGCGTTCTCGAATGTGGTCCCCGCCATTGGCGAAGCCCTCCTTCCAGGTGTTGATCTAGGTTCCGGATTCCCAGCTCGCGAGGTACTTCGCTTGTTCCGGCGTGAGCCGGTCGATGGCGATGCGCATCGCTTCGAGTTTCAGCGCGGCGATGTTCTGGTCGATGTCCTTCGGCACGGAGTAGACGCCGGGCTTCAGGTCGGCCTTGTGCTTCACGACGTATTCGGCGCACAGGGCCTGGTTCGCGAAGCTCATGTCCATCACGGCGGAGGGGTGCCCCTCGGCCGCGGCCAGGTTCACGAGCCGCCCATCGGCGATCAGGTTGATGAGCCGCCCGTCCTTCATTACGTACTGTTCGACATTCGGGCGGACGACCTTGTGGGAGACGGCCAGGTCCTCCAGCGCCGGAATGTTGATCTCCACGTTGAAGTGGCCGCTGTTGGCGACCAGGGCACCGTCCTTCATCGTCTCGAAGTGCGCCCGTTTGATCGCGTTCATGCCGCCGGTTACGGTGATGAAGATGTCGCCGATGCGCGAGGCGTCGGCCATCGGCATCACGAGGAAGCCGTCCATCACGGCCTCGAGCGCGCGGAGCGGGTCCACCTCGGTCACGACGACGTTCGAGCCCATGCCCCGCGCCCGCATGGCGATGCCGCGCCCGCACCAGCCATAGCCGGCGACGACCACCACCTTGCCGGCCCACAACACGTTGGTGGCGCGCGTGATGCCGTCCAACGTGCTCTGGCCGGTGCCATAGCGGTTGTCGAACATGTGCTTCGTGTCGGCCTCGTTCACGGCGACGACCGGGTACTTCAGCGCGTTGTCGTTCGCCATGCTCCGCAGGCGAATCACGCCGGTCGTCGTCTCCTCGGTGCCGCCGATGATGTGCTTGAGCAGGTCCTTCCGCAGCGCGTGCAGGGTGGCGACGAGGTCGGCGCCGTCGTCCATGGTCATGTGCGGCTTCTCGTCCAGCACCGCGTTGATGTGCCCGTAATACGAGTCCTTGTCCTCGCCGCGGATGGCGAAGGTGGGGATGCCGTATTCGACGGCCAGGGCGGCGGCGATCGGGTCCTGCGTGCTCAGCGGGTTGCTGGCGCACAGGAATACCTCCGCGCCGCCGGCCTTCAACGCGATCGCCAGGTTCGCCGTCTCGGTGGTGACGTGCAAGCACGCCGCGAGTCGCAGCCCGGCGAGCGGCTTCTCCTTCGCGAAACGCTCGTTGATGAGGCGGATCACGGGCATCTCGCGGGCCGCCCACTCGATCAGCCGCACGCCCTCCGGCGCCAGGCTCGGGTCCTTGATGTCACCTTGCTTGCCTTTGACTTGCACGACGCGCTCCTCAGCGTGATTGGGATGTCGTCGTTATTTACCGCGCGCGGTGGGCAGCTTGCGCTGGATCCACACCGGCGTGCCCTGCTCGACGTTATACAGGTGCTTGGGGTCGTAGCCCAGCGCGGCCACCATCTCGGCGGCGAGGCCGCTGCGGACGCCCGCCGCGCAGATGAACAGCAGGTCCTTGTCCTTCGGCAGCTCCCGTTCGGCGCGGGCCAGCACGTCGTCCACGGGAATGTGCACCGCTCCTTCCACGTGGCCGGCCGCCCATTCGTCCGGGCGCCGCACGTCGACGACGAGCCCGCCCTGCCGCTGCAGCTCGTGCGCCTCTTCCACGCTAATCCGGTAATAGGGTTCTCCAGGCATTTGGCGTCCAGGCATTGTGAAACCTCCTCGTGCTCCGGGCTACGCTTTCGGAGCGTAGGCGGGGTAGTGTCGCAAGAGCGGCGCCAGCTTCCGCTTCGTTTCGTCCGGCACCAGATCGGGCTGTGTCACCAGGGCGGTAGCCAGCGCGCGCGAATGCTCGCACCGTTGCTCGCCCCGTAGCCGTGGAATGAGATGCCGCAACGCCCGCTGCGATGTGCTGACGTTCTGCCGCAGGTTGTTCAGCACCAGCTCCACGCTGACGCTTTCCTGAGAGTCGTGCCACACATCGTAGTCGGTCGCGCAGGCCAGCATGGCGTAGCACATCTCGGCCTCGCGCGCCAGCCTCGCCTCCGGCAGCGCCGTCATGCCGATGACCGACGCCCCCCAGCCGCGGTACAGGCTGGACTCCGCCTTCGTCGAGAACGCGGGCCCCTCCATCACGACGTAGGTGCCGCCGGCGTGCACCGTCGCGCCCGCGAGCCGCGCGGCATCCGTCAGCTGACGGCTCAGGTCGGCGCAGAACGGCTCCGCGAACCCGATGTGGGCGACGAGGCCATCGCCGAAGAAGGTGTTGTCGCGCAGGCGCGTGCGGTCAATGAGCTGGTCGGGCACCACCATGTGCAGCGGCGCGATCGCCTCTTGCAGGCTGCCGACCGCGCTGACGGAGATGAGCCACTCCACGCCCAGCTGCTTCAGGGCGTGGATGTTGGCCTTCACCGGTATCTCCGTTGGGTTCAGCCGGTGGCCGCGCCCGTGCCGGGGCAGGAACGCGACCTCGACGCCGTCGATCGCGCCGATGGTGATGACATCGCTCGGCTCGCCGAAGGGTGTCGTGGGCCGCGCCTCGCGGATGGCGGTGAGCCCTTCCATCTGGTAGAGGCCGCTGCCGCCGATCACGCCGACCCGGACGCCCGCCGTGCCGCTGGTGCTCATGTCGCCACCGCCGGCCGGCCGGCCAAGGCCCGCAACGATTCGACGTAGGGCGGGCGGGCGACGCCGCGCTCCGTCACGATGGCCGCGATGAGGCGAGCCGGCGTGACGTCGAACACGGGGTTCCGCGCCGCCACGCCGTCCGGGGCGATGGCCTGGCCGGCGATGCGCGTCACCTCGTGGGCCGGCCGCTCTTCGATCGCGATGGCGTCGCCCGTGGCGATACGCAGGTCGATGGAGCTGAACGGCGCCGCGACTTGGAACGGTATGCCGTGGGCATGGGCCAGCACGGCGAGGCCGTAGGTGCCGATCTTGTTGGCCGTGTCGCCGTTGGCCGCGATGCGGTCGGCGCCGACGATGACGCTGGTGATCTCGCCGCGACGCATGAGCGCCGCCGCCGCCGAGTCGACGATGAGCTGCGCGGGAATGCCCAACTGCTGGAACTCCCACGCCGTCAGCCGAGCGCCTTGCAGCCACGGCCGCGTTTCCGTGTGGAACACCGCCGGGCGCTTGCCCGCTTCCCAGGCGCCGCGAATGACGCCGAGGGCGGTGCCGATGCCCGCCGTCGCAAGGGCGCCGGTGTTGCAGTGGGTCAGCACGCCGCCATGCGCCGGCACCAGCGGCTCGCCGAACGCGGCGATGGCCCGGTTCATCGCGACGTCCTCGGCCCGCATCCGTTCCGCCTCGGCCAGCAAGCGTTCGCGGGCCTCCGTCGGGGTCGCGCATTGTCGCGCCACGCCGAGGGAGCGTTCCACGGCCCAGCCCAGGTTCACGGCCGTTGGCCGCGCGGCGGCGATGCGCGCGGCGGCCTCGGTCAATTCGGCCAGCCAGCGCGGCATGGGGGCGTCCGGTGTTTCGCGGGCGGCCAGGGCCATCGCATAGCCGGCCGTGACGCCAATGGCGGGGGCGCCGCGCACGCGCATCTCGCGGACAGCGGCGATGGCCTGGTCGCACCGGGCGACGGCCAGCCAGCGCTGCTCGCGAGGCAACAGCGTTTGGTCCAACAACTCCAGGTGGGTGTCACGCCACCGAATCGGCTCGATCTCTGGCACTCCAACCCTCGTCCGCATGGACAAAAAAAGACTTCCCGATGAGAGAAGTCTGTCGCGGCGCAACTCCGCCACGGCGAAGGACGCCCACTCTCATCTCCAACCCCATGCCACGGGATTGCCGGATTTGGCACTCGTGTCCCGACTCGCATCGGAACCGGTTGCCGGGCTTCATCGGGCCGGATCCCTCAGCCACTCTTGATGGGAGCGCACTTTTTCGATTGTGCGAGCATGGGCATGGTAACGGCCTAGAGAAAACGGTGTCAAGGATGAATCGGTGAACGAAGGTTCCGATTTGGTTCCAGGCCGCTGGCCAAGGTCGCGGCCGCCTGCTAGCCGCGCAAATCGTCGACGCGCACCCCGCATTCCTGAAACGCCAGCTGCACGGTCGCGGGAATGCGCGATGGGTTGTCGATCTGCGATAGGGCGAACGCCAGCGTGTTGATGTCGACCCGTTGCGAGACGCAGCGAATGTCGGCCAGCGTGGGGCCGCCCGCGTCCGGGTCTCCGGTGCGAAGCCCCGCCAGCGAGATGCGCGCGGCCTCGTCGTCGCTCAGGCAGAACAGCAGCCCCAGCACCGACCCCGCGCTTCCCGGGCCGGGGCCGGTCATCGCCCCCAGCAACTGTTGCAGGTTGAGCGCGCCCAGCGTCCCTCGGATGCAGTTGCGCGTCTCGACGCTGAGGTCGCCGCCCGCTTGATAGGCGATGACGCCGGTGACTAGCGCGATGGAGGTGTTGCCGCCGATGCACCCCGCGGCACCGGAGCTGTTGAATTCCAGCCCGCTTGCCGCCGGCGCGTTCAGCATCGCCTCGTACGCCTCCGGCTCCATCTGCCGCCGTAGGCAATCGGCCTCGTCGGGCGGCAGCTGGGCGACCACGTCGCGTCCCGTCGTGCCGGCGTCGATGCGGATGGGCGGCATCGGCGTGGGCACCGGAGTCGGCGTCGCGGTCGCGGCGCTGCCGCACGCGGCCAGCAAGACGGCGAGGATGACGGCGATGGCGGGCACGGCTAGGGGCCGGAGGCACAGGCGCATGCGGAGCTCCCATGGCGGACGTGGCTGCCTTGAGTGTACCCGATGTGGCGGCGCGGCCGCCGCCGCCGTTTCGTAGAATGGCGCCACCGTGCACATCGCCCACCTTTCGCTCGCCAACTACCGCAACATCGACAGCGCCGAGGTCGCGCTGTCGCCGGGCCTCACCATCGTTCACGGCGCCAACGCGCAGGGCAAGAGCAACCTGCTCGAGGCCGTGTACCTGCTGGCGACCGCGCGCTCCTATCGCGCCCAGAGCGAGCGCGAGCTGATCGCATGGAGCGCCCCCCACAGGGCGCTCGCCATGTTGGCGGCCAAGGTGCGGCGCGCCGACGGCTTCGTGGACGTGCGCGTGGGCTTGCAGGCGGGCGAGGGCGAAACGGTGCGGAAGCAGGTGCGCGTGAACGGCGTGCCGAATCGCGCCTCCGACCTCGTGGGCGTGCTCAACGCCGTGCTGTTCAGCGCCGAGGACCTCGATCTCGTGTACGGCTCGCCGCAGGGGCGCCGCCGTTACGTGGACGTGATGCTGTCGCAGACGAGCCCGGCCTACCTGCGCGCGCTCCAGCGCTACCAGCGGGTGCTGACGCAGCGCAACGCACTGCTGCGGAACCTGCGCGACGGCAGGGCGCGCGAGGACGAGCTCGCCTATTGGGACGGTGCGCTGAAGAAGGAAGCCGCCGTCATCCTCGCCGCCCGCCATGCCGCCATCCAGCTGCTCGCGCCGCTTGCCGCGCAAGCCTTCGAGCGCCTGGCGGTGGCCGGCGAGCGCTTCGTGCTGACGTATGCCCCCACCGCGCCGACGGCGGACGCGACGACGGCCGCGGCGCTGTCCGATGCGATGCAGCACGCGCTGGAACGCACGAAGGCGCAAGAGCGCGCCATGGCTCAGACCGTAGTCGGCCCCCACCGCGACGACATCCGGTTGACGCTGCACGGGCAAGAGATGGCGCGGCACGCATCGCGAGGGCAGGCGCGCATGGGCGCGCTCGCGATGCGGCTGGCCGAGGCGCGGTTCCTGGCGGAGCGCCGCCACGATGCCCCCGTGCTGCTGCTCGACGACATCTTGTCGGAGCTCGACCCGGAGCGTCGCCTGCTGGTGATGGCCGAAACCTCGCGCTATCCGCAGACGCTGCTCACCACGGCCGACCTGCGCCTCGTGCCCGACGCCGCGCTCGCCGGAGCGCGACTGCTCCGCATTGCCGCCGGCCGGGTCGATCCTGACTGATTCCAGTCCGGATGGGACGAAGGGGGACGATGCGATGACGAACGCCGCGAACGCACCGCATGCCGGGCACTTCAAGGGCGGACTGCCGTTCAACCGCCTGGGCAACGGTCCCGAGCCATTGGTAGTGTTCCGAGGCCTGTTGCCGGAGCACAAGCCCCTGTCGGGCGTGACGGCGCGCGCCATGCTGTCGCCATTCCGGCCGCTGGCGCGGCGCTACACGGTCTACGTCGTCACCCGCCGCCCCGGCCTGCCGGCGGGCTGCACGCTGGCCGACATGGCGGACGATTACGCCGACATGGTGCGCGACGAGTTCGGCGGGCCGGTGCGCGTCATCGGCATATCGACCGGCGGCTCCATCGCGCAGCATTTCGCGGCCGACCACCCGGAGCTGGTCCGGCGCTTGGTGCTCTATTCGGCCGCCCACAGGCTGGGCGACGAAGGCCGGCGGTTCCAACGGCGGCTGGCGGAGCTCGCCGGGGCGCGGCGCTGGGCCGCGCTCGCCGCCGAGAGCCTCGCATTCATGTACCTCCCGAAGCGAGGGCTCGCCAGGCGCGCCGCGGTCCCGGCCACCTGGCTCGTGCGACTCCTCGCCGTGGCGCTGTTCCGCCCGCCGTCGGACGCCTCCGACTACCTCGTGACCATCGAGGCCGAGGATGCGTTCGACTTCCGCGACCGCCTGGGCGAGATTCGGGCGCCGGCGCTGTTCCGCGAAACGGCGGCGGGCATGCCGCGCGCGCGGCTCGTCCTGTATGAGCGGGCGGGGCACGGGCCGACCGGCAAGCGCGTCACTCGCGACCTTCTCGCGTTCCTCGCGGAGAACGGCGCGGCCCCAGGCGCCGGCGCGTAGCCGGCGGACGCGCTGCGCTATCATGGTTGCGTACGCGATGCCCAACCACGTCGTTTCCCTCCAAGCCATCACCAAGTCGTTCGGCAATGTGCGCGCCCTCGACGGCGTCGATCTCACCGTCGACCAGGGCGCCGCGTTCGGCTTCCTGGGCCCCAACGGCGCCGGCAAGACGACCTGCATCCGCATCGTGACGGGCTTCATCAAGCCCACCGGCGGCCGGGCGCACGTGTTCGGCATGGACGCTTGGCGCGACACCGTCCCGATCAAGCGCCGGATCGGCTTCCTGCCCGAGGCCAGCGTGGTCGACGGCAACGCCACCGGCGCCGAGTTCCTGCGCTACATGGCCCGGCTGCGCGGCCTCCGCTCGCTGCCGGCCTACACGGCCACGCTCGCCGACCGCCTGGAGCTGTCCGGGGCGGCGCTGCGGCGGGGCATCCGCGGCTACTCCCAAGGCATGCGTAAGAAGGTCGCCATCATCCAGGCGCTGCAGCACCAGCCCGACCTGCTCATCATGGACGAGCCCACCGATGGGCTCGACCCGCTCATGCGGCAGGTCTTCTTCGACCTGCTGCGGGAGGCCAAGGCGCGCGGCGCCACCACCTTCATGTCGTCGCACGTGCTGTCCGACGTGGAGGACGCCTGCGACACCGTGGCGCTCATCCGCGATGGGCGCATCGTGAGCGCGGGCACCGTCGATTCGCTCCGCGCCGGCCGCGAGCGCGTCATGGCCGTGACCTTCCGAGGCGAGCCGCCGGCGTCGCTGTCGGTCGACGGCGCCCGCATCCTCGAGCGCGCTGGCGCGACGCTCACGCTTGGCGTGTCGGGCGACGTCAACGGCGTCATCCGCGCCCTGTCGCGCTACGACCTCACTGACTTCGTCTACGAGCGACTGCGGCTGGAGGAGCTGTTCATGGGCTACTACGGCCACGAGAGCGAGCCGCCGGCGAAGGTGCTCGAAGGACGGCCGCGGTGACCGCCGTGCTCCGCAACGCGCTCTGGGGCTATCGTTTCAGCCTGCTCTTCGTGGGTGGCGGCCTGTTCGCCTTCAGCCTGATGATCGCCTACATCTTCTCGGCGCTCGGCGGGCTGGAGCTCATCCGCCAGTTCGAGCAGTTCATACCGGAGGCGATGCGCGCGCTGTTCAAGGCGCAGGGCGGCTTCGCCAGCGACGCGACGGGCTTCCTGGCGTCCGACTACCGCCATCCCATGTACCTCGTGGCCGAGCTCGCCTTCGTCATCGCACTGTCGTCGGGCGCCGTCGCGCGCGAGGTGGAGCGCGGCGGCATCCTCATGGTGCTGGCGAACCCCATTCCGCGCTGGCGCTACCTGGTGGCGCGCATTCTCGCGATGGTCGTCGGCACGGTGGTCATTCTGGCGCTCGCGGTCGCGGGAACATGGGTGGGCGCGCAGGTGGCGGGCATCGGCGACGAAGTGACGCTGCCGCCGTTCCTCAAGGTGCAGGTCGCCACGTTCAGCCTGATGATGGCGGTGGGCGGCGTCGCCACGCTCATCTCGTCCGTCGGCAACGACGGCGCCCGGGCGACGGCCATCGCCACGGGCATCGCCGTCGCGATGTATTTCGTCGACTTCCTGGCCGCGCTCTGGAGCCCGGCGTCGTTCCTGGGCCCGGTCAGCTTCTTCCACTACTACGACCCGCAGACGGTCGCCGAGAGCGGCCTGCTGCCGTGGCGCGACCTGGCCGTGCTCCACGGCGCGGCGGCCGCCACGTTCGCGGCGGCGCTGCTGCTGTTCCAGCGACGGGACATCGCAAGGTGAGGGGCTCTCGACGGGTTGCGTTGCGTGGCCCTGCTAGATCCCCGGGTGCATCCGGTGCCAGCCGGTCGCCTGCTCGTAGGCGTGGGCGACGCGCAGCAGCGTCGGCTCGCTGAGGTGCGGGCCGAGGATCTGCAAGCCCACCGGCAGGCCGTGGACGAAGCCGCACGGCACCGAGATGCCGGGGATGCCCGCGATGTTCACCGGCACTGTGCACACGTCGCTGGCGTGCATCCGCACCGGGTCGGAGATGCGCTCGCCCAGCTTGAAGGCGACCGTCGGCGAGGTGGGCGTCACGAGAACGTCGACCTGCTGGAAGGCCTCGGCGAACTCGCGGCGGATGATCGTCCGTACCTGCTGCGCCTTCAGGTAATAGGCATCGTAGTAGCCGGACGACAGCGCGTAGGTGCCGAGCAGGATGCGCCGCTTCACCTCGGCGCCGAACCCGTGGCGGCGCGTGCTCTCCATCGCCGGCCACAGCCCCTTCGTATCCTGGTCCGACATGCCGAACTTCACGCCGTCGTAGCGCGAGAGGTTCGCCGAGCACTCGGTCGGCGCGATGATGTAGTAAACGGCGAGCGCGGCATTGGCGTGCGGCAGCGACACGTCGCGCACCGTCGCGCCCAGCCGCTCCAGCTCCGCGATCGCGATGCGCGTCGCGTTCGCCACATCCGGGTCGATGCCGTCGCCCATGAACTCGCACACGATGCCGACGCGCAGGCCGCGGATGCCGTCGTTCAGCCCCAGCAGGAAGTCCGGGGCGGGCGCCGGCATGCTGGTCGAGTCGTTCGGGTCATAGCCGGCGATCGCGTTCATCACCAGCGCCGCGTCCTCCACCGTGCGCGTGAAGGGGCCGATCTGGTCGAGCGACGACGCGAACGCGATGAGGCCGTAGCGGCTGACGGCGCCATAGGTGGGCTTCAGCCCCACGACTCCGCACAGCGCCGCCGGCTGGCGTATGGAGCCGCCGGTGTCGGAACCAAGCGAGAACGCGGCCTCGCCCGCGGCGACGGCCACCGCCGGGCCGCCCGACGATCCGCCCGGCACGCGGTCGGTGTCCCAGGGGTTGCGCGCGGGCTTGTAGGCCGACGTTTCGGTCGAGGAGCCCATCGCGAACTCGTCCATGTTGCCCTTGCCCAGCAGCACGGCGCCGGCGTCCGCCAGGCGTCGCGCCACCGTGGCGTCGTAGGCCGGCGTGTAGTTTTCGAGAATGCGCGACGCGCACGTGGTACGCACGCCGCCCGTCGAAAGGTTATCCTTCAGCTGCATGGGGATGCCGGTCAGCGGGCCCGCCGTGCCGTTGGCGATCCGCTCGTCGGCGGCCCTGGCCTGCGCCAAGGCCCGCTCGGCGGTGACGGCCAGGTATGCGCCGAGCGATGGGTCCAGCCGCTCGATCCGCAGCAGGTGAGCCTGCGTCAGCTCGTACGACGACATGCGGCGGGCGCGGAGGGCGTCGGCCATCTCGCGCACGGTCAGGTAGTGCAGGTCGGAGGTCGGCGCGGCCACTACTCCATGACCGCCTGCACGCGAATGTAGTCGCCCTCGCGGCGCGGCGCGTTCGCGAGCGTGTCGGACACGGACATGGCCGGCCTGGCGACGTCGTCGCGCCAGACGGTGTGGATGCCCTCGACCGAGTGGCCGGTGGGCTCGACGCCGGTGGTGTCGACGCCCTGGATGACCCGCACCTCGCCGATGATGAGGG
The DNA here is from genome assembly GCA_016872415.1 of SAR202 cluster bacterium. GTDB lineage: Bacteria > Chloroflexota > Dehalococcoidia > Lucifugimonadales > Australimonadaceae > VGZX01. The sequence goes on along the minus strand of VGZX01000018.1, from coordinate 9,551 downwards.
CCAACTCCTCGCGCATGCGCTCCACCTCCTCATCGGTCATGCCGATGCGGCAGAGCGTCGCGATGTGGCGGACGTCCTCGGCGCTCAGGCGCGGCGCGGGGAGGTGTTCTGTTGCCATCGAGTGCTCCATGATGCGACGCGAGACAGTCTAACAGACGTCACTCGTCCGCGCGAGACGCCCGGGAGCCGGGCCGCCGGCGCGCGGAGCCCTACGCCAGCACGAGGATGACGCCGCCGGCCAGCGATATGAGCATCGACGCCACGGTGAGACGGTCGAACGACTCGATGCGCCGGTTGACGAGGAAGGTCAGCGGTATGCGGATGATGCCGCCCGCGCGCATGAGCGGCACGACCAGCATGACCGGCGCGACCGCCAGCGCCATGTAGCGGAACATGACGCCCTGCGTGATCGCGACCGTCGCGACGGCCAGCCATGTGCGCGAACCGCCGTCCAGGCCGCCGATCGTCTTCCGCACGCCCGCGCTGCCCAGGAACGGCAGGAGCACGATCATCGCGCCCGCGTAGGCGATGAGCCCGCCGGCGATGCCGAGGCCGCTATCGCCGAGTCCCGCGCGGATGAGGACGGGCGTGCCGCCCCAAAAGAGGGCGTTGAGCCCGGCGAACAGGTAGCCTCGCGCCGCCTGCGAGCGCGCCGGCACGTCGCCGCTGCCGCCCGCGGGCACGGGCTTGCCGGCCACGCGCGGCCTTCGCGAGGCGCCCGCGACGAGGAACGCGGCGGCCACGATGAGCGCGATGCCGACCATGCCCGGCGGCGTCACGCGCTCGCCCAGGAACGCGATTGCCAGCGACAGCGACACGAGCGTCTGCATCTCGGTGACGGGCGCCGCGCGGTTGGCGCCGATGAGGCCGACCGCTTGGTAGTTGCAGTAGCGTCCGATGACGTAGTGCAGCACGCCGGTCGTCATGAGCGTGAGCACCGCCAGCACGCCGAACGAGCCGATGGCGAACAGCTGGCCGGTGACGAGCGCGGCGAGCGCGAACAGCGGCACGCCCGCGACGACCGTGACGAACACGCCGCCCAGCGCCGACCCGCGCACCATCGCGCGCCGCACGGCTATCGAGTTCAGCGCGTAGCCGAACGACGCGGCCAACGTGAGGATGGCGCCGAGCATGTGCACGTTCCAGTGGGCCGAAGTCGCGATACGGTGGCGCGCACATCGTGCGCCGACGCGACCGGAAAAGCAACGCCACCGCCACGCACCCGCGCGGCGAGACGCGACACGGCGCGCTGAAATCGCGCTCGATGTCGCTGCTAAGTGCTTTACGGGCCCGCGCTGCGTACATACACTCGCGCCTAGTCAAAAACCTATACGTTGTTTAGGAGTTCGGCCAGATGAGGATTTCGCAGATCGCCGAATACAGCATGCCCGCGAACGGCGGCCTGCCTCCGCTGCAGGCCATGGTCTACGACGAGCTGATGCGCCGGCCTGACGAGGTCTTCGAATACCAGGGCGAGGAGCTGCTGCGCGTGTTCCCCCGCCTGAAGCGGTCGGCCCTCAACTGGTCGCTGTGGCTGCTGTCGAAGCACGGCCACATCTCGAAGATGCGCGTGCGCGTCCACGGCAAGCTCACCACGCTTTACGGCTCGCACGACGCGATCCGCGCGCTGAAGAGCCGCCTCAAGGCCGACGGATCGATGGAGGAGATGGAGGACGGCGTCGCGGCGTAGCGCGTTCCCCGTCCACCGACGGCATGCGGATGAGGCCCGCCACCCCACGTCATCGAATGGGCGGCGGGCCTCGCTTTTCGAGCTGGCGGCGCGGCGCCTAGCCCCGCGTCCTTGCCTCGACCTCGCGGATTGCCGCGCACTCGGCGCACGGACACAGGTTCCGCAGGCTCTTGTAGGGGAAGATGCCGGTGTCGTGCAGGTCGCTGAACAAGATCGCGGCGGCATAGCGGCCAATCGGCATGGAGTCCTCGATGCGGATGTGGGGGTCCGCCTGCTCGACGCCGAAGTAGCGCCGGTGGCTGATCTCGTCCACGCATTGGGCGCAGCCGCAGTTGCCGCGCAGCAGCCGCGCGGGCAATCGCGACACATGGCCGTCCGCCCAGGTAACCTCCAGGGCGCCGTCCGTCAGCACCTGCATCTTGCGCGGCTCGAACATCGGGTCGGCCATCGGTCACTCCTCGCGCTTGCGCTCACCTCAGTTTACACGGTCACGTCGCGGCCGATGCCCTGGGCCACCGCCTTCTTGTAAACGTGCATCGCGGCGGCCACGTCCTCGCTGCCAATGCCCTGCGACTCGAACAGCGTGACCGCGTCGGCGTTGGGCCGCCCCGGCGCCTTGCCCGCCGCGATGGTGCCCAGCTCCACCACCTGTTCCCAGCGGAACGCCTTGCGCTCGTACGCCCAGATCAGGTCGCCGGCCTCGATTTTTGCCTGCTCCACGTCGTCGACGGCGATGACGGCGCTGCGGCGCACGGCCGTCTCGTCGAGCTCGCGGCGCATCCAGTGATTACTGCCCGCCGCGTTGATGTGCGTGCCCGGCTTGAACGCGTCGCCCGCCACCACCGGCTCGCGGGCGCTGGTGATGGTGCAAACGATGTCGGCGCCGCGCACGGCCTCCGCCGCCGAGCCGACGGCGCGCACCGCGATGCCGAGCTCATTCGACATCTCCCGGGCGAACGCCTCGCGCTTCTCGGGCGTGCGGCTGTAGACGGACGCATCGCGGATGGGCCGCACCGCGCACACGGCGGCGAGCTGCGTGCCCGCCTGCGATCCGCTGCCGATGATGGCGACGCTGGAGGCATCGGCGTGCGCCATGTATCGCGTCGCCACGCCCGACGCCGCGCCGGTGCGGAGCTGGCCGAGCGCATTCGCCGCGACGAGCGCGAGCGGCTCGCCGGAGTCGAGGCCGAAGAGCAGCACCACCATCCGCACGCTGCCGCCCGCCCCCGCGACGTAGGTCTTGAGGCCCGTGGCGCCGAAGGCCGTGGACATGCCGCCCATGGTGTGGTGCAGGCCCTTCGGCAGCGAGATGCGGTAGCGCGGCATCACATGGGCGGCGCCGGCGCCGTGGTCCTTGAACAGCATGTCCATCGCCTCGACGCACTCGCTCATGGGCAGCAGGCGGCGGACGTCCTCCTCGTTCAGCAGCAGCACGATGGCACCTCGGGTTTAGGTTTGCGGTGGAAGGCGCAGGACGTCCAGGCTCAATTGCCCCGGCGCGTGCAGGAGGCGCAGATTGCTCACGCCGACGCCGATCAGCCGCAGCGGCTGCCCCGGCGTCCAGTTGGCCTCCAGCAGATGGCGGGCGTCCGCAAGGATAGCATCGGCGGCGTTGGTGGCGCTCGGCCGGCTGGTCGAGCGCGTCAAGGTCGTGAAGTCGGCCAGGCGCAGCTTCAGTGTGATCGTGCGCGCCACCAGGTCGTGCTCGCGCAACGACTCGGCGACCTCCCGCGCCATGCGCTCCAGTTGCTCGACCAACGGGGCCTCGTCCGCGATGTCGTGCGCGAACGTCTCCTCCGCGCTGATCGACTTCGTCTCGCGGTCCACCTCGACGGGCGATGGGTCCTCGCCAAGGGCGCGGCGCTGGAGCACGGCGCCCCACGGGCCGAGGAGGGCGGTGAGCTGGCCGACGGGCGCCCGCGCGATGTCGCCAAGGGTCACGAGCCCATGCGCCTTCAATCGCTCCTCCGAGCGGGGGCCGATGCCGGGCAGGTCGCCGGCGGGCAGGGGCGCGAGGAACGCGGCCTCCTGGCCGGGGCGCACGACGACGAAGCCGCTGGGCTTGCCCGTTTCGCAGGCCACCTTCGCCACCATCTTGCTCGGCGCGAGGCCGATGGAGCACGACAGGCCAAGCTCGACCCGGACGCGGCCTTGCAGGCGGTGGGCCAGCGCCTCGGCTTGGGCCATGTCGGCCGACACGGGCGTGAGGTCGACGTAGGCTTCGTCGATCGACACCTGCTGGATCACCTCGGACTCGCGGTGGGCGATTTCCATGACCTTGCGCGAGTAGTCGCGGTAGAGGTGGTGGCGGGCCGGCAGCACGACGGCGTGCGGGCACAGGCGCAGGGCTTGCGCCATGGGCATGGCGGAACGGCAGCCGTACTTGCGCGCCTCGTACGAGGCCGCCGCGACGACGCCACGCCCTTCCGGCGAGCCGCCCACGAGCAGCGGCTTGCCGCGTAAGGCGGGGTTCTCCAGCACTTCGACCGAGGCGAAGAAGGCATCGAGATCGAGGAGGACGATGCGCCGTGCTTCGGGTGGCATGACGGGCGCATGGTAGGCGATGGGGCGGCGGGACGGAATGGGGACGTGTCAGGGGGAAAGCAAGCCGCCCTTGCGTGACACAAGGGCGGCTGGACGCTCGCTGACGGAACGAGGGTTACTTGCGGCCGCGGACAGCGGCGGCAAGGTCGGAGCCGGGCGTGAAGCCGACACGGCGGTGGGCCGGCACCGTGACGCGCTGGCCGGCCTGCTTGCCGCGGATGGCGCGCACCTGGCGTTGCTTCACCTGACGGGCCTCGAACGCGCCGAAGCCCGTGAGCACGACACGGTCGCTGGACGAGAGCGCCTCGCGGATGCTGTCAAGCACCGCGTTGAGGGCCGCATCGCCCTGGGAGCGGGGACCACCGAGCTTGGTAGCAACCTTCGCGGCCAAGTCACCCTTTCGTAGCGTAGCCAAGGAGCACCTCCTGAAAACGACGAGTGATATACGGCTAGCCTGCCGCGAGCACTCTATCATAGGCTGGACGGCAAATCAATGGAGTTCATGCGCTGTTTCAGAAACAGCCGTCTAAAGACTGGTATTTAACGGCCCTTCCACCAGGCGTGGAAGTGGTTTAGCGGGCCGCGGCCTTGCCCGACCGGGAACGCCTTCATGATCGCCTGCGTGACAAATGCCTTCGCCGACGCCACCGCCTCCGGAACTGCCTTCCCCCTGGCGATAGACGCGGCGACCGCCGAAGCGAAGGTGCATCCGGTGCCGTGCGTGCTGCTCGTCGCAATTCGTTTCGCGTGGAATTCCTGATACACGTGTCCGTCGAACAGCACATCGTTTGCGTCATCGCCAAAATGGCCGCCCTTCACCACCACGAATCGTGGGCCCATGGCGTGCAAGAGGCGGGCCGCCTCCTTGGCGGCGGCCATGTCGCGCACCGGCACGCCGGTAAGCGCCGCGGCCTCGTCGGCGTTCGGCGTCACCACCAGCGCCAACGGCAACAGCACGTCGCGCAGCGCGGCCACGGCGTCCTCGCGCAGCAGGCGGTCGCCGCCCTTAGCCACCATCACGGGGTCCACCACGAGGTTGACGACGCGATGCGCGCGAAGGCGCTCGGCCACGGCCCCAATGATTGCCGCGCTCGACAACATGCCCGTCTTCGCCGCGTCGGCGCCGATGTCGTCCATCACGGCGTCGATCTGCTTGGCGATGATGCCGGCTGACAGCTCCTCGATGCCGCTGACGCCGCGCGTGCTCTGGGCGGTCACGGCGGTGACGACGCTGGTGCCGTACACCTCGAACGCGGCGAACGTCTTGAGGTCGGCCTGTATGCCCGCGCCGCCCCCCGAATCGGAGCCGGCGATGGTCATGGCGGTGGGCGGCTTCGCCACGGGCGCCTCCTTACGAGCGGAGTCGTAGGTGCTTGAACAGCAGCGGGTGCGCCTGCCGGGCCAGCGCCATCGCCTTTTGCATGACGGCGACGAGCGAAAAGTGCGCCGTGGGCTGCGTGCGGAGCTTGAACAGGTGGTAGCACTCACGAATGTTCATCGTCGCCAGCACGCGCCGCTTGTGCGCGTGCGTCACGAGATATTGGGCGACCGCCGGCAGCTCCGACGCCACCGCGCGGAAGCCGGCGTCCGACGCGCGCATGGCCGCCTCGAACTCGGGCAGCAGGCCGGCGTCGCGGACGAGTTGTGGCGTGACGTAGCCGTGCGCGGTGGTCGCGGGCTGCGGAATGTAGGTCTGCATGCGGTGGCGCTTGAACTCGCGGTAGGCGCCGTAGTCGAACACGAACTCGAAGGTGAGATAGGCCGACTCCAGCTCGCGGATTGGCGCGTCGTGGGCGCCGAGGTCGCGCAGGGCAAGGTCGATGGTCGCTTCCAGCTCGTCATGGCGCATCGCCATCACGCGGTTCCACACCTCGGGGTAGGGCTGATGGGCGTGGCGGTAGAGGAACGCCGCGGCGATCTTGCGCTCGGCGTCAGCATCGCTGTGCATCAGCGCCGCCTGCGACTTGGAGGCGGCCGGCCGCGCGAACGGGGCGGACGCCAGCGCCTGCGCCGCGCGCGTCTTCGCGAGGTAGTCGTTGAACGCCGCGTATTTGATCAGCGTCGGCGTGACCTTGCGGCCCTCGGACATCAGGTGCTGGCCCAGCAGGCGCTCCTCCGCCAGGTCCGCCGACAGCAGCTTGGTGATGGCGTGCTCCATGCTGCGGGCGTTCATCGTCACGCCCACGTTCGTGAGCGTCGCGGCGGGCAGCACGAAGCGCGCCGTGTCGGTCGCCTCCCGCCGGAGGCGCAGCGCGTAGCCGGACTCGCGCTCGCCCTCGTTCATCGGGCGGACGGCGCGGAGGTGCTGCTTCAGGCCCTCGACCAGGCGGTCGTAGTGCGTGAACAGCGCCTTGCAGGTATCGAGATAGCGCCCGCGCGGGCCGGGCTTGGCGTCCAGCTCCGACGGCACGTGGTAGTAGTCGCCGGGGAACACCTGGTAGCGGCTGGACTTCTCGGTATACGAGGCCAGCCGGTTGTCCTCCAGCGTGTCGCATGCCAGCCGCGAGACGTTCTCGACCGCCATGTGCAAGATGGCGTGCTCGGCCACCGACGCGTGGCCGTAGTTGAGCACCCAGCGTTCGTTGAAATCGGCCGCCTTCTCGGCGGAGACCACGGAGCGTATCTTGTCGAACGGCTCGGGCCGTCGCGAGGTCATCGCGAATATGACGGCGATCTGCTCCTCGGTGAGCTCGCCGGGCTGCATTGGGTAGGCACGCATCGAGTAGCCGGTGCCGGTCGTGCTCATGCAATTCCTCTACACGAGGCCCGCCACGCCGGCGGGCGTCATGACTTCGATGAGTTGGATACGGTCGGTGGTCAGCGCGCCTTGCAGGTTCCACAGCAGCTGCTCGACGGTGTCGACGCGCGTGGCCGTGATCTCGTAGGCGGCGGCGAGCTTGCGGAAGTCGGGGTTGATGAGGTCGACACCGAAGAAGCGGCGGTCGAACTGCCGTTCCTGGTACCACTTCAGCGCGCCCCACGCGTTGTCGTTGAACAGCACCACCACGGGCGCCAGGCCGTGCTGGATGGCCGTGCCCAGCTCCTGCATGTTGTATTGGAACCCGCCGTCGCCCGTGACGCAAATCACCTGGCGGTCCGGGTAGGCGGCCTTCATGCCGAGGCTCGCCGGGAAGGCGTGCCCCACGCTCACCCAGCCGTGCGGCCCGTGGAAGCTGCGCGGCTCGTACACCGTGAAGCAGCGTTGCGCCGCGTAGCCCACCATGGCCGAGTCCACGACGACGATGGCATCCTTGTCGATGACCTTCCGGATGCCCTCCCACAGTCGCAGCTCGTTCGGGAACTGCGATTCCACTCCCGCGTGGATGCGCCCCTTGAGCCGCTGTAGTTCCATGCGGTAGCCGGCGGGGCGTGCCACGGACGACGGCATCGCGTCGAGTAGTTGCCCCAGCACCGCCTTCACGTGGCCCGCCAGTCCAACCTTGGCCGGATAGTTGCGGCCGAACACGCCGGGGTCGATGTCGACGTGGATGAGGTTTTCGGGAAAGCGCAGGCCCACGCCCTTCGTCGAGCGGTAGGGCAGGCTGGCGCCCGCGACGAGCACCGCATCGCAGGTCGGCAGGTAGTCGTGAATGGGGTTCGCGCCCCACAGCCGCGCGCCGAGGCCGGAGCCGAGCGCCAGCGGGTGGTCCTCCGGCGCGACGCCCTTGCCGCCGTCGCCCGCGACGATGGGCACTTGGAGGCGCTCCGCCAGCCGCAACAGCTCGTCGCCGGCGTCGCCCATCATCACGCCGTTGCCCGCCCAAACGAGCGGACGCTCGGCATGGGCCAGCAGCCGCGCGGCTTCCGCCAACGCCGTGTCGCTCGCGCGGGCGGGGGCCGCCTCGCGCGGGGGGATGATTTCCACGTCCGCCGTCGCCGCCAGCAGGTCCGTCGGCACGGCGACCACGGCGGGCCGGGGGTGCGCCGTCCGCAGGTGGTTCATCGCGGCGGCGATCTGGTGCGGAATGTCGGCCACGCTGGCGGCCAGCGATGTCCACCCCGCCACCGATTCGAACATGCGGAGCTGCTCCCTCGCCTCGTGCGTCGAGCCCTTGCCCTTGCCGACGAGGTCGCGCTCGATGTCGGTCGTGACGTGGAGTATGGGTATGGAGGAGTGGAACGACTCGCCGAGGCCGCCCACCGAGTCGGCGGCGCCGGGGCCGCTGCTAGTGACGAGCACGCCGGGCTTGCCGGTCGCGCGGGCATAGCCGTCGGCCATGAAGGCGAGCGCATGTTCGTGGCGGCCGCCGACGAAGCGGATGCGGCCTTGCTCCTCGGCGCCGCGGAGGGCGTCGAAGATGTGCAGATTGTGGACGGAGATGATGCCGAAGACGGTGGTGACGCCCTGCGCGATGAGTGCTTCCACCACGGCCCGGCCTCCGGTCATCGTTGCCATGTGCGTGTGCCTCTCGAGCGTGGCGGACCCCAGTGCGGTCCGGGGCGCGGGCCGGTCGGTGCGCCCATCATACACGCGGGCCAGCGGCGCAGAAACGCTATCGAGTCCCTTCGATCGTGACGGAAGGAAACGGGAGCCCGAGCGGGCTCCCATTTGTCGTGGCCGGTCAACTCCGTCGCGCCTACATCGTCAGCAGCAGCGGGTTCTCCAAGACGCGCTTGATCTCGACGGCGAACTGGGCCGATTCCGCGCCGTTGGCCGCGCGGTGGTCCGTCGAGAGCGTTGCCTGCATCATCTGGCGCACGGCGACGGCGTTGTCGCGCACCACGGGCGTCGGCCGCACTGAGCCGACCGCCAGCACCGCCACCTGCGGCGACACGATGATCGCCGTGAACTCGTCGACGTCGAACATGCCGAGGTTGCTGACGCTGAACGTGCCTGTGTACTCCTCTTGCTTCAGCGTGCCGGAGCGCGCGCGCTCGGCCACGTCCTTCGCCTCGCGGGCGATCTGCACCAGCGACTTGTGCTCGCATTCGAGCACGGACGGCACGACGAGGCCCTCCGGCAAGGCGACGGCCATGCCGATGTTCATGTGCGGCTGCACCACCAGGTGGTCGTCCTTGAAGATGCTGTTGAACACGGGGTGCTTCTGCAAGGCGATGGCGCAGGCCTTCATGATCATGTCGTTGACGCTGACGCGCACGTCGCCGCCGAGCGCCTCGTTGAGCTCCTTGCGGAAGTCGAGCGCCCGCGTCATGTCGATGTTGACGGTGAGGTAGAACAGCGGCGCTTCGCGCATCGTCTGCGCGGTGCGGCGGGCGATGGCCTGGCTCATCTTGTTGAGCGGGATGCGGCCGTTGGCGTCCGGCTTGCGCGCCGGCAGCCCCACGCGCATCGACTTCGCGGCGGGCGCGGCGGACG
>VGZX01000017.1 GCA_016872415.1 SAR202 cluster bacterium | reverse complement strand
AAGGCAAGCGCGCCGGCGACCTTGACGCAAGGCCGCGCGCCGCACGGTAGTGAGCGGCGTTGTGCCGGTGGAGATGCGGTGCTATAGTCACAAAGGTTAATCGTGCATTCCATCACAACGGGCAGGGAAGGTCGAATGGCAGACCATGACATCCTGGTAGTCGGAGCCGGCCTCGCGGGGATGCGCGCCGCCATCGCCGCGTATCGCGCGGGGGCGAACGTCGCAATGTTGAGCAAGGTGCATCCGGTGCGTAGCCACTCGAACGCGGCGCAAGGCGGCATCAACGCGGCGTTGCGCGGCGAGAACGACTCCACCGAGTCGCACATCTATGACACGGTGAAGGGTAGCGACTACCTGGGCGACCAGGACGCCATTGAGTTAATGTGCAACGACGCGCCGCGCGAGATCATCGATCTGGAGCACATGGGCGTGATCTTCAACCGCGACGAGAACGGGCGGCTGGGCACGCGCGCGTTCGGCGGCGCCTCGTATGCGCGCACCTTCTTCGTGGCCGACATCACGGGGCAGGCGATCCTGCACGTGATGTATGAGCAGATCATGAAGTCCGGCGTGCGGTCGTACGAGGAGTGGTTCGTCACGGACTTGATCGTGGAGGACGGCGTCTGCAAGGGCGTCGTCGCGATGGAGATGCTGACGGGGCGGTTGCGGACGATCACGGCGAAGGCGGTGATTCTGGCGGCGGGCGGCGTGGGGCGGGCCTTCGAGCCGAGCACCAACGCGCTGATTTGCACGGGCGACGGGATGGCGCTGGCCTACCGGGTGGGCGCGACGTTGATGGACATGGAGATGGTGCAGTATCACCCGACGACGCTGAAGGGCAACGGGGTGCTGTTGAGCGAGGCGGCGCGCGGCGAGGGCGCGTATCTGCTGAACAGCAAGGGCGAACGCTTCATGGAGAAGTACGCGCCGAAGATGAAGGAGCTGGCGTCGCGGGACGTGGTTTCGCGCTCGGAGACGACCGAGATCGAAGAGGGGCGCGGCGTCGACGGCTGCGTGCTGCTGGACCTGCGCCACCTGGGCAAGGAGAACATCCTCCGCAAGCTGCGCTACATCCACGAGGCGGCGCTGGAGTTCGCGGGCGTCGACATGACCGAGGCGCCGGTGCCGATCCGGCCGGGGCAGCACTACATCATGGGCGGGATCAAGACGGACGTGGACACGCGCACGTGGGACGAGTCGGGCCAGAACCGCTGGCGGGGCGTCAAGGGCCTGTTCGCGGCGGGCGAGACGGCGTGCGTGAGCGTGCACGGCGGCAACCGGCTAGGTGCGAATTCGCTGTTGGAGACGGTGGTGTTCGGCAAGCGCGCGGGCGAGGTGGCGACGGCGTATGCGAAATCGCAGCCGGATTTCCATGTGTCGGACGCGCACTTGAAGGACCGCGAGCACGCCATCAAGGCGGTGTTCGACCGGCCGGCCAAGAAGGACTCGGTGGCGAACGTGCGCCTGGAGATGGGCAAGACGATGGACGAGCACCTGGCGGTGTACCGCACCGAGCAGGGCATGCAGACGGCCGCGAAGAAGGTCAAGGAGCTGAAGGACCGGTACAAGACCTTGCCGGTGGGCCACAAGGGCAAGGTGTATAACACGGACTTGATCTTCCACATGGAGCTTGGCTTCATGCTGGACTGCGCCGAGGCGATCTGCTCGGGCGGCCTGCTGCGAAAGGAGAGCCGGGGCGCGCACGCGCGGCGCGACATGCCGAACCGCGATGATGCGAACTGGCTGAAGCACACGACGACCATCATGGGCCCGGATGGGCCGGTGGCCGGCACGCTGCCGGTGACGATCACAAAGTGGCAGCCGCAGGCCCGTGTGTATTAGGATGGAATGTTAGGACAAACGTTCGCCGGGGTTGCCGCGAGCATCCGGCGCGAGCACATGCCCCGCTCGGTCCCGCCGCGGCGGGCATCTCCTGGGGAGATGGACAGGAAGGCCGGTTGAGGATCGAGCGCATGAGGAGACGCTGACTAATGAAAACGACCTTACAGGTGAATCGGTACGACCCCGAGGCGAGCGGTGAGAAGTCGACGGTGCAGGAATACACGCTGGACGTGCCCGAGCACTACACGGTGCTGGACGCGCTGATCCAAGTGCGCGAGCAGGATGACCCGAGCCTGGCCGTGCGGTGTTCGTGCCGCGCCGCCATTTGCGGCTCGTGCGCCATGCGGATCAACGATCAGGCGCGGCTGGGCTGCAAGACCCGCGTGACGGTGATGGCGCCGAAGGGCGAGCCGATCAGAGTCGAGCCGATGGGCAACCAGCACGTGGTGAAGGACCTGGTGGTGGACCTGGACCTGTTCTGGGGCAAGGTGCGCGCGGTGCAGCCGTACTTGCAACCGAAAGGCCCGGAGCCGGAGGAGGAATACATCGCCTCGAACGAGTCGATGCTCAACCTGCTGACGCCAATGGGCTGCATCATGTGCGGCGCTTGCGTGTCGGACTGCACGGCGCTGGAAGTAGACAAGAACTTCATTGGGCCGGCGGCGCTCGCGAAGTCGTACCGGTTCGTGGCGGACCCGCGCGACGGCCAGGCGCGGCAGCGTTTGGAGGTGATGAACGAGTACGCAGGTGCGTGGGACTGCACGCGGTGCTACATGTGCGTGGAGGTGTGCCCGAAGGGCGTGGCGCCGATGGACCGCATCATGGAGCTGCGCGAGCACATCATGGATGCGGGGATGACGAACACGCCGGGCTACCGCCACGTGGCGTCGTTCGCGCGGTCGGTGGAGCACAGCGGCTGGCTGAACGAGACGGACCTGGCGGTGGACTCGTGGGGCCGGTTCAACCTGCCGAAGCTGCTGTCGGAGGCGCCGTTCGGCATCAAGATGCTGATGCGGGGCAAGATGCCGCTGCCAGGGCCGCTGCACAAGAAGCGGCCGGGCCACGAGAACATTGCCCGGTTGATGAAGCGGCTGGAGCGCAAGCAGCCGGCGAAGGCCGGGGCGCACTAAGGGCCGGGAACGGCGGGGCCGGGCCCTGCCGACGTCGAGACTGACATCCGCGAAAGCGGCTAGAGGAATAAGCGACATGAAATACGCCTTCTATCCCGGCTGTGTGTCCCGTGGCGGCACGCCCGAGCTCTACACGGCCACCATGGCGATCGCGGGCCGGCTGGGCCTGGAGCTGGAGGAGATCGTGGGCACGTCGTGCACGGGCGCCGGCGTGCTGCAGGAGAAGGGCCAGAAGCTAGGCGACACGCTGAACGCGCGAACCTTCGCCATGGCGGAGCGGATGGGCCTCACGACCATCATGAACATCTGCTCGACGTGCCAGGGCGTGATGTCGCAGGCGAACTACCGGATGCTGCAGAACGAGGCGTACCTGGACGAGATCAACAAGGAGCTGCAGATCGAAGGCTTGCAGTACACGGGCCGCATCGTGATCAAGAACCTGGCGTGGGTGGTGGTGGAGGAGGTGGGCATCGAGAAGCTGAAGTCGATGGTGACGAGGCCGCTGAAGGACGTGAAGGTGGCGCCGTTCTACGGCTGCTACATCTTGCGGCCGTCGTGGGCGCTGGGCCTGGACGACAACCCCGGCCGTGGACAGTACCTGGAGCAGATCATCGAAGCATGCGGCGGTGAGCCGGTGAACTTCCCGGGCCGGACGAAGTGCTGCGGCTTCCCGCTGGGCGTGATCAACGAGAAGAACTCGCTGACGATGGTGGCGAACCACACGCACGACGCGCACGATCATGGCGCCGACACGATGGTGACGCCGTGCCCGCTGTGCCATCTGAACCTGGACGCGCAGCAGCCGAAGGCGCAGGCGCTTCGCGGCAGCGGCTTGAAGATGCCTGTGCTGCACCTGCCGCAGCTGATTGGCCTGGCGTTGGGCATCGGCGCGAAGGAGTTGGGCATCTACCGGCACATGGTGAGCGCGAAGGCGATACTGGACAAGGCCAGCGTGCGCGCCTAGGCATTCACGCGGCAATCGGCGGCCGATGCCGGCGGCCGGCCAATACGAACGCTATTTCACCGGGGGGGGGCGCTCCGATAATTGGAGCGCCCCCCTGCTTTGTGCATGGGAGGTCGTGGAGAGGACGTCGTGCGTCTCCGGTCTGCCCGAGGTCGCGCGCCGCGACAACGACCGCGACGCCCCCGCGAATAGCGCCGTGCGTTGCGGCGCTGTCGGGCGAGGCGCGCCGTCGCCACGAAGACGGGAGCGCCGCCGCCCGTCCACCTTTTCCACGGCCCGACGGCGTGACCGGCGGGCTCGACCGCCCGCTCCGCGTGCCGCACCTTGTCACTCGCGACGCCCCCTGATACGCTCGGCGCGCCATTTGCATGGCGTAACGATGCGGCCGGCGGAATTCGCCGGCGGAGAGGGATTCCATGTCGACTGCCACGCTTACGGAGCCGGGGACGAGTAAGTTCGCGCAGGCGGGAAAGATCAAGGTCCATTACAACGAGGCGGGCACGGGGCATCCCGTGATTTTGCTGCACGGCGGCGGCGCGGGCGCGAGCGGGTGGAGCAACTTCGTCCGCAACATCGGGCCGCTGTCGGAGAAGTACCGGGTGTTGCTGGTGGACCAGCCGAACTACGGCAAGACCGACCTGGTGCCGTTGACGGAGCCGTTGGGGCAGGTGTCGGCACGGATGGTGCGCGACCTGATGGACACGCTGGGCATGCAAAAGGCGACGCTGGTGGGCAACTCGCTCGGCGGCATGACGACATTGAACTTCGCCGTGGACTACCCCGACCGACTGGAGCGGATGGTGCTGATGGGCACGCCGGGGCCGGCGGTGGACCTGTTCACGACGTTCCCGACGGAAGGGCAGAAGCTGTTGTTTCGCCTGTTCGACACGGCGACGCTGGAGGCGTTCCGGGCATTCATCAACATCATGTGCTACGACGCGTCGTTCGCGACGGACGAGCTGTTGCAGCAGCGGGTGAAGGCGGCGACGGCGCGACCGGAGGCGGCGCAGATCTTGAAGGCCGGGCTGATGCGGAGCCGCGACCTGGTGCCGGCGCTGCGAAACACGAAGCACAAGAGCCTCATCATCCACGGCCGCTACGATCGGGTGGTGCCAATGGAGGGGAGCATGCAGCTCTTCTCGCTGCTGGAGAACTCGACGCTGCTGTTCTTCAACAAGTGCGGCCACTGGGCGCAGTTCGAAAAGGCGGACGAGTTCAACCGGGCGTTGGTCGACTTCATCGACCACTCGTAGCGGCGGGAAGCACAATCGCGTGGAGCGGAAAGGAGCCACGATGGCGACGACGGCGTTGACGGAGCAGAGCACGAGCAAGTTCGTTCAGGCGGGCGACATCAAGCTGCACTACAACGAGGCGGGCAGCGGCGACGCGGTGATCATGCTGCACGGCGGCGGGCCGGGCGCGAGCGGGTGGAGCAACTTCAGCACGAACATCGGCCCGTTCGCCGAGCACTACCGCACGATGCTGTTCGACATGCCGCAGTTCGGCAAGTCGGACCCGGTGGTGATCAACGAAGAGCGGGCGCATTACAACGCCAAGGCGATCAAGAAGGGGCTGGACCAGCTGGGGATCAAGAAGGTGTCGTTCATCGGCAACTCGTTCGGCGGGGCGACGTCGCTGGCGTTCGTGCTGCTGTACCCGGAGGCGGTGCACAAGCTGGTGCTGATGGGCGCGGCGGGTTACGGCCAGAGCATTTTCGGGCCGACGCCGCTGGAGGGCATCAAGGCGCTGAATGCATGGTGGCACGTCAGGACGAAGGAAGCGATGAAGGAGATCGTTGACATTTTCGTCTACGATCAGAAGTTCAAGACCGACGAGCTGGTGGGGCGCCGGTTCAACGCGGCGATGTCGAAGCCGGAGCACATCGAGGCGCGCAACAAGAGCACGGGCGGGCTGATGGACTACACGCCCGAGTTGCACAAGATCAAGGCGCCGACGCTGGTGATTTGGGGCCGCGACGACCGCTTCTCGCCGCTGGACTGGGCGCTGCGGTTGACCTGGCACCTGCCGAACGCGCAGCTGCACGTGTTTCCCCAGTGCGGACACTGGGTGCAGTACGAGAAGTCGGACCAGTTCAACCGGCTGGTACTCGACTTCCTGCAAAACGGCTAGGCGGCCTACGCCGCCGCAGCGCGGGATGCCCGCCGGCTGCCCATCGCCTGACGCTGGCACGATGAATCGCTTGGTCGGGCGGTGGGCAACCGGCGAACGCGGAACCAATGCGAAGGGGCAGCACATGACGACGAAGTCTCCGATGCAGCTGACGGACGAGAACACGAGCAAGTTTGCGCAGGTGAACGGGATCCGCATGCACTACAACGAGGCGGGGACGGGCGAGGGGGCCGTCGTGATGCTGCACGGCGGCGGGCCGGGCGCGAGCGGGTGGAGCAACTTCAGCACGAACATCGGTCCGTTCGCCGAGCACTACCGCACGATCCTGTGGGACGCGCCGAACTACGGCAAGACGGACGCGCTGACGATCAAGGACGAGGTGCGGACGCACCACGCGGCGCGGCACATGAAGGGCCTGTTGGACGCGATCGGCGTGAAGAAGGCGCACTTCCTGGGCAACTCGTTCGGCGGGGCGACGACGATCGACTTCGCGCTGCATTACCCGGAGATGGTGGGCAAGATCGTGCTGGTGGGTCCGGCGGGCTACGGGCCGAGCACGTGGCTGCCGACGCCGCTGGACGGCATCAAGGCGTTGAACCATTGGTGGCACGAGCCAACGCGCGAGAACATGGCGAAGATCGTCGAGCTTTTCATGTACGACAAGAAGTTCAAGACCGACGAGCTGATCGACGCGCGCATGCGGTGGGCGACGGCGAACCCGAAGCAGATCAAGGCGCGGCTGGCGTCGACGGGGCCGCAGAAGGAATACACCTTCGACCTGCACAAGATCGCGAACCCAACGCTGGTGGTGTGGGGGCGGGACGACCGCTTCTCGCCGCTGGACTGGGGCATGCGGCTGATCTGGCACATGCCGAACGCGCGCCTGCACGTGTATCCGGAATGCGGACACTGGGTGCAGTACGAGAAGTCGGACCAGTTCAACCGGCTGGTGTTGAGCTTCCTGCAAGAGAAGTAGGCCGCGCGCGATGCGGGCGCCCGGCGACAGGGCCCGTGGGTGCCGGCGCGGGCCGGCGGTCGTGGGGGCGCCGGCGCGCCCCGAGCGGGGCGAACGACGTCGGTTGCCGAGGAGTGCCATAAGCGATGCCATTGACCTATGAGAACACGAGCCGGTTCATCGACGCGAAGGGGCTGACGTTCCACTACCACGAGGCGGGCGGCGGCGAGCCATTGGTGTGCGTGGGCGCCACGGCGATCGGCGCGACGGCGTGGGGGCAGCTCTACCGCAACTTCGAGGGACTCTCGCGGCACTACCGCGTTCTGGCGGTGAACCTGCCGCCGCATGGGGAGTCGAGCAAGGACATCACGGCGTTCAACGGGCAGCGGACGGTGTTCTACGCCGACCTGCTGCGGGACTTCATGGACGCGCTGGGCATACGATCGAGCAATTTGTATGGCGGGTCGCCGGGGGCGGCGGTGGTGATGCGGTTCGCGATGCGCCATCCGGACCGGGCGAAGAAGCTGGTGCTGGACGCGCCGACGCAGCTGGGGCAGGGGTTGTTCGCCCCGAACCCGATGGAGGGGCCGAAGGCGAACATGCGGATGGGGGCGAACCCGACAGTGGAGATGGTGCGGAGGACGATGGAGACGCAGTTCTCGGACCCGAGGCACATCGACGACGACATCGTGCGGTTCCGGTACGAGTCGCTGACGCGGCCGGGCTACCGCGAGGCGCTGGCGAAGCTGACGGGGCCGGTGGAGGACATGCGGCCGGAATTGGACAAGATTCCGCATCCATCGCTGGTGATCTTCGGGGCCGCGGAGCGCGACGTGGCGCTGGACCGCGGCTTCGAGGCGATCTGGCGGATGCCGAACGCGCGGCTGCACATTTTCGGGCACGCGGGTCATTGGCCGCAGCACGAGCGACCGGAGGAGTGGAACCGCCTCGTGATCGGGTGGCTCCAAGAGGTCGCCTAGGAGCGCGCAAAACCCCGGCGGTCGCGCGGACGAACCCCATGCAAAAGCGGTGAGCGATTCGTCGCTCACCGCTCTTCTTCACGCCGGCCAGTCGCCAGGGCGTTCTATGCCTTGGTCTGCTGCCCGACGGCCTTGAGGGCGGCATCGCTGGGCTTGGCCTCCCGCACGCCGACCACCTTGGCCCAGGCGGTGAGGCCCTGGGCGAAGCCGAGGGCGCCGAGGGGCATGAGGACGCATTCGAGCGAGTGCAGCACCTCGTCGGGCGTGGCGCCGTGGACGATGGCCTGGCGGATGTGGCCGGCGATGTGGTCGACCTCGGCGCGCATGGCCGCCAGCACGACGGTCTGGAGCAGCTCTTGGGTCTTGCGGTCGATGGAGCGGGGGCCGAAGTAGCCGTATTGCAGCAGCCCCTCGTACTTCTCAAGCCATTGAGGGTCGGCGACGGCCATGATGCGGTGATAGGGCACGGTGTAGCCGCGCTGGGTGTAGATGGCGTCGATGACTTCTTGCGGCGACGGCTTGGGGGTGTCGGCCATGGGGAACCTCCACGAATATACTTGGCGCATTATCGCGGGTTCGAGGCCGATCGGCGATGGGAGGCGCGCTAGCCGTTGAGGCGCTCGCGGCGGGAGAGCACGGCACCGCACGCCACGCAGACGGTGTCCATGACGATCCACGAGAGCGAGCGGATGCGGTAGCGGCGGGTGACGACAGTGCACTGGGAGCCGGCGTGCCGGCATGGCTGGGCCGCGATCACCGGGGGAGGAGGGGAGGCCATGGCATCACGCTCCGGCGCCGGCGGGCATGCGTCCCACGTAGGACATGATGCGGCCCATGTCGCGGGCGCAACGCCCGCAGCACTCGTTGTCGTGCAGCCCGAGGGCCTGGGCGATCGCGTCGGGGTTGACGCCGGCCTGGGCGGCGGCGGCTTGGACGCGCGACTCGGTTATGCCTTTACAGATACAGACGAACATCACTGCTCCATCCGTTGTGCGGTTACACGAATGTTGTTACTAGTACACACAACTTTTCAAGCGTTGTCAACAAGCGTTGATCGCATGTCCGGACTACCGGCGACGAATGCGCTCACGTCTGGTAGGGCAGGCACGCACGCGGGAATCACCCCTGGAGGTTTCGACCATGAAGGCGCGCCCCGGAGTAATCGACCAGCTGAACGCCCTGCTGACCGGCGACCTCACGATCATCAACTAGTATTTCGTGCAGGCGGAGATGATGCGGAACTGGGGCTACGAGCGCCTGCATAAGCGGTTTCGCGAGATGAGCATGGGGGAGATGCGGGACGCCGAGCACTTAGTGCGGCACATCTTGTTTCTGGAGGGCTTGCCGAACCTGCAACGGCTGAACACGGTGAAGATCGGCGAGTCGGTGGAGGAGGACTTGCGCCTGGGCCTGGAGAGCGAGATGGAGGCGTGCGACCGGCTGGGGGCGGCGATCGAGCATTGCCAATCGGTGGGGGACCATGGCACGCGGGAGATGCTGGAGGACATGCCACACGACGAGGAGGAGCATGTCGACTGGTACGAGACGCAGATGGAGACGATCCGGCAGATCGGCATGCAGTCCTACCTGTCGGAGCAGCTGCGAGGGTAGCGTGGCGCGTCTGGCGCGAAGGGCGCGGCGATAGGTAGCACCGGTTGAGCGCACGCGCCGGGGAGGGCTTCGCTTGCGCGCGGTGGGCGGCGGGGCTATCGTTGGCGCACTTTCCACGATGGAGCCGTGCGCCGATGGCGGACTCGCGCATCACCAAGGAAGCGACGGACCGGTTCGCGACGGTCGAGGGCGTCAGCCTGCATTACAACGACAGCCAGGCGTCGCCGCGCGCACGAGAGAAGGCCGGCGCGCCGCCGGCGTTGGTGGGCTTTCACGGCGGCGGGCCGGGCGCGAACGCTTGGGACAACACACGGTTCAACATCGACGATCTGTTGAAGCACTTCCGCGTGCTGCTGGTGGACCTGCCGGGCTACGGCGAGTCGGACAAGGACGTCACCTTGCCGCCGGGCACGTTCGTCGACCATTACTTCGCGAGGCTCATACGTAGGCTGCTCGACCAGCTGGGCATCGAGCGGGCTCACCTTTACGCGTCGTCGTTCAGCGGGCTGCACGCGCTGAAGTTCGGCCTCGAGTATCCGGAGCGCACCGGCAAGATCGGCTGCAGGCGTCGTTCGCCGGGACGAACGAACCGCTGCTGTTCGGGCCGACGCCGGCCGAGGGCATGCGGGCGCTGGGCGCGTACCGGGCGGACCCGACGCGCGCCAACATGGAGCGCATCATGGAGCTGTTCATTCCGGACCCGGCGCTGTGGACCGAGGAACTGGTGGAGCGCCGGTGGCGGTCGGCGCGGACGCCGGGGCATTTGGAGGCGTCGGCGCGGTTCACGGGACCGGGCAAGCTGAGCCAGCTGTGGCCGGCGGTGCGGGAGCTGCGGGCCGAAGTGCTATGCGTGTGGGGGCAGCAGGACTGGATGGTGCCGGTGGAGGGCGCGATGCGGGCGTTGGCGCAGATACCCCGGCTGCGGCTGCACGTGTGGGCGGGGGCGGGGCACTTCGTGCAGTACGAGCGGCGGGACGAGTTCAACCGGCTGGTGGTCGACTTCCTGACGCATCAGGCACTGGGCGCGGCCGGATGCCCGCCGTCCGCGGGACGAGGAGCCTGACTTGCTGGGCGCATTGCGTGAGCGACGCTGGCGGATGTTCTGGATCGAGTTCTTCTTCGACGCGTTCGGGACGATCCAGATATTCGGCGCGGTGACGCTGGTGCCGTTCATTCGGGATGATTTCGGCGTGTCGCCGTCGTTCGCGGCGTGGGCGACGATCGGCTATTCGATCGGCACCGCGAGCGGGATGCTGCCGATGGCGTATCTCGGCAACACGCTGGGGCGCAAGCCGGTCTTGCTGATCGGGCTGGCGACGGAGGCGACGTGCCTCGCGCTGCTGTTCGTGGCGCCGAACATGCTGGCGGTCGCCGCGATCCGCACGGTGGAGGGCGTGGCGAACGCGATGACCACCTCGTCGATGATGGCGATGGTGCAGGGGTCGTTCACGCCCCGCGAGCGGGGCAAGACGCTGGGGCTGATGAACGGCGGGCAGGGGTCGGGGGCGGTGCTGGCGACGTTCATCGCCGGGGCGATTGGCGAGAATTGGGACTGGCGGTGGCTGTTCCTGCTCATCGCGCCGATTTACGCGACCACGGCGGTGCTGGTGGCTTGGCAGTTCCGCGACATCGCGGGCGGCCAGACGGCGCGGCCGTCGATTTGGCGGTTCGATTTCGCGGGCATGGCGGTGCTGGCCGGCGGGCTGACGGCGCTGGTGCTGGCGCTGCAAGAGGTGCGTGGCGGCGGGCGGGGGCTGGCGATCGGCGGCGCGATCATGGCGCTGGCGATCGTGGCGTTCTGGGCGTTCACGCGGATCGAGCGGCGGGCGAGGAACCCGGTGATCGACCCGAGCCTGTTCCGCAGCCGCAGCCTGACGTTCGGGGCGCTGGCGAATGCGCTGTTCTCGTTCACCTATGGCGCCGCGCTGTTCCTGTTCCCGTTCTACCTCATCGATGGGCTCGGCTGGGCCGGCGGGTTCGCCGGCGCGACGATGATGACGTTGAGCATCGTGCGGCCGATCGTGGCGCCGATCAGCGGGACGCTGACCGACCGCATCGGGACGACGCGGCTGGAGGCGGCGGCGTTTGGCAGCGCGATCGCCGGCAGCCTGCTGGCGATGGCGCTGGGCGCGTCGCCGCCGGTGGCGCTGGTGATCGTCGCCATGCTGCTGATCGGCGGGGGCTTCGGCCTGGCGGCGGCGCCGAACCAGAAGCGCATTTACGTGAACGTGCCGCAGCGCCTGTTGAGCAGCGCCCCGGGCATCGCGCTGTTGGGCAACCACGGCGGGCGCACGCTGGGCACGGCATTCGCCGCGATGCTGTTCACGCTGTTTTCGGGCGAGATGAGCATTCCCACGGCGTTCACGGCGTGCATGGGCCTGCTGGCGGCGGTGTTCTCCATCACCACCGTGACGGCGTGGCTGCGGCTACGCGACGAGCCGTTGCCGGCGAGGTCGGCCTCCGGCTGACGGGGCCTGCGCGCCACGGGAGGCATATACTGGTTCCTAAGCCGGTGAACGTGGCCGAAGAGCGAGTGACGTGCCTTCGCACCAGGTCCGCCAGGTGCCGACGCTGACGGTGATGGTCGAGGTTCCCAAGGGTAGCCGGAACAAGTACGAGTTTGACACGGTGTCCGGCCGGATCAAATTCGACCACATGTTGTTCTCGGCGGTGCACTACCCCAGCGACTATGGGTTCATTCCGGAGACGCTGGCGCAGGACGGCGACACGCTGGACGCGCTGGTGCTGGTGTGGGAGCCGACGTTTCCCGGCTGCATGATCGAGGTGCGGCCGGTGGGCGTGTTCAAAATGTGGGACGAGAAGGGGCGCGACGACAAGCTGCTGTGCGTGCCGGTGGGCGACCCGATGTGGAACCACCTGGAGAAGCTGGAGGATGTGCCGCCGCACCTGCTGATGGAGATCGAGCACTTCTTCAAGGTCTACAAGGATTTGGAGCGGAAGAAGACCGGCGTCGATGGGTGGTACGGCCTGGAGCACGCGCTGGACTCGATCGAGGATGCGAAGCGGCGCTACGCCGAGGCGCTGATCGCGCGGCACCGGGCATAGGCGGCTCAACGCCGGCGGCTAGCCCTGGATGCCCGACAGGACCCACGGATACCGCTCGATGACGTAGTCGCGCCAAGGCTTCAGCGCGGCAGTGGGCGCCACCAGCACCGGCTGGAAGAACTGCTCGATCCTCATGGACCGGAAGCGGCTTGGCGCGCGGAGCAGCAACGGCCATACCTGCGTCGCGCGGTCGCCCAGCTGGCGCAGACGTGGCGACGTGACGACTTGGACTTCTCAATTACCCGCGGGAGCGAGGTGCAAGACCGTGACCATGCCGGCCCCCATCTCGCGGGCCTTTTCCATTTCGTGGGCGAGTAGTTGCTGTCGCATGAGTTGATAGAACGGTTCGTACAGCAGATCATCGACGCCGCACCGACCGGCCTAAATCGATCGGGCCGTGTGGGGCGTCGACGAACGGCCCATAGATACCCAGGCGCGTCCGACCGGCGCGCGACGACGCCAGTGTCCGGCCAGTGTTACTTTCCGTGTATTTCCACTCGACCAGCACGATACCGACCGAGCCGTCGCGACGCTGGAATCGGACGGCAGCGTCGGCGCTGGTGAAGTACGCGCCGCGGGTCCGGCCGCCATCGCTGGCGGGCTTCCCACCGCGGCCGTGCTCTCACAGGTAGTTGCGCTTTCCGATCCACTCGAACGAGACGAAGCGGCCAGGATCCATTTCCAGGGGATGCACGATGTCGGGCATAATCGGAGCGAAGAGCCGTAGCAGCGCGTCAGGGTTGCTCGACAGATGGAACAGGAAGTTCACGGCGCAGACCTGCCCGCCGCATAAGTGCGTGGTTGGGCCGCCGCCGGTTCCTTGGTGCCAAACGAGTGGCACATCGGCGAAGTAGGAAGCTGCGTCGGCCCGAATCGTGGGGAAGAGATTCTCCAGGGCGAAAGGGGCAGGCAGGCAGAAGTCGTAACCGGAACGGCCTCTAAAATCTCCAACGCTGCGCGCGGCTTCGCTAAGGGTTCCAGTCGATTCCTTCCAGGTCACGAGCCTCCGCTTTTCACCCGCCAAGAAACGCATTGTCGCCTCCAGGTCCACCGCGTCGCCTCCCGTGTATCTGCGTGACGGCCGCCGGTCCACCATTATTCCGCCAGCGTCGTCAAGCGGTTACCGTCGCGGCGCCGTTGGCGTAGACTCACGCCAACACCGGGTTCCGCGGGAGGGCCGCCGTGAGTGACCGTTCAGCCGCCGGGCCGGCGACGCGCGTAGTGGCGGCCGATGAGTTGCGCCGCTTCGTGACGGCGGTGCTGGAGCACGCCTACGTGCTGCGCCCGGACGCGGAGTTCGTCGCGCGCGTGCTGGTGGAGGCCGACCTGCGCGGCGTGGACTCGCATGGCGTCACGCGACTGCCCGGTTACCTGGAGATGATCGAACGCGGGCTGCTGCGAACGCAACCGGACATTCGCGTGGTGACGGATGCGGGCGCGTGCGCGTTGATGGACGGCGACTTGGGATTCGGCATGCTGGTCGCGCGGGACGGCATGGCGCAGGCCATCGACCGGGCGAAGCGGCACGGGCTGGGCATGGTGGTGGCGCGACAGGCGGTGCACACGGGGCTGGTGGGCTATTACACCATGACGGCCGCCGACCAGGGGTGCATCGGCATCGCGATGAACAATGGGCCGACCATCGTGCCGGCGTTTGGGGGCGTGACGCCGATCTACGCGACGAACCCGATTAGCGCGGCGTTTCCGGCGCACCACGAGGAGCCGGTGGTGCTGGATATGGCGACGTCGATGGTGGCGGCGGGAAAGCTGCGGCTGGCGGCCAAGAAGGGGGCGAGGATTCCGACCGACTGGGGCACCGACGCCAACGGCAAGCCGACGGACGACCCGGTGGAGGTGATTTCCAACGGGTTCCTGCAATGGGCGGGCGGTCACAAGGGCTACGGGCTGGCGACGGTGATCGAGCTCATGACCGGCGTACTGTCCGGCGGGACGTTCGGGTTCGATTCTCCGGCGCTGAAGCATTTCGGGCGCGACTCGCTGGTGCAGTCGGCGACGTTCATCGCCATCGACATCGAGCGATTCATGCCGCTGGAGGCGTACAAGAGCAGGGTGGACCGGCTGGTGCGGGATATTCACGCGTCGAAGCCGGCGGCGGGGGTCAAGCGGGTGTACGCGCCGGGCGAGCCGGAGTTCGAGCACCGCCGCGAGCGCATGGCGCGGGGCATACCGTTGAGCGGCGCGGTGTTCGAGGAGCTGGCCGTGGTGGGAAGCCGGACTGGGCAGCGGCTGAGCGAGCCGAGGCCGGCGGGCGGCTGACACCTACGATGCCGAGGGGCCGCCGAAGCCGATGTCTTGCTCGTAGGCCGTGACGAGCTCCTTGGCGAACTCCTGCAGCGATTGGCTGGGGTCGACGCCGGGCGGGACTTCGATGGGCTGGCCCTCCTCCAACGCCTTGAGCATCTCGCGGAGGCGGCGGTTATAGGCGTTCCGCACGACGATGGACGCGGCGCGGTCGACGGTGGTGAGGATGACGCCGTATTCGAACGAGATGCTGAGGATGTTGTAGGCGGTGTCGGCCTCGACGCTGCCGGTGTCCTCGAGCGCATCGAAGAGGGAGCCGAGGAACAGCTCGGGCGCGACCTGGCCGCCGGTTTCCCGCGCCTCCTTCACCTGCTCGGCGAGGGGCTCCCTGCACTCGGCAAGGATGTTAGGGATGTCCTCGCCGTGGGTCTGGCGGAGGATGGCATCGACGCGCTTCGGGAATTCGACGCCGACGGCGCAGCCGAGGGCAAAGGCGCCGGTCGCGGCCTCGCGCAGCGGCTTCGCCTCGAACAACGTTTCGTCTTCGTCTTGGTCGGGGTCGCGGGCGATGCCCTCCAGAAAAAAGGCTAGCACCACGTCGGTGAGCGGGGTGGGGCCGTCGGGGGCGGGTCCGTCGACGCTTTCGAGCGGGATGAGCCGCTTCGGCACGATGCTCTCCTGGGAATGCGTAAGGGCCCCGCGACCGCAAGGCCCTTACAGGATACGTCATCGGGACGGGCCAGTCGCCCGGCCATCCGCGGGCGAGCGAGGGGGCGAGAGCGGCGATTAGGCCGCCGGTGCCTTCTTCATGGCCTCGACGAGCTCGTGGACGGCGTCGGCGCTCTTCTTGAGCAGGGCCGCCTCGCTGTCGGTCAGCTTGAGCTCCAGCACCTTCTCGATGCCGTTGACGCCGAGGATGACCGGCACGCCCATGTAGATGCCCTTGATGCCGTATTCGCCCTCGAGCAGCGCAGCGCAGGGGAGCAGGCGCTTCTGGTCGAGCAGGATCGCGTCGACCATCTCGGCGGTGGCGGCGGAAGGGGCGTAGAAGGCGGAGCCAGTCTTGAGCAGATTGACGATCTCGCCGCCGCCGGTCTGCGTGCGCTTGATGACGGCATCGAGGCGTTCCTGGGTCAACATGCCCTGCTTGACCATTTCGGCGAGCGTGACGCCGCCGACGCTGGTGTAGTGGGTGAGGGGCACCATCTGGTCGCCGTGGCCGCCGAGGACGTAGGCCTGGACTTCCTTCACGGAGACGCCGAGTTCCCAGGCGAGGAAGGTGCGGAAGCGGGCGGTATCGAGCACGCCGGCCATGCCGACGACGCGGTTCTTGGGAAACTTGGCGACGCCGTAGGCGTGCTGCACCATGGCATCGAGGGGGTTCGAGACGACGATGATGTGGGCGCCGGGTGAGTGCTTGATGGCCTCTTGAACGACGGAGCCGACGATTTTCATATTGGTGAACAGGAGGTCGTCGCGGCTCATGCCGGGCTTGCGGGCGATGCCGGCGGTAACGACGACGATGTCGGAGCCGGCCGTTTCGGCGTAGCTGTTCGTGCCGACGATGGAGGCGTCGATGCCGAGCACCGGGCCGGACTCGGCGATGTCGAGGGCCTTGCCCTGGGGGATGCCTTCGACCACGTCGACGAGGACGATGTCCATGTAGCCGCGCTCGAAAAGGCGCTGGGCGGTGGTGGCGCCGACGTTTCCAGCGCCGACGACGGTGACCTTCTTACGCATGTCTCGCTCCCTTTGGTGATATTGAAGGGCCCGCGCGCGGTGTGTCCCCTTCGAGGAGCCGAGGAACCGTGGCGCGAGCGGGCCCAGCGGTCGCTACTTCTTCGTCGCCGACTTGACGGCGGCTCCCCACTTGCTGTCGAGCTTGGGGTCGTTGACGGTGTCGAGGATGTAGGCGCCGAAATCCTTGGTGGTGGCGCCGGTGTTGCGGCCGGTCATCACCAGCTTCTTCTCGTATTGCGTGCAGAGGTCGAGCGCCTTGTTGAGCCTGGCCGCCTGCTGCGTGAAGCCGATGTGCTCCATGAGCATGCCGCCGGCCTTGATGACGGACGACGGGTCGGCGTACTGGGCGCGGCCTTCCTTCACCATGCGGGGAGCGTCTCCGTGGATGGCCTCGAACATGGCGTATTTGCTACCGAGGTTGGAGGCGCCGGCGGTGCCGACACCGCCCTGGATCTCGGCGGCTTCGTCGGTGAGGATGTCGCCGTAGAGGTTGGGGAGGGCAAGCACCTGGAACTCGTTGCGGCGCTTGGTGTCGATGAGCTTCGCCGTCATGATGTCGATGTACCAGGCGTCCCAGCCGATGCCGGGGTAGTCCTTCGCGACCTCGGCGGCGACGTTGAGGAACTTGCCGTCGGTGGTCTTGACCACGTTTGCCTTGGTGACGATGCTGACGCGCGTCTTGCCGGTCTTCTTGGCGTGCTCGAAGGCGGCACGGATGAGGCGGCGGGAGCCGGGGCTGGTGATGACGCGGAAGTCGACCGCGAGGTCGCTGTTGACGTTGACGCCCTGGCTGCCGACGGCGTAGAGGTCCTCGGTGTTCTCGCGGAAGAAGGTCCAGTCGATGCCCTCGCTGGGGACTCGCACGGGGCGGACGTTGGCCCAGAGGTCCAGCGCCTTACGCATGGCGACGTTCGCGGACTCGATGTTGGGATAGCCGTCGCCCTGCTCGGGCGTGTGGGTTGGACCCTTGAGGGTGACGTGGCAGGTTTTGATTTCGGCCAAGACGTCGTCGGGGATGGGCTGCATCTTGGCGACGCGGTTCTCGATGGTGAGGCCCTCGATCGTCTTGAACCGCACTTTGCCCGACTTGACCTCGGGGGCGAGGATGGATTCGAGCACGTGCCGGGCCTCCGCCGTGATGGAGGGGCCGATGCCGTCGCCACCGATGACGCCGATGACGATGGGCTTGAGGCTGGCGTAGTCGGTGGGCTGCTCGCCCGCGAGCATGCGGTCGAGCCGTGCCAACTGTTGCTCCAGCACCTTGCCGAAGTGTTCCTTAGCGGCCGCGATCTCCGCAGAATGATCCGCCAACGTGGGGCTCCTTTCTTGCGCGCCTCATTTGGACGCGCGTCATGCCGCCCTGGCGCTGCAGGCGACGAGTGCTAACGGCCCGATGAACTCGGTGGAGAGCGTCGGCCTGGCGATAATGGCGCCGGTCGCCAAGGCGGCGCCATTATAGACGGGGCGGTATGGGTGAGCAAGGCGAGGCGACGAAACACGGCGCGAAGCGGTCGGCACCTTGCGATGCCGGCCGGGGAATGGGAAGCGAATCGACGCGCCGGGAGCGGGCTAGCGCAGCGAGGCGACGTTGGCCGGGGCGCTCACCGGCTTCAGGACGATGTCTTCCGGCCGCTGATACTGGCCCTCGTACCAGACGAGGTCGCGGCGGGCGTCGAGGGCGGCATAGGAAGGCGCGACCTTGGCCTTTTCCACGGCCTCCGGGTGGACGAGGGGCACCCTGGTGACCCTGGCCTTGCGCTCGCCCTCGGTGGCGGTGACCATGCGTAGGTTCTTGACGTAGTCGGGGTTGACGGAGAAGCGGGTGACGAGGGCGCCGCCGACGTTGGCGTCGATCGTCTCCATCTTGGCTCCATTCTGCGGTTTGCTGAAGAATTCCCACATGCGAGCGCCTTCTTTCTGAATGCCGTTTCGGGTGTCGATTATATGGAATTTATTTACATGACATATGCATAATGGAAGCCCAATTTGTCAACTGGCCGCCGTCGCTGGATCGCCATGGAGCGCCGGGGGTTGGGGTGCGTGGGCGCGACGGCATAGGCCGACCGGCGGCGCGGTAGGCGAGGTCGACGAGGCGTGGAGCGGCGATGCGCGGCGGCGCGGCGCGGGGGCGGCGCCGCCGTCAGGCCGCTAGGATGGTGGCCTCAGCCGCCGGCCTGTGGGTTCACCGGCGACTCGTCCATGGGAATGACATCTTCCATGACGAGGTAGCTGTGCTGCCATTCGTCGTAGGGCAGCGATTCGGCGATCTTGATCGCCTCTTGCTCGCTGGCGGCCTCGATGATGGTCTGGAACCGCACTTCGTGTCCGACGCGGAATCGCATGGACGGATCGCTCCTCGTTAGCCTTCGTGGCAATCTCTCTGGATAGCGTACGGGCAAGACGGCTCATCGCCAACCGGTGCATCCCACAAGCCCAGGATAGGCCCGGCGCCACCTGGACGGGAACGGCGAAGACGCCGTCCACGAGCGGGCGATGCCGGCGGCGCATGCCGGCGGGCGGCCGCATTCACGAACTGCCTCATCGTCCGGCACCGGGCGAGGCGGGCGAGTATAAGGTACGGCCACCGTTGCACGAGGCTCCGCATGTGACCTTCCGCGCCCAAGGCACCGACACCGTCGGCGCAGCGGCCGGCAGGCCCGCTGACGGCCCTGGGCATCCCGAGCTTCCGACTGTTCTGGTTGAGCGGCATCGGCCAGTATTTCAGCCAGGGCATGCAGCAGTTCGCGCTGCTGTGGATCGTGCTGGAGACGACCGGGTCGCTGACGCAATTGAGCGTGGTGGTGTTGCTGCAGGGCTTGCCCATGCTGTCGTTGATTCTCGTGGGCGGCGTGATGGCGGACCGCTTGAACCGCCGGCGCGTGCTGCTGGCGACGCAGTCGGGGCCGATGGCCGTCGCCGTGGCGCTGGCCGTGCTGCTGACGGCGGGTTGGCTGGCAATGTGGCACATCTACCTGGGCGCGCTGACGCTCGGCTCGTTCCAGGCGTTCAACCAGCCGGCGCGACGGGCGATGACGCGCGACCTGGTGCCGCACGCCGCGATGATGAGCGCGGTGACGCTCGAATCGTTGCTGATGACGTCGACGCGCGTGATCGGCCCGGCGATGTCGGGGGCGATTATCGGCGCGCTGGGCCTTGCCGCGTCGCTGTACGCGATCGCGGGGTTTTATCTCGTCGGCGTGCTGTTCCTGTGGGCGACGCCCTACATGGCGGTGGTGCGGCGGCCATTCGAGCGGCGGCCGTCGGTGGTGGGCGACCTGCTGGGCGGCGTGCGCTATGCGGCGAGGGAGCCGGCGCTGCGGAGCATCATCCTGCTCGCGTTCGGCGTGGGGTTCTTCGGCATGGCCTATTTGCAGCTGAACGCGGCGGTGGCGCGAGAGGTGTGGAACCTGCCGGCCGACGCGGCGGGGCGGTTCGTGACGGCGGCGGGTGTTGGGGCGCTGCTGGGCAGCGTGGCGCTGGTGGCATTGAGCCACTCGCGGCGCAAGAACTGGCTGCTGATCGTCGTGGGCATGGGGTTTCCGGTCGCGTTGGGGGCGTACGCGCTGTCGCCGTGGCTCTGGCTGGCCGTGGTGAGCCTGGGCCTGCTGGGGTTGACGAGCACTGCGACGACGAGCATGATCAACACGCTGATCCAATACACGGCGCCGGGGGAGTACCTGGGGCGGATGTTCAGCCTGACGCAGATCGGCGCGTCGCTCATGTACGTGGACGCGGCGCCCATTGGGGCGCTGGGCGAGGCGATTGGGCTGCGGTGGTCGATGGCGGCGGCGCTGCTGTTCCTGGTCCATGGCGCGGTGATACTGCTATACCAGCCGCACCTGCGGCGGCTGCGGGCCGATTAGCCGCGGCGCGACCGACCAAGGGGCGGGGCGCGCCGCCGTGGGTTCCGGTGTAACATCACGAGCACACTTGGCGCCTCGCCGCGCCGTCGTTTTAAGGAGAGGCGCCCCATGCCACGAACCAAGGTCAACGGTCATGACCATTTCTGGGAGGAGTTCGGGTCGGCCTCGTCGTCGGACGTGATGGTGATGCTGCACGGCGCGGCCGGCAGCGGGCGCGCGTTCTACCCGGTGGCGGAGCAGCTGGCGAGGGATGGATGGCGGGTGATCGTGCCGGACATGCGGGCGATGGGGCGGAGCGAGCACGTGGCGGAGATTCCGCCGTCGGCGTGGGTCGACGACCTCGCGGCGCTGCTGGACTACCTGAAGGTGCAGAAGGCGGTGATCGAGGGCACGTCGCTGGGCATGCGCGTCGCGCTCAAATTCGGCATCCTGCACCCGGACCGGGTGCGCGCGCTGGTGCTGGAGTCGAGCATCGTGGCGAACGAAGCGGGCGGCAACGCGGCGCTCAACCAGAACTTCAGCGCGCTGTCCGACGAGATGAAGGCGCGGCACAAGGCGAACCACGGCGACGACTGGGAAACGGTGGTGAAGAACTACTTCAGTATCCGCAACAAGCCAGAGCTGCAGGAGTTCTACAATCTGCGCGAGGCGGCGAAAACGGTGCAGCTGCCAACGCTGCTGCTGCGCGGCGACAAGGACGAGCCGGTGCACCCGTTGGCGCACACCGTGGAGCTGCGCCAGAGCATGCAGACGTCGCGCATGGCGGTCGTGCCGAACAACGGCACCGGCGTGATCGGCACCCACCCGGATGAGTTCCGCCGGTTGCTGAAGCAATTCATGGCGACGATGGCGACGCAGGCCGCCAGCTAGAGCGGGCGGACGGGTCGTGGAGCGGCAGCGGGCGCCCCGGCGAATCGGGGCGCCCTGCTTTTTGGCGTTGGGGGACGACCGGCCGGCGCGGCGGTGGACCTAGGCGGCCTTGCGGGACTCCATCTCGACCTTCGTTTGGCCCGCCAGCCAGACGAGGCCAAGGCCGGCAACGCCGAGGCCGAGCATTTTGGCGGCGGGGGAGGTCCGCATGGCGGCGATGCCGAGGGCGGTGAGTAGGCCCAGCTGCACGTAGTCTTTCACGGTGGCCTGGTCGCGCAGGTCGCTGAGCTCCTCGATGCCATCGGCGAGGACGCGGGTGAAGGAGCGTCCGAACTGCTCGCCGATGTCGGCGGCGGCACGGTTCATGACCTCGGCGGCCTTTTCCGCCTCTTGGGCAAGCCACTCGCGGAATTGGGCGCCGTGAGCGGGCTCGCGGGGCTTCTCGCTTGAAATGTTCTCCATCGCATTCCTTCGTGGCGCACGATTGCTTTCCATGTTGGCACGGCTAGGCGACGGGGCATCCGCCACGTGGACTATTGAGCGAGGTCAGCGATGGTATGAACGACGCGGCCGGGCGTCACCGTGGCGCCCGGCCGCAGGCCGGCGACGGCCTGCCTAAAGCGGGATGTTGCCGTGCTTCTTGGGCGGGTTGGTGTCGCGCTTGTTTTGGAGCATCTCAAGAGCGCGGATGAGCTTGGGGCGCGTTTCGGCGGGGTCAATGATGTCGTCCACGTAGCCACGCTCCGCGGCCTGGTAGGGCGTGGCGAAGGTTTCGCGGTACTCCTCGATGAGCTGGGCGCGCATGGCGGCGGGGTCGTCGGACATGGCGATGCGGCGCCGGTGGATGATGTTGACGGCGGCATCGGGCCCCATGACGGCGATTTCGGCGGTGGGCCAGGCGAAGTTCATGTCGTTACGGAGGTGCTTGCTGCCCATGACGATGTAGGCGCCGCCGTAGGCCTTGCGGGTGACGACGGTGATTTTCGGCACGGTGGCCTCGGCGTAGGCGTAGAGCAGCTTGGCGCCGTGGCGGATGATGCCGCCGTATTCCTGCTCCTTGCCGGGCATGTATCCCGGGACGTCGACGAAGCTGACGATGGGGATGTTGAAGGCGTCGCAGAAGCGGACGAAGCGGGCGGACTTGACGGATGCGTTGATGTCGATGACGCCGGCGAGGTAGGCGGGCTGCTGCGCGACGATGCCGACGGAACGGCCGCTCATGCGGGCAAAGCCGACGATGATGTTGGGTGCGAAGTCGCGGTGGACCTGCATGAAGTCGCCGTTGTCGACGACGCGCTCGAGGATGTTGAGCATGTCGTAGGGGCGGGAGGAGTCGTCGGGAACGATCGAGCGCAGCTCCGGGTCGGACCGCTCGGGATCGTCTTCCTGGTCGCCGAAGGGGGCTTCGTCGAGGTTGTTCTGGGGGAGGAAGCCGAGGAGGCGGCGGATTGTCTCGAGGCACTCCTCCTCGGAGTCGAGGGCGAAGTGGGCGACGCCGGAGTGGGCGGCGTGGCTATCGGCGCCGCCAAGCTCCTCTAGGGTGACGTCCTCGCCGGTGACGGCCTTGACGACCTCGGGGCCGGTGATGAACATTTGCGAAACGCCCTTCACCATGAGGGTGAAGTCGGTGATGGCGGGCGAATAGACGGCGCCGCCGGCGGAAGGGCCGAGGATGGCGGAGATTTGCGGGATGACGCCGGAGGCGAGGGTGTTCCGCAT
This sequence comes from SAR202 cluster bacterium, assembly GCA_016872415.1. Taxonomy (GTDB): domain Bacteria; phylum Chloroflexota; class Dehalococcoidia; order Lucifugimonadales; family Australimonadaceae; genus VGZX01. The sequence goes on along the minus strand of VGZX01000017.1, from coordinate 9,352 downwards.
GAAGATGTCGCCGTAGCCGGCGAGGCTGACGACGCCTTCCTGAATGCGCGCGCCGCCGGAATCGTTCAGGCCGACGATGGGCGCGCCGTTACGCATCGCCATGTCCATGACCTTGCAGATCTTCTCGGCGACGACCTCGGACAGGGAGCCGCCGAACACGGTGAAGTCCTGGGCGTAGACGTAGGTGAGGCGGCCGTTGATGCGGCCGAAACCCGTGACCACCGCATCGCCGGGGTAGCGTTTCTCGGCGGTGCCGAAATCGGTGGCGCGGTGCGTGACGAAAGCGTCGATCTCCTCGAAGGAGCCGGCATCCAGCAGCCGGAGTATGCGTTCGCGGGCGGTGAGCTTTCCCTTGGAGTGTTGCTGTTCGACGCGGGCGGGGCCACCTGACGAGCGAGCGAGGTCCTTGCGGCGGGTCAGCTCATCCAGGCGTTCATTGGTCTTCTTTTGTACGGCCATATTCCTGGGGTGTTCCCGGGGATTGGATGCGCCATGCTAGCATTAGGCAAAGTGGGGGAGCAAGGCGTTTTAGGCTTCGTTATCTGTGTCAACGAAGACTAGACCAGTCTTTTCGCGACACCGATGTTACCTGTTTCGGCGGGAATTGCGGGACGCCGGCGCCGATTCATCGCATGGTGGACGTGGGACGCAACGGTTTTCTCAAAATCGTAACGACGGACGTCAATCACACTAGTATGGCTAACAGGAGCGCACGCCCGCGCGCGGCGTGGCCGTTGGGGCCAGGCCTGTCGCGGCGGCATCGTCATTGAGCCAGAACACCAGGTCGCCGCCGACACGGCGGATGAGCATGGGCTTGCCGGCGGAGCGGGCGTCGGCGCCAAGGCGCATGCGGACGGTGCCGACACGCTCGCCCGCGCTGAGGTGCAGGCGGCCAGCCTCGCCCGGCACGAGCCGTTCGATATAGCCGAGGTACTCCGCGAGGACGCCGGAGCCCACGCGGCCAACGGAACGCTTCATAGCCTCGTCGAGAGGCATGGTCCACTCCCCAATGGAGGAGCCAGGTGCGCCGTGGGCCATTATATCAGCCGCGTCCAGACGGTCGCGCCCACGCCCGCCGGCCGCGATCGCGAGGGGCGGCGCAAGCGGCAGCGAACGGCGATCTGGCGGCGGGCGACGCTGGATTCCCCTATGGTGATTGGGCGGAGACCTGCTATCATCCCGACGCTTCGCCATAAGCCGCGCCGCAGGCGTCCACACCGCGCTCGCCCGACCGCGCTACCTCCACCCGAAAGGCCCTCACGATGACGACCGGTCCGACGTATTTTTCAGAGGACGAGCTGATCAAACGTCTTCAAATCGTACAGCGCGACGTGGCGACGGGGCCGTTGGCCGACAGCCGCATGGAGGCGAACGCGCGCGAGTCGCGCAACCTGGTGGCGGAGGTGGCGTCGCGGGTGTATGCGGAGCCGGAGCGGTGGGGCATATCGAACATTCCCGAGAAGTACCGCGACGACGCGGCGCACGACGCGCTGGTGAGCCTGTTGCAGTCGGTGGGGGAATACAAGGGGCAGCGCCCGGTGACGGAGTGGTTCGCGCAGCTGGCGGAGGCGCACTTCCGCCGGGCGTGGATGATGAACGAGCCGCGGCGGGGGGAAGGCGCGCGGCCGCCCGATCCATCGCCGGAGCAGCAGGCGGCGCTGGAGCAACTGCTGGACGCGCCCGACAGCCCGTGGAAGCGGTTCGAGCGCGACTTTCCGCAGGAGGCGTTCGCGCTGCGCGTGCGCTACCTGATGAACCGGTCGCCGGAGGAGATGGCGGTGCTGCTGGACGCGCCCGATGCCCGGGCCATCGTGATGCGGCTGAACCGCGCCCGCGACCGCTTCCGCATGTTTTGCGAGCAGGCGGGGATGGACCGGAAGGAGCTTGCCAAGCTACTGACGCGCCTTGGAGAAGACGGACGATGACGATGGAGCGAAGCCCCAACCCGGGCACGATTCGGGCCGGCAAGGGACCGTGGCTGCGTTATGCGATGGAGGCCGCCGACCGGTGGGTGCGCCTGCGGGGCACCTATCCAGCGGAGATGCAGAAGTTCGGCGCGCACATCCGCGAGCTACGCTACCAGGCCGACTTGTCGCTCGAGGAGATGGCCCGGCAGACCGGCGCTCCGTACGAGGCGCTGGCGCTGTTGGAGCAGGGGCTGGTGCGCCCATCGGAGATTCCGGCGCCGATGTGGTCGCGCATCGCCCGGATGCTGGACGGCAAGGGGTCGACCCTGACGCCCATGCCGCAGCCGACGCCGCGAGCGGAGTCGCAGTTGTCGGGCGCGGCGCGGCACGAGGGACCGGCGCCAATCGGCCAGGTGGTGATCAAGGTGCTGGGCGTGGGCGGGGGCGGCTCCAACGCTGTGGCCCGCATGTACCGGCAGCGTGTCGGCGCGGTGGAATACATCGCCGTGAACACCGATGCGCAGCACCTGAGCCGGCTGGACGTGCCGGCCAAGTTCCGCATCGGCGACAAGGTGACGCGCGGGCTCGGCGTCGGCGGGCGGCCGGAGATCGGGCGCGAGGCCGCGATCGAATCACGGGAGCAGATCGAGCAGCTGTTGCACGGGACCGACCTGCTGTTCATCGCGGCGGGCATGGGCGGCGGCACGGGCACGGGCGCGGCGCCGGTGATTGCGGAGATCGCGCGCGGCCTGAATATCTTGACCATTGGCGTGGTGACCAAGCCGTTCCAGTTCGAGGGGCGACGGCGCGCGGTGCAAGCGGAGCAGGGCATCGAGCGCCTTCGGCAGTTCGTCGACACGCTGGCCATCATTCCGAACGACCGCCTGTCGGCGTTGTCGGACGAACGGATGACCGCCGAGAACGCGTTCCGCATCGCGGACGACGTGCTGCGCCAGGGCGTGCAATCGGTGACGGAGCTGGTGACGCAGGCGGGAGAGATCAACCTGGACTTCGCCGACGTGAAGTCGATCGTGAAGGATGCGGGCAGCGCGTGGATCGCCATGGGGCACGGCCGTGGCGACGGGAGGGCACTCGCGGCGGCGAAGGCGGCGGTGGCGAGCCCGCTGCTGGAGGTGCCGATCGACGGGGCGACCCGCGTGCTGCTGAACATCGCCGGGGGCGACAACCTGACGCTGCAAGAGGTGCGGGCCGTCGCGGACTTCATCGCGAAGGTGGTGGGCCCCGAGGCGAATATCATCTTCGGCATGGTGACCGACCCATCGCTGGACGATGAGCTACGGGTGACCCTGATCGCCACGGGGCTGCCGGGGCACACGCGCCAGGCGATTCAAGGCGCGTCGCTGGAGGACGTACGGGAACAGGCGTTGGCGGGCGAGCCGCCCGCGGCTCCGCCGACGGCCGAGGCGGAGCCATGGGCACGCCAAGCACCGGCGCCGGAGCCGGAACCATTCCAGCCGCCGCCACCGCCACCGCAATCGTCGGGCGGCAGCCTGCTCTCGCGGTTCGGCTTCGGCCGCAAGAAGAGCAAGTAAGGAACCATCGAAGGCCGTTCCCCGTCTTCATCCTTGAAAAGCACTTCGCTCAAGGAGCGGTTTCATGCGTCGATGGCCAATCATCCTGTTTGTCGCCGCGCTCCTTGCTCTTGGGCTCGCGACGTGCGCGAGCGCGACGCCGACTCCGGCCGCGACGCCGACCCCGGCCGGGCCGGGCACGCCGCGCGACTTGGAGGCGCTGACCATACACGACCGGCTGAGCATTCAGCTGACGTGGCAGCCGGGCAGCGGCACGGCGACGAGCTATCTGGTCCAGCGGTCGTCCGAGGGCGACGCGGGCGCTTGGACCGGCATCGCGGAGGTGACCGCGACGCGGACGGGCCATATCGACAGCGATGGGCTGGAAGACGGGCAGCGGTACTGGTATCGGGTACTGGCGCGCGATGCCGACCACACCTCGCAGCCGTCGAATGTCGTGAGCGCGGTTGCCACCGACCTGCCATCTCCGACGAGGACGCCATAGGCCGCGCGGCAATTGGCTTCACGCGTGGGCGGCGGCATGGTGGAATTCCCCCAATCGCGTTGGGCGTCGGCTACCTCGCACGGTGCGAACCGGAGACGTAGGGTGGATGCGGTGGCGCCACGCCATTGGGGGCAACGGTGGAACGCGGAAATCATCGAGAGGACATGCTGCAGGAGTTGGGCATCCTGCTGGCGGCGCAGGTGGGGGCCGAGGACGAGCGCGGCGGCAGCGCGCCGGCCCAGGCGCTGTTCTACAGCCAGCTCGCCGAGGCGCGGCTTGCGGAGGCCTGCGCTGAGCGCGGCGGGCGCGAGCCTTCGGACGTAGAGCATGCGCGGCAGCTACGCGACGAGGCGCAGCGCCTACTGGCGGAGGCCCGCGTGATGCACGCGGCCGCGGAACGCGAGCGCGAGGACGCGCACGAGATGATGGAGCGCGCGGTGGCGATGCGGGTGGAGGCGGAGCAGTTCGCCGCGCGGGCGCGGTCCCAAGCGGAGGCGGTGGCGCCAGAGCAGGCGGGACCACCGGAGGACGCCGCGACGGCGCCGGCCGGCTCCGCGCCCCAGCAGGTCCGCGTGACGCATCGCTCGCTAACGCCAACCAACGTGCTACGGCAGGTGGAGGCGCTGGGCGACCGCTTCGCGATCGCGCCGGCCGAGGGCGAGATCGCTCGGGCCACGCGGGGGGTCGCGCACTAGGAACGGTGGCCGGCCGGCGGGCGTAGGCAGGCCGCGAGACCGATGCGGCCGTTGGCTGCCGACCGTATGAGCCCCGGCCATCGCGCGAAACGGTGGCGACGCGGGCGCCGACCGCGCCCGAGACGCGGCGGTGAGTCCTGCTAGAACGCCACGCCGCCGCCACGAGCCTGGACACTTCTTCGTCCCGCATGGGATTCGCAATGCGGTCGTGCGGCGACATGGCAGGCTGCGGGCCGCGCGGCGTTAGACGTCGGAGTCGCCGCGTTTGCTGGGGAGGCAGGGCGAGCGCTCGCGCGGCGGCGGCGCAACGCGAGTCGAGAGCGGACGCGAACCGGGCCCACCGACGCGAGGTCGACGGGCCCGGTTCGTTGCGCGCGGAAGGGGGCTAGCGGCCGACGGCGACGAGGCTCGCGGTGCTTGGCGCCTCGGCGGCCTTGAGCACGCGGAGGATGAAGTCACGTCCGATGGCGGCGGACTGCTTGGTGATGGCGTGGCCCATGCCGCCGATGATGTGCGATTCGACGAGCACGCCCGCCTCGTCGAGCGTCGTGGCGGCTTCCAGGCTCATCTGCCACGACTGGGCGCGGTCTTCCATGCCATTGATGGCGCAGAGGGGCGTCTTATTCTTGATCTTCTCGAAGAACTTCTTGCGATAGTCCCGGCGCTGCGCGAGGGAGTCGGGCGAGAACAGGTAGCCGCTGTGCGCGATGAAGCCGCCGATGCCTTGCGCGAGGCGCGGGATGACGTGGCACACGAGGATGCAGCCCTGCGAGAAGCCCCAGGCGACGACGCGGTCGCGGCCGACGCCGTGCTGCGCGGCCTTCTCATCGATGTAGCCGTCGATGGTGGGGATGATGGCGTTGAGGCCTTCGACGCGCGTTCTTTCGCTGAAGCGGTCGTACCACATCCACGAGTTCTCGCGCTTCTCCGTGCGCGCGCTCTTGGGGTCGCGGGCGGGGTCGTAAGCGAAGGGAGCGTTAGGCGCGTGGAAGTGCGTGCGCGGCAGCGCGGGGGCCAACTCCTCGAACAGGAATTTCGCCTCGCTGCCGTTGCTGCCGAGGCCGTGGAAGTAGAGCAGGACGCTGTCGGCCTTGCCGGCGAGCGGTGCCTGGTCCAGCCCGCCATTCGTCAGGGTTGCCATGCGATCTCTCCTAGCGGACATGAATGAGGGCTACAGCGCCAAGGCACGCCGCTGGAGCAGCCAGCCGAGCACGTGCTCGTTGAAGAACACGGGCTGCTCGATGTTGCTCAGGTGCCCGGCGGTCGGAATGAGCAGGGACTCGGAGCCCTTGATCTTGGCGTGCATCTTGCGGCCGACCTCCGGCGTGGTGAGCCGGTCGTCCTCGCCGAAGACGAGGAGCGTGGGCACTTGAATATTGGAGGCGTCCGGGTATTCGGAGCGTTTGGTGTTGGCCCGCACGGTCTTGATATACATCTCCTTGTGGAGCATCGACATGCTGTCGACCAGGCGCTGCCACGACTCGCGCGACGACTTGCGGCCGATGAGCGTGTCGGCGACGGCGGGGGCCATGTCCTTCGGCTCCTTGCCGGCGAGCAGCGGGGCGGTGCGAAGGCGGACGAATTCCTCGATCTCCGCCGGGGTGCGGCTGCGGCTGAGGCCATCCGACGTGTCGCAGAGGACGAGGGTGGCGACGCGCTCCGGGTGCATGCTGTAGAAGTCCTGCGCGATCATGCCGCCCATGGAGAGGCCCATGATGTGCGCCTTTTTCGCGCCGTAGTGATCGAGCAGGCGCAGCAGGTCTTTCGAGAAGTCCCTGGGGTCGAGCTCGCCGTCGTAGTCGCCGGAGTTACCGTAGCCGCGGGCGTCCCAGGCGACGACGGTGAAGTGGGGGGCGAACTCGGGCAGCTGGTCGTGCCAGTTGGAGCGGTGGCCGCCGATGCCGTGCATCATGACGAGCAGGGGGCCGCTGCCTTGCTTGTCGACGGCGATGCGCGGGTCGCCGGGAATGTATTCGGTCGTCCAGGTCGGCTGCGGGGCGGTCGTCGCCATCGGTGCCTCCTACCGATACGCAAAGTGGGCGCATGGTAGCAGGAAGCGGTGGAAGTCGCACCATCGGCGGCGCGGCGCCTCTAGTGGAGGGCGACGGCCGACACCATCCAACACTTGGGCAGCGTGTCGTGGGTCACGCCCGCGCTGGGAATGGGCACCATCGCGGCGCTGCTGTTCTGGCAAGGCCGGCGGTGGCGGGTGCCCGGCACGTTGGTGATCAACGTGGCGGCGACGGCGGCCGTGTGGGTGTTCGGCATCGATACGCCGACGCTCGCCAGCCGTTACGGCGAGCTGCCGCGCGGCTTCCCAGTGCCGGACCTGCGTGTCATCGACCCCGGCCTGTTCCTTGACCTGCTGCCCTCCGCGATCACGGTGGCGATTCTGGCGGGCGTGGAGTCGCTGTTGAGCGCGATGGTGGCCGACGGCATGGCGCGGGACGGCAGCCATCACGACCCGGACAAGGAGCTGCGCGGGCAGGGACTGGCGAACATCGTGTCGCCGATCCTTGGAGGGATACCGGCCACGGCGGCGATCGCGCGGACGGGCGCGTCGTTGCGGAACGGGGCGACATCGCGGATGGCGGCGGTGGTCCACTCGGCGGTGGTGCTCACGGCGACGCTGGCGCTGGGTGGGCTGGCGGGGCGTCTGCCTCTCGCGGTGCTGGCCGCCATCCTGATCGTGACGGCGTACAACATCGCCAACGTGCCCGAGATCGCGAAGCTGATCCGCGCGGCGCCACGCGAGGACCTACTCGTGCTGTTCATCACCATGAGCATCACGCTGCTGTTCGACCTCACGTATGCAATCGCGCTCGGCGTGCTCGTGTCGGTGTTCTTGCTGCTGCGGCGGCTCATTCAAGTGCCGTCGACCTCGGAGCCGGTGCCGAATGCCCGCGGGCATATCCAGGGCGTGTCGGTCGAGCTCAGCGACCTGATGCGCTCGCGGCCGGACATCGCCTTCTTCAACGTGTGGGGCGTGCTCTCGTTCTATTCGACGGCGCGTTTCGAGCACGAACTGGGGCGGGACCGGCGACCGTTGATCCTGCGGATGAAGGACGTTGCGTACATCGACACGTCGGGGCTGCTGACGCTGGAGGCGATCATCGAGCAGCACCAACGCGCGGGGCTGCTCATCATGCTCACCGCGATGCGGCCCGAGGTGCGCCAGGAGCTGGAACAGTTCGGCATCTTGGAGGCGATCGGGCCGGAGAACGTCTTCGAGCACACGGCCGACGCGATCGCGTCGGTGCCGCCTCCGGACACGGCGCCACGGCCCGCGCCACCGCCGGTCACGATCCGCTAGCCTCCGGCGGGGAGCCGGCCGCCGGGCGATGCTATGATGCGGCCTCGGCACGCCCACACGTTCGAGCCGAGGGGACGCCGCGATGCAGAACACCGCCGCCCGGCTGTTGATACTCAATGCCGCGCTGACGATCACGGCCGACCCAACGATGGGTGAAGGCTTGCTCGGCGTACGCCAGGGCGCCGACGTCCTCATCGTTGGCGATTCGATCGCCAGGGTCGGCGATGGAATACGAGCGGCGGGCGCGCGCACGATCGACGCCGACGGCTGCATCGTGATGCCCGGTTTCGTCGACGTCCACGACCACCTGTGGCAGTCGCTCATCCGTGGGCGCGGCGCCGATCAAGAGCTGCCGCAATGGCTGGCGGCATGCGTTTTCGCCCTGGCCGCCGCGACGATCACCCGCGAGGAGTCTCAAGCGGCGGTGCGCATCGGCGCGTTGAGCCTGGCGACCGGCGGCGTGACGACGGTGGTGGACTGGTCGCACACGTTCAACCCGGCGTTCACCGACGGCAATATCGCCGCGTTGGCCGATTCCGGCATGCGCTTCGTGTTCGGCCACAGCGTCTATAGCCCGGCGATGGCCGAGGAGGCGGCGCGCATCCGGCTGGCGCTGGCCGCGCTGCCGAGGGCGATGGGGCTGCACGTCTGCTCGCACCCGTCGCTGTCGCTCCAGTCGCAACTGGAGACGGCCGCGGGCTTCGCGGGGGAGCACGACCTGACGCTCGACGTGCATTTCCTCGAACACCAGAGCCAGCGCGCCGACGAGCCGCTGGCGGCGCTGCGGGCGACCGGAGCGGTGGGCCGGCGGCTGTTCCTCGATCATGCCGTGCATGCGACGGACGCGGAGATCGCGCTGCTCGCGGAGGCAGGCGCCCGCGTATCGCACAACCCATTGAGCAACCTGCGGCTGGCGTCGGGCATCATGCCGTTGGCGAAGTGGCACGCGGCGGGCGCGAAGGTGGGCTTGGGGCTCGACGGCGGCACGAACGACACGCCGGACATGTTCAACAACATGCGCGTGGCGGTTGGGTTGCAGCGGGCGCTGGCGAAGTCGGTGGGCACGTATCCGGGCGTGGCCGACGCGTTGCGGATGGCGACGATTGGCGGCGCGGAGGCGTTGGGGCTGGAGGACCGTATCGGGTCGCTGACGCCGGGGAAACTGGCGGATGTGATTGTGGTGGACCCGAGCGGCGTGAACTTCGCGCCGAGGGGCGATTTGGTGAGCCAGCTGGTGTTTTGCGGGCAACCGGCGAACGTGCGCGACGTGATCGTGGGCGGGCGCGTGCTCAAGCGCTGCGGCAGGCTGGCCGGCGTGGCGGTGAAGGAGGCCGTGCGCGACGCCGAGCGGGCGGCGGCGAGCGTGTGGGGCCGCGCGCGGGGGTGACCGAGCCGCCGGG
>VGZX01000016.1 GCA_016872415.1 SAR202 cluster bacterium | reverse complement strand
CGGTGATGCCGCCGATGTCGGCGATCGGCACGGCAACCGCCCGCCGGATGTCGGCGATGAGGCCCACGCCGGCGGCGCGCCCGCCGTGATGCGTGTCCGACGGGAAGACCGTGCCCGCGACCAGCAAGTCGGCGCGCGCGAGCGTCGCATCGCCGGCGGCGGCGACGGTGTGGACGGCGCGCGAGACGAGTAGACGCTTGGCGCCCGGCCGCTCCAGAATCAGCTCCGGATCGCCGTGGGCCTCCGGCAAGTGCGCGCCGTCGGCGCCGCATGCGATCGCCGTTTCGATGTCGCCGTTCACGAACAGCAGGGCGCGGCCGCGCGTGACTTCACGCAGGTCGAGCGCCAAATGCAGCAGCGCGTCAGGCGGTAGATCCTTCTCGCGCAACTGCACCGCATTGACGCCATCGGCCACCGCGGCCCGGACCATCGCGACGAGGCGCTCCGGCCCGCCGGCGACGGCGCGGTCGGTGACGAGCATGACGAAGGGGAAGGGGATGGCGCTCATGTCGTCGCGCGAATCACTCCCTCGAGCGGCGAGCTCGCCTGGGCATACGCCTGGCGTTCGATGCGGCCGGCGAAGAAGGCCTTGCGCCCCGCCTCGACGCCCAGCCGGAAGGCCTCGGCCATCAGCGCGGGGTCCTTCGCGCGGGCGATGGCTGTGTTGACCAGCACCGCCGACGCGCCCATCTCCATCGCCTGCGCGGCGTCGGACGGCACGGCCAGCCCGGCATCGACGATGACCGGGACGCGCGCCTGCTCGATGATGATTTGCAGCTCCTCGCGCGTGTGGATGCCCTGGCCCGAGCCGATGGCCGAGCCGAGCGGCATCACTGTGGCGCAGCCCACCTCCTCCAGCCGCTTCGCCAGCACCGGGTCGGCGTGGATGTAGGGCAGCACCGTGAAGCCGTCGCGCACCAGCGCCTTTGCCGCTTCCAGCGTGCCGATGGGGTCGGGCAGAAGGTATTTCGTGTCGGGCATCACCTCCAGCTTCACCCATTTCGGCAGGCCGATCGAGTGCGCCAGGCGGGCGACCATCAACGCCTCGTCGACCGTCTTGCAGCCGGCGGTGTTCGGCAGAATGGTGTATTTGCTCGGGTCGATCACGTCGAGGATGGAGCGCTTGCCGCCGTTGTCGAGGTCGAGGCGCCGTATCGCGACGGTGACGACCTGCGCGCCGCTCGCCTCGAGCGAGGCGAGCAGCTCGCCGTCGTCGCGGTGGCGTCCCGTGCCCACGAGCAGGCGCGAGGAGAAGGTGAAGTCGCCGATGCGAAGCAGGTCGTCGTGCACGGTAATGTCCTTCGGGTGGCCGTTAAACGAAAAGCCACCGGGCTTGTCGCGCTGCTCCGGTGGTGAGTTGCCTTCCCTGCGCTGGCATTATCCAGATCAGGTTTACCGGTCGCCCCGAATCGTCGGGGCCTCTCAGCCTGGCTTGCCCAAGCTCCCGGAGCCGTTCGCTGCGACGAGCGTAGCACGGGCGCCGAATAGCGTCAAACGCGGCGGGCGCCTCGGCGCCCACGGCGGACGGCCCCGGCCCGAACCCTATGTTAGAATCGCGTCTATCCGTTCACGAGGCTTTCCCCGCAGTGGCAGACCGCATCTTCATCGGCGTCGCCTGGCCCTATCCCAACGGCCCGTTGCACCTTGGACACCTGGCCGGCTGCTACCTGCCGGCCGACATCTTCGCCCGCTACCACCGCATGTGCGGCGACGAGGTGCTCATGGTGTCGGGCAGCGATTCGCACGGCACGCCCATCACGCTGAAGGCCGAGGCCGAGGGCATCGCGCCGCGGCAGGTCGTGGAGAAATACCACGCCACCTTCCTCGACGCATGGGAAAAGCTCGGCATCGAATTCGACCTCTTCACGACGACGATGACCGATAACCACCGGCAGACCGTCCACGATTTCCTGCGCGTCATCGACGACAAGGGCTACCTCTACGCCGAGACGATGAAGGTCGCCTATTCGCCGGACTTCCAACGATTCCTGCCGGACCGCTACGTGGAGGGCACGTGCCCGCATTGCGGCAACCCCGACGCGCGCGGCGACCAGTGCGGCCGCTGCGGCCGCACGCTCGACCCCATCGACTTCGTCAACCCGTTCTACCGTCGCGGCGGCAAGCAATACGCCGTCGAGATCCGCGACGCCAAGCACCTCTTCTTCAAGATGAGCGCCTTCCGCGACCAGCTGATCGCCTGGGTGGGGAAGCAGGACCACTGGCGGCCCAACGTCAAGAACTTCACGCTCGGCTTCCTCAACGAGGGCCTGAAGGACCGCTCCGTCACGCGCGACATCGACTGGGGCGTGCCGGTGCCGCTGGAGGGCTACACCGACAAGCGCGTGTACGTGTGGTTCGAGGCGGTCATGGGCTACCTGTCCGCATCGAAGGAGTGGGCGCGGTGCAAGGGCGACCCGGACGCGTGGAAGCCGTTCTGGCAGGACCCGGCCACCAAGCCCTATTACTTCATCGGCAAGGACAATATCCCGTTCCACACCATCATCTGGCCGTCCATGCTCATGGCGCACGGCGGCCTTGACCTGCCCCACGACGTGCCCGCCAACGAGTTCCTGACGCTGCAGGGCAGGCAGCTTTCCACCAGCCGCAATTGGGCCGTGTGGGTGCCCGACTATCTGGCGAAGTTCCCGCCCGACCCGCTGCGCTATCACATGACCGCGAACATGCCGGAGGCCAGCGACTCCGACTTCTCGTGGGAGGAGTATCAGCGCCGTAACAACGATGAGCTGGTCGCCACCTTCGGCAACCTGGCGCAGCGCGTTCTCACCATCGCGCAACGCAACTTCGAGGCGCGCGTGCCCGACCCCGGCCAGTTGCTCGCGGGAGACCGGGAGCTCATCGCCAAGGCCGACGCGGCGCTGGAATCGGTTGGCGCCAGCATCGCGGCATGCCGCTTCCGCGAGGCGCTCGGCCACGCCATGGGCCTGGCGCGCGAGGCGAACCGCTATATCGACCGCCAGGCGCCTTGGAAGCAGGTGCGCGACGACAAGGCCGGCGCCGCCCGCACCATCTACGCCACGCTCTACGTGCTGGCCGGCCTCAGCGTCATGTTCGCGCCATTCCTGCCCTTCAGCGCGCAGCAGTTGCATGCCATGTTGGGCCGTCAGGGCAGCGTGCACGCCGCCGGCTGGAAGCTGACCCGCCCATTGCCCGGCACGCCGCTGCCCGAACCGCGGACCCTGTTCGCCAAGCTCGATGACGCCGTCATCCAAGAGCAGGTCGCCAGGCTGGGCCAGCCGACGCCGTAGCCGCGAGGAGCCACCGTGACCGAGACCGTCGACCGTCAGGTGTCCTTCATCTACGAGCCGATCGAGGCCGACCTCGAGCGCGTGGTGCAAAACCTCCGCGACCTGGCCGCGCAGTCGGGGCAGCTGCGCGACGACGCCCTGCTGGAGCACGCGGTCCTCAGCGGCGGCAAGAAGCTGCGCCCGGCCATCACCCTTCTCGCGTCGCGGTTTCACCCCCACCAGGGCGACGCCGTGGTCGTCATGGCGACCGCCGTGGAGCTGCTGCACATCGCCACGCTCATCCACGACGACACGGTCGACCGCGCGTCGCTGCGGCGCGGCCGCGCCACCGTGAGCAGCCACTGGGGCCAGGACGTGGCCGTGATGCTGGGCGACTACGTCTTCGCCATCTCCGCCACGTTCGTCTGCGACACGGAGAACGTGCGCGTCATACGCCGCTTCTCGGAGACGATCATGGAGTTGGCGCGCGGCCAACTCACCGAGCGCTTCAGCGTCCACGACTGGAAGCAGACCATTCAGGACTACAACGAGCGCATCTACAACAAGACGGCCTCGCTGTTCTGCACCGCCGCCGGGTCGGGCGCCGTATTGAGTGGCGCGCCGGAGCCGCAATGCGAGTCGCTCCGCAATTACGGCTACAACCTGGGCATGGCGTTCCAGATCATGGACGACGTGCTCGATTTCCAGGGCACGGAGCACGAGCTGGGCAAGCCGGTGGGCAACGACCTGCTGCAAGGCACGCTCACGCTGCCCGCGCTGTTGTTCGCGCGGCGCTACCCGGACGACGCGGTGCTGCGCCGCCTGCGCGAAGGCAGCCGCGACGCCGCCGACCTCAAGTCGATGGTCGACCAGGTCCGCAGCTCACCGGCGATGGACGAGACGTTGGCGGTGATGCGCCGCTACCAGGATGCCGCCCGCACGAGCCTGAACGTGCTGCCCGCCGGGCGCGCCCGCGAATCGCTTGCGGCGCTCACCGACTATGTGATCGACCGCCGCACGTAGGCGCCGCGGCTACTCGACGATCGACACGGTCCACGAGCCCTGCGCCGCCAGCGGCCCATCGACCTGCAAGTAGAACCGCCCGACCTGCCCGTACACCATCGTCGAGCCGCTCTTGGCCCTGATCACGGCGTCGCTGACGAAGCTGCGGATCGGCCGCGAATTGTTATCGATCAGCTCGACGTTGAACGTGGACGTGACGTTGTTCGACGTCGCGTTCCATTGCAGCTTCCAAGGCGAATTCGATGTCCTGAACGTGGCCGTCGTCTGCGAGCCCGTCCCGGTGAAGCTGGCGATGACAATGGGCACCGGCGTCGGAGTCGGCGTCGGCGTGGGCGGCGGCGGGGGCAGTCGCTTCTCGATGGCCGATAGCTGCGTCGTCAGCGCGTTGAGTTGCGCCAGGACCTCGGCAACGCGTGCGTCGGGCGTCGGCACGGGCGTGCCCAGCATGTCCAGCCGCGCCAGGATGTCGTCGATGCGGGCGTCGGAGGCCTGAAGGCCCTGTAGCTGCGCGGCGAGGTCGTCGAAGCGCGTGTCGGGCGTCGGCGTCGGCGTCTTGCCGATTTGGTCGAGCGCCGCTTGGATGGCGGCGTCGGGGGTGGGCGTCAGCGTGGGCGTCGCGACGGCGTCCGTGGTGCCGCCGGCTGGCGGGAGCGCCTCGTCGGCGGCGAGGATGGTGCGCTGCGCGACGAAGAAGCCCACTCCCGTGACGACCGACATGGCGATGACCAGGATGCCGATGCGGACGATGGGCGACGGCGGCAACGCGCGCATAATGTCGCCCGGCGTCGGCAGATACTCCAACGGCTTCATCACGATCGCGAGCAGGGTGTCGAGGATCGCGCGCATATAGGCTCAGTGTGCGGCGCCCGCGGCCGCGCGGCCATCGGGCAGACCCCCAATCCGGCGAGGGGTTTTCTCGCGCGCGACTCCTACGCCCGTAAGACCGGCGGCGTCACCGTCGTCGGTGCGGCAGCGCCGCCGGGTTCGCGATGTTGACCGGCTCGCCCGCCATCCACGCGCGGATGTTGTCGACCGATTCACGGAAGAACACCGAGAAGGTCTCCAGCGTCGCGTAGCCGAGGTGCGGCGTGAGCACGACGTTGTCCAACGGCAGCAGCGGGTTGTCGGCGGGCACCGGCTCCTCGTCGAACACGTCGACGCCCGCGCCGGCGATCGCCTTGCGCCGCAGCGCCTCGGCCAGCGCTCCCGTGTCAACGATCGGCCCGCGCGAGGTGTTGATGAGATAGGAGGTGGGCTTCATCAGCGCGAGCTGCTTGGCGCCGACCAGTCCCCGGCTTTCGTTCGACAGCGGAATGTGAATGGTCAGGATGTCGGACTGCCTGAACAGCTCCTCGAACGAAACGGCCTCGGCGCGGTGCGCGGCCGCCTTCTCCGGCGTCATTCCGCGGCTCCACGCGACGACGCGCATGCCGAACGCGTTGCCCACCGTCGCCATCTGGGTGCCGATGCGCCCCAAGCCCATGATGCCCAGGGTCAGCCCGCGCAGCCCGATGCCGGCGCTCAGCTGCCACTTCCCCTGCCGGATCGCCCGGTCTTCCGCCGGAATATGGCGAAGCAGCGCCAGGATCAGCCCCCACGTCAGTTCGGCGGTCGAATCGCCGGGGCTGTTGGTCACGGCGACGGGGATGCCGAGGCGCGTGGCGGCATCGAGGTTGACGTTCGCCTGTCGCTTGCCGGTGCCGGCGATGAGCTTCAGGTTGGGCAGCGCCTCCAGCAGTGCGGCTGGGAAGCGGGTGCGCTCGCGGATGGTCACCAGCACGTCGTAGGGCGCCAGGCGTCGCACCAGCGCGTCGTGTTGCTTGAGCGTGTCCCGGTGGAAATCGACCTCGGCGCCAAGCGACTTCCAGCCGGCGAGTTGCGGGGCGAGGCCTTGGTAATCGTCCAGCACCGCTATGCGCGTCATGCGGCCCTCCAGCGCAAAGTAAGGGGGATGATACCCCACGCGCCACCGGACGGGGTGGTAGCCTACGGTCGATGCCACCGGGGGCCGGAATGGGCGACGCGACGAAACGACGGATTCGCGAGACGTTCGAGGCGCACCCCGCGCTCGCGGAGGCGGTGATCGAGGCGGGCGCGCTCGCCGAGGCGCGGGCGGGCGAGACACTGTTCGCCGAGGGCGGCTTGCTCGAAGCCATGCCGCTGGTGGTGAGCGGGCGCGTGCGGGTGTTCCGCACGACGGCGGACGGCGCCGAGATCACGCAGTACGAGGTGGACCCCGGCGAGATATGCGTCATCGCCGCGGCCTCCATCCTCTCGCACAAGCCCTATCCCGCGCAGGCGGTCGCCACCGCGCCGACGGCCATCTGGCGCATGCCGAGGGCTGCGTTCCGGTCGCTGTTCGACGCCTACCCCGCGTTCCGCCGCTTCGTGTTCGATCAGATGACGCGGCGCTTCTTCCTCGTGATGGGCCTCGTCGAGGAGGTCGCGTTCATGTCGGTCGAAGCGCGGCTCGCCGGGTATCTGCTGCACCACGGGCCGGCCGTGACCGCGACCCACCAGGAGATCGCCGCGCACCTGGGCACCGCCCGCGAGGTGGTGACGCGGGCGCTGCGGAAGATGGAGCGTTCCGGCATCGTCGACGCGGGCCGGGGGCGCGTCGCCGTCCGCGACGAGGCGGCCCTGCACGCGGTGGCCGGCACGTCGGGGCCCCGTTCGCTATGTGACCGCGGTCACTGAACCGCGCGCGCCCTCGCGCGATGCTGCGGTGGCAACGGCGATGCCGTGCTTTCGCAACGGAAGTGCGTATGACGCGGAACATGGGAACGCTCGACCGGGTCGTCAGGGCGGTGCTTGGCGCGGCACTGCTCTCGCTGCTCTTCCTGCTCGACGGCGCGCTCCGGTTCGCCGGCCTGCTGGGCGTCGTGCTGCTGGTCACGGCGGTCGCCAGCTATTGCCCCATCTATGCATTGCTGGGCGTGCGGACGTGCCCGCTGCGGCGCGTGGGCGCGCGCTAGCGGCACGGCGGGCCGTCACGTCGAGACGCGGATCAGCTCGTTCGACGGCAGCGACGGGTTACGCAGCTTCACGGCCTGTTCGATGCCGCTCACGGGCAGCCCCTTGGCATTGAGTAGGCCCAGCTGCGCCAGCACCGTGGCCTGGTCCCAGTAGATGTGCTCGTGCGCCAGCTTGTCGCCCTCGAACTGCACGATCACGACGAACGGCACCTCCACGCGCTTGCCCGTCGGCGGCACGCCGGCCAGCATCCAATCCATTTGGATGTCGTGCGTGAAGCCGAAGATGAACTCGTCGACGAGGCGGCTTTCGCCAACGGTGCGCGAGATGGGCACGAGCGAGGCGTCGGCGGGCATCTTCGGTATGAAGTGCGTCGCGTAGAAGTCGCCGAGGCGATCGCGCCCGCGGCCGCCCGTCAGCGTGGGCACGTGGTTCACATAGGCGTTCGGCACCATGGTGTCGAGCGTGTCGGCCGTGCTCTTCGTTTGGAACTCGTGGCGCAGGTGCTCCTCCCATAGCGCGATCAGCTTGGCCTCGCTTCGCTTGCTCGTCGGCATGGCAGCCCTCCCGCGTGTGCGTTCGCGGCGTCAGTATGCACCATCGCGAGCCGAATGTCAGCAGCGCGGAAAACGAGGACCGCCGGGAATGATGGGACGGGTGGGAGCGGCCCCGTGGGGCTAGGCCACCGGCTCCCGCGCCGCGGCCGCCGCCTGCTCGTCGGCGTGGTACGACGACCGCACCAGCGGGCCGGACGCCACGTGACGGAAGCCCATGGCTTGGCCCGCCTCCTCCAGTTCCTTGAACTCGCGCGGGTGGTAGAAGCGGTCTATCGCCACGTGCGCGGGCGAGGGCCGCAGATACTGGCCGATCGTCAGCAGCTCGACGCCGTGCGCGCGCAGGTCGCGCATCGTGTCCAGCACCTCGTCGCGCGTCTCGCCCAGCCCCATCATCATGCCGCTCTTGGTCGGCACGTCCGGCGCCAGTGTCTTGGAACGTTCCAGCAGGTCGAGCGACAGGTCGTAGTCGCCCTTGGCGCGGACGCCCTTGAAGATGCGGCGCACCGTTTCGATGTTGTGGTTCAGCACCGCCGGACGCTGCCGCAGCACAGAGCGCAGGGGCAGCTCCTTGCCCTGGAAGTCGGGGATCAGCACCTCGACCTGGCAATCCGGCACGAGTTCGTGGATGAGGCGGATGCACTCGGCGAAGATGAAGGCGCCGCCATCCGGCAAGTCGTCACGGTTGACCGACGTGATGACGCAGTAGCGCAGGCCCAGGTGCCGCACGGTGCGCGCCAGGCGCCCCGGCTCGTCCAGGTCGAGGCCGCGTGGCTTGCCGCTGGTTACGGCGCAGTAGCGGCAGGCGCGCGTGCACACGTCGCCGAGGATCATGAACGTGGCGCTCTTGCGGTCCCAGCATTCGCCGATGTTGGGACAATGCGCCTCTTCGCAGACGGTGTGCAGTTCGGCGGTCCGCAGCAGCGAGCGCACCCGCAGGTAAGTCTCGCTGCCGGGCATCTTCACCTTCAGCCATTCGGGCAGGCGTCGCTCGACGGTCACGGCATCACCTCGGGCACCATGCTAACACGATGGCCCCGGCGCGTCGTGACGGGAGGGACGGGCGAGGCGGAAAGAAAGAAGGCCTAGGGGAAAACTAGGCCTCCGGTGACTGCTTCGTCCTGCGTTTCACCGGGGAGGAGAGGAACCTCGGCGCCGTGACAAGACGCTTGCGACAAGCATGACGGAATCGGGAAGGGACGACGTGAAGGCTGGGTGAGTGTTTGGTGAAGATTTGGTAAAGATGGAGGGAATCGCCAGTCCACGGTGCGCTTCATGGGCTTCTACTATTAGTAGACTCGAATATCGGATTACAAGTACACTTACACGGCAATAACAAAGGGGCCGGCATGGCGTCCGGCCCCTTCGGGGTTCTGTCGTCGCCCGCTCCGGTCGGCCAGGAGGGGGAACCGCCGGAGGCTGCGGCGACGCTGCGGTCAACGCGATAAGCATGCCATGCGCCGGCGGCCCGTGCGTTAGCCTTGGGGTGAGGGTTCGGTTGAGAAACGGTTGAGGCGCGAGGCTGCCCGGCCTAGTCCGACCGCCCTATCGCCAGCCGCAGCGCCTCGCGCACCGACGACACCGGCACCAACGTCATGCCCGCCACGCGCAGCTCCGCCACCGACTCGTGCGCGGGCACCAGCGCGCGCTGGAAGCCGTGACGGACGGCCTCGGTCAGCCGGCGCTCCAACTGCGGCACGCGCCGCACCTCGCCGTTGAGGCCCACCTCGCCCAGGAACACCGTGCGCGCGTCGAGCGGCGCGTCGCGGAAGCTGGATGCGATGGCGAGCGCCGTCGCCAGGTCAGCCGCCGGCTCGCCGACCCGCAGGCCGCCGGGCACGTTCACCATGATGTCTTGGTTGCCGAGCGACAGGCCCGCCCGGCGCGACAGAACCGCCGCCAGCATCGCCATGCGGTTGTAGTCGATGCCGTTCGACGCGCGGCGCGGCGGCGTGAACGTGCTGAAGTTCGTCAGGGCCTGCACCTCGGCCAGCAACGGCCGGGTGCCTTCCAGCGCCACGGTGATCGCCGAGCCCGGCACGCCCTCTTGCCGCTCGCCGATCAGCGCGGCGGACGGGTCGGCGACGTCGATCAGGCCTTCCTGCCGCATCTCCATCAGCGCCACGTCGTTGGTCGCGCCGAAACGGTTCTTCGTGCAATGCAGCATGCGGTAGGCGTTCAGCCCCTCGCCCTCCATCTGCACCACCACGTCCACCATGTGCTCCAGCACGCGCGGGCCGGCAATGCCGCCCTCCTTCGTCACATGCCCCGCCAGGAACACGGGCGCGTTCGCCGTCTTCGCCCACCGCAGCAGCAGTTGGGCACACTCGCGCACCTGCGCCACGCTGCCGGCCCCGGACGGCGCGAGCTCGGTGGAGAGCGTTTGGATGGAATCGACAATGAGCGCCCCGGGCTGCACCCGCGCCAAATGGTCCATCAGCGCGTCGGCGCTCGTCTCGGCCAGGAACAGCACGCCGCGTTGGGCCAGGCCCAGTCGTTCGGCCCGGAGCCGCACCTGGCTGCCCGATTCCTCGCCCGACACATAGAGCACGCGCTGGCCGGCGGCGGTGAGGTTGGCGGCCGCCTGCAACAGCAGCGTCGACTTGCCGATGCCGGGGTCGCCCGCGATGAGCATGACCGCCCCGGCGACGATGCCGCCGCCGAGCAGACGGTCGACCTCGGGCATGCCAATGGGGATGCGCCGCCCCACCTGCGACGGCTGCTCGTCGATCGGCGCGACGGACGCCGCCGGGGCCGCCTGCATCGCGATGCCCAGCCGTCCGCCCCCAGCCGCGCCGGGGGAGCGCGACGCCGCATGCCCGGGCCGCGCGGTGGGCTCGTGGAACTCGACGTAGGTGTTCCACGCGCCGCACGCGCTGCACTTGCCCTCCCACTTGGGGCTGGCGTGGCCGCACTCCTGGCACAGGAACGAGACCTTGGCTTGCTTGCGCTGCTTGGACGCGGATAGCGGCGACATACGCGCATGCTCGCGGATCGCGCGCGTTCGCGCAATGCCCGCGTGTCGCGCGGGGCCGTGCCTGTTGCGCCGGGCGTCGCCTTCGCTTTAGATGGCGTGGCATCCAATCCTGAAAGGTGGCGAGCATGACGACCGACAACCAGCCGGTGCCCGGGCCCTGGAACCCCTTGATGCCGCGCTTCGGCGAGCTGACGCGCGACGTGCTGTTCGGCGACGTGTGGGAGCGGCCGGGCCTGAGCAAGCGCGACCGCAGCCTCATCGCCGTGGCCGCGCTCACCGCGCTATACCGCACCGACCAGCTGAAGGGCCACGTGCGCCGCGCGATCGAGAATGGGGTGACGTGCGAGGAGATCGCCGAGGCGATCCAGCACATGGCGTTCTACGCGGGCTGGCCCACGGCGGTGAACGCCTATGCCGCCGCCAACGAGGCGCTGGGGTTGCAATGACGCGCCGCCCCGCGACGAAAAGAGAGGGGGCGGGTTGCAACGCCCGCCCCCTCGCGATACCGGTGTAACGCCGCGCCGGCTAGCTCGTCGTCGTCACCGCTTGCGGGTGCATGACGATGTTGCCTTCCTCGACATCCACCACCACCGTGTCGCCGGGGTGGTATTTGCCGGCCAGCACGTCCTCCGACAACGTGTCCTCGATGTTGTTCTGGATCACGCGCCGCAGGGGCCGCGCGCCGAAGGTGGGGTCGAAGCCCTTGTCGGCCAGCCACTCCTTCGCGGCCGTGGTCACTTCCAGGCTCAGGCCCTTCTCCAGCATGGGCTTGCGAACCTGGTTCAGCATCAGGTCCACGATCTGGATGATTTGCTCCTTCGCCAGCGGGTGGAAGACCACCTGTGCGTCGATGCGGTTAAGGAACTCGGGCCGGAAGAAGCGCTTCACCTCGTCCGTCACCTTGCCCTTCATCCGCTCGTACGCCTGCTGCGCCGTCTTCGCTTCCTCGGCGCTCTTCATGGTGAAGCCGAGCCCCGTGTCGCGCTTGATCAGGTCGGAGCCGATGTTGCTCGTCATCACGATGATGGTGTTCCGGAAGTCCACCTTGCGGCCCTTCGCGTCGGTCAGGTGGCCGTCGTCGAAGATTTGCAGCAGCAGGTTGAACACCTCCGGGTGCGCCTTCTCGATCTCGTCGAGCAGAATGCACGAGTAACCCTTGCGGCGGACCGCGTCGGTCAGCTGGCCGCCCTCCTCGTAGCCGATGTAGCCGGGCGGCGCGCCCACCAGCCGGGCCACCGTGTGGCGCTCCATGAACTCCGACATGTCGAGGCGGATCATCGCCTCCTCGGAGCCGAACATGAAGTTCGCCAGGGCGCGCACCAGCTCGGTCTTGCCGACACCGGTGGGCCCCAGGAACAGGAAGCTGCCGATGGGCCGTCGCGGGTCCTTCAGGCCGGCGCGGGCGCGGCGCACCGCGCGGGATATGGCGACGATCGCCTCGTCCTGGCCGATGATGCGCTGGTGCAGCGCCTCCTCCATGTGCAGCAGGCGCTCCGTCTCCTCCACGGCCAGCTGTCGCACCGGCACGCCGGTCCACATGGACACGACCTCGGCGATTTCGTCCGGCGTCACGATGGGCTGCTGGCCCGGCGTGTTCTTCGTCTGGTATTCCGCTTGCAGGTGGTCGAGCTTCTCCGCCAGCTTCACCTCGCGGTCGCGCAGCTCTGCCGCGTACTCGTACTGCTGCTGGGCGATCGCCTCGTCCTTCTCCTTCCGCACCGTCTCCAGCACCTTCTGCGCTTCCTTCACCGACATGGGCGTGCCGCTGGTGCGGATACGCACCCGCGAGCCGGCCTCGTCCATCAGGTCGATGGCCTTGTCGGGCAGGAAGCGGTCGGCGATGTAGCGCGCCGCCAGCGTGGCCGATGCGCTCAACGCCTCGTCTTGGATCGTGACGCTGTGGTGCTCCTCGAACTTGTGCTTGATGCCGCGGAGGATTTCCACCGTGTCCTCGACCGACGGCTCCTCGACGTTCACCGGCTGGAAGCGGCGCTCCAGCGCGGGGTCGCGCTCCACGTACTTGCGGTAGTCGTCCAGCGTGGTGGCGCCGATGCATTGCAGCTCGCCACGGGCCAGCGACGGCTTGAGGATGTTGGCCGCGTCGACGGCACCCTCGGCCGCGCCCGCGCCGACCATGGTGTGCATCTCGTCGATGAACAGCACGCAGTTGCCCGCCTGCTTGATCTCCTCGATCACCTTCTTCAGGCGCTCCTCGAACTCACCGCGGTACTTGGTGCCGGCCACCAGGGCGCCCATGTCCAGCGTGACCACGCGCTTGTTCTGCAGCGTCTCGGGCACGTCGCCGCTCACGACGCGCTGCGCCAGGGCCTCGACGATGGCCGTCTTGCCCACGCCGGGCGGGCCGATGAGCACCGGGTTGTTCTTCGTGCGCCGGCTGAGGATCTGCACGACGCGCGCGATCTCCTTCGACCGGCCGATGACCGGGTCGAGCTTGCCGGAACGCGCCGCGGTGGTCAGGTCGATGCCGAGCTGGTCCAGAGTGGGCGTGCGCGTGGACGTGCGTCCCTGCGGGTGGCCCTGCGACACGCTCTGGTTGAGGATGCGCGTGGTTTCCGTGCGCACCTTGTCGAGCGAGACGCCGAGGCTTTCGAGCACGCCGGCGGCGACACCCTCGCCCTCGCGCATGATGCCGATGAGCAGGTGCTCGGTGCCGATGTAGTGGTGGCTGAGGCGCCGCGCCTCGTCCACGGCGAGCTCGATGACCTTCTTCGCGCGCGGCGTGAGGCCAATGTCGCCGGGGGACGGACGTTCACCGCGCCCGATGATGAATTCGACGGCGGAGCGCACCTTGGATAGCTCGACGCCGAGACTGGTGAGCACGCGCGCCGCGACGCCGTCGGTCTCCCGGACTAGCCCGAGAAGAATGTGCTCCGTGCCGATGTAGTTGTGGTTGAACCGCTGCGCCTCTTCTTGCGCAAGCGACAACACACGCCGGGCTCGCTCCGAGAATTTTTCAAATCTGCTGGCCATGACTTTGTCACTCCACGAACAATCTACGAAGGCTGGGCGGCATCCGGCTCCCGCGTGACCGCCGACAGCTCTTCCGCCTGTTTCAGGCTGAGCCCCAGCCGGCGCCGCGCGGGGTCGACGGTTACGACCCGCAAAGTCAGACGGTCCCCAATCGCCACCACCTCTTTCGGATGACGGATGTGGCGGTCCGTCAGTTCCGAGATGTGGATGAGCCCCTCCACCGCGTCCTCGACACGGGTGAAGGCGCCGAAGTCCGCTAGGCGAGTCACCGTGCCCGTCACCGTTTGCCCCACCTGAAACTTAGATGCGGCCATGTCCCAAGGGGTTGGCTGCAACCGTTTCAGGCTCAACGCGATGCGCCGGTTCTCCTGGTCCACCCGCAGCACGTAGACGTTCACGTCCTGGCCGACCTTCACCACATCTTCCACGTTCGTGACGGGCGCCCACGACAGCTCCGACACGTGGATCAACCCGTCAGCCCCGCCGATATCCACGAAGGCTCCGAAGTTCGAAACCCCCGTCACCCGGCCCGTCCGCACTTCTCCTTCGTGCAACGACTCCAGCAGCCGGTCCTTTTCGCCTTCCCGCCGCTCCCGCACCGCCTGTCGCTCCGACAGCACCGCGCGGTTGCGCTTGCGGTTCACCTCAAGGACCTTCAGCGTCACTTCCTGGCCGATGCGCTTGGTCAACACCGCCTCGTGGTCTTCGCTGGCCGGCAACACCACCTGCGACAACGGCACGAACGCCTGCACGCCTTCGATGTCGACGATGGCGCCGCCCTTGTTGTGGCCGACGACCACGGCCTTCAGCGGCTCGCCATTCGCCGCGTGCTGCTCCAGCAGCGTCCAGGCTTCCTCGCCCCGGGCGCGGTCCAACGACAGGACAGCGCCCTCGAGGCCGCTGGGGTCCAAGACGTAAACGGGAACCACCGCGCCGACGCGGTAGCGCCCCATGGCCGCCGGGGAAATCGTCCGCATCTCGCGCGGCGGCACGATCCCCTCGGACTTGTGGCCCACGGAAACCAGTATGCCATCCTGGTCAACCCGCATGATCTGACCTTCCACCACCTCGCCACGACGCAGTTCGCGGAAGGGAGCCGCGTCGCCGAGCAGCTCGGCCATCGTGGGTTGTCTCACGTCGTCTTTGCGTGCTGGACTTACCAAGAATCCCCCCGCGCCACGTCTCTGTCCACGTCTTGATATTGTACGCCCCGGCACGAAACAGTGTAAACAGCGCTCAATCGCAGTTTTATTGGCGATTGACTGCCGGAAACTGTTGCCAGCCCTCGTCCGCGGCGCCGACTGCCATGCATCCGCGCGCCGTATGACGAGGCGCCGTGGCGGGTGACTTTAGTGACTACGCCAAATGGGCGATAAACGGACGATCCCGCGCGGCGAGGGAAAAAGGCAAAAACAGAATCCCGCGCCGTGCCTCATCGCAGCGGAGCGGGATCGATGGAAAAAAGATAGGCCCCCGGCGGCGGCCTATTTTCCCAGTCCCTCGCGAGACCAGTATCGTCGGCGCTGGCGCGTTTCACGACCGTGTTCGGGATGGGAACGGGTGGGTCCGCGCCGCTCTAGTCACCAGAAGCCATTGACGACAGCATACGCCACCCACGTTCCGCTGTCAACACGCCATTTGCCGTGGCGACTGTTAACGGCCAGGGCGGAAGGGTGTTGGAAACTCGCCGCTCTGGTAACATTGGCCCGTCGCCCAACACGTCCACGCTCACCGGAGGCTTCCTCGACATGCGTTCAATCGCGATCCTCGGCAGCGGCGGCGACTCGCCGGGCATGAACGCATGCCTGCGCGCGGCCACCCGCGCCGCCATCTCCCGCGGCTGGCGCATCTTCGGCGCCTACGGTGGCTATCAAGGCCTGGTCGACCGCAAGCTGGTCGAGCTCAACTCCCGCAGCGTCTCGCGCATCATCTCGCGCGGCGGCTGCATACTCGGCGCCGGCCGCTGCGACTCCTTCCTCCAGCACGAAGTGCGGGCCGCCGCGGCCGCCTACCTCAAGGAGAAGGGCATCGACGGCCTCATCGTGATGGGCGGCGATGGCTCGCTGCGGGGCGCCACCGAGCTGCACCGGCTGAGCCTCCAGGTGGTCACGGTGCCGGGCACCATCGACAACGACATGGTCGGCACGGAAATCACCATTGGCGCCGACACCGCCATCAACACCGCGATGGAGGCGATCGACCGCCTGCGCGACACCGCGGAGGCGCACCACCGCGCGATGATCGTGGAGGTGATGGGCCGCCGCTCCGGCTACCTCGCGGTCATGTCGGGCCTGTCGACCGGCGCGGAAATGATCATCACGCCCGAGCGCCCCGTGGAGCTCCACGACATCTTCAACGAGATGCGAACCGACGGGGACCGCGGCAAGCGCCATTTCATCATCGTGCTGGCGGAGGGCGCCCGCTGGCGCGCGCCGGAGCTGACGCAGCTCATCAACGATGCGCCGAACCCCTACGAGGCGCGCTACACCGTGCTGGGCTACATTCAGCGCGGCGGCTCGCCCTCCCGGTTCGACCGCATCCTGGCGACGCGCATGGGCGTGGCGGCCGTCGACGCGCTGGCGGAGGGCAAGTCCGACGCGCTGGTGTGCTGGCGCCACAACCGCGTGGAGGTGCACCCCACGGAGTCGCTGCAACCGCAGCCCAGCCCGTGGACCGAGAACCTGGACCGGGTGCACCGCATCTCGACGACGTGAGGCGCCCTTGCCCGCGATGGCGGCGTTCCGCTATACTTGGCCATTGCTGCCTCGTTTTCGCGCATTCCCCATCAAGAAGAAAGCACCGGTGCGACATGGAAGCCCGTAACCTCGTCAGCCTGGAAAAGAACCCCAAGGTCCAGGACTTCCGTCCTGGCGACACCGTCAAGGTGAACGTCCGCATCCACGAAGGCGACCGCGTCCGCACGCAGGCGTTCCAGGGCGTCGTCATTCGCCAGCGCGCCGGCGGCCCATCGTCGTCGTTCACCGTCCGCCGCATCGCCTCCGGCATCGGCGTCGAGCGCACGTTCATGGTCTACTCCCCCACGCTGGAGAGCGTCGACGTGGTGCGCCGTGGCAAGGTCCGCCGCGCGAAGCTCTACTACCTCCGCGGGCTGTCGGGCAAGGAGAGCCGCATCAAGGAGCGGCTGAGCCACGGCCCGAAAAGCGGCAAGGGCGCTTCCGGCAAGCCCGCCATCGCGAAGGGGACGTCCCCAGAGGCCACGCGCGAGTAACGGACAACCGCCTAGGGCGCAATGGGCCTTCACCGCGCTATAGTGCGGGTGGAGGCCTTTCCTTTTGCTCACGCATCCGCCCCAGCCAGCCACCCTGTTCCCGACGGCCGCGCCGCCATACGCCGAGGTCGTCGTCGACGTGCCCGCCGCCCACGGCGAGCAGGTGTTCATCTACGCGGTGCCGCCCGGGGTCGATGCGAGGCCGGGCCACCTGGTGCGCGTGCCCTTTGGCCCGCGCCGCGCGCGCGGCATCGTGCTGCGGCGCACCGCCGACCTGAACGCCCCCTACGTGAAGCCCATCGCCGGCCTGGCGCATCCCCAGCCCGTGCTGGCCGAGGTCCAGATCGCCCTGGCCCGCTGGATCGCCAGCCATTACCGCTGCTCGCTGTTCGAGGCGATGGCGCCCATGCTGCCGCCCGGCTTTCGCACCGCGTCGCAGTCGCTCGTGCGCGCCCTGCCCGGCGTCGAAGTGCCCGCCGGCCTCACCCCCGGCACGCTTGGCCTCCTCGCCTACCTCCGCGAGCGCCCGGCCCCGCATGACGCGGCCGCCCTCCGCAAGCGCTTCGGGCCGTGGGTGCCGAACGCCCTGCGCGCCCTGCTGGAAGCCGGCGCCGTCGAGCGGGCCGACCCGCCAGAGCCGACGTTGCGCGTGCGCGAGGTGCAGGTGTTGCGGCCCGCCGTCGACGTGCCGGCGCTGCTGGCCGCTGCCGAGGGGCCGCTCATGCAGTCGCCACGGCAGTCCGCGCTGGCGAGGCGGGTGGCCGAGCATGCGAAGGGCTATCCAGCCGCCGACGCGCGGCGCGAGTTCGGCCCCAACGCCGTGCAAGCACTGGTCCACCGCGGCCTCGCCGCCATCGCCACGGAGCCCGCCGCGCACGAGCCGGTGGTGCCCATCGTGGCGCAGCAGCCGTCGTTGCTGCCCACGCCGGCGCAGGCGGCGGCGCTCGATGCCATTCGCGAAGCCATGAACGCCCCCGACGTGGCACCGCGCGCGTTTCTGCTACAGGGCGTCACCGGCAGCGGCAAGACCGAGGTATACCTCCAGGCGCTGGCCCACTGTCTGTCGCTCGGCAAGCGCTCCATCGTGCTCGTGCCCGAAATCTCCCTCACGCCGCAGCTGCTGGCGCAGTTCAACCATCGCTTTCCCGGTCAGGTCGGCATCGTGCACAGCGGGCTAACCGACGCGCAGTACCGGCATGAGTGGTGGCGCTGCTTCAACGGCGGGTCGGGCGTCGTCATCGGCTCGCGCGGCGCCATCTTCGCGCCGCAGGGCGACCTTGGGCTCATCGTGCTCGACGAGGAGCACGAGTGGACCTACAAGCAGGAGGAGTCGCAGCCACGCTATCAAGCCCGCGACGTCGCGTTACAGCTGGCGCGGCTCACCGGCGCCGTGGTGGTGCTGGGCAGCGCCACGCCCGACGTCGCCTCTCGCTGGCACGCCGGGCGCGGCGTCTACCGCCACCTAGTGCTGCCGCAACGTATCGAGCGCTCCGGCGTCGCCGTGCCCCTGGCCGACGTGCGCCTGGTGGACATGCGGGCCGAGCTGCGCGCGGGCAACCGCGGCGTGTTCAGCGGCGCCCTGCAAGACGCGCTGCGCGCGTGCCTCGCGGCGGGCAACCAAGCGGTGCTGTTCCTCAACCGGCGAGGCGCGGCCAGCATCGTCGAGTGCCGCTCGTGCGGCCACGTGCTGCGTTGCCCGCGCTGCGGCATCGCCTACACCTACCACGCCGGCGCCGACGGCCTTGGCACGCTGGTCTGCCACCAGTGCAACCGGCGTCGCGCCGTGCCCACCACATGTCCCCGGTGCCGCAGCCGCAACATCCGCTACCTGGGCGTCGGCACGCAGCGCATCGTCGACGAGGCGCGGGCGCTGCTGCCCAACGCCCGCGTGCTGCGGTGGGACCGCGACACCGCCGGCAATGCCCGCGCGCACGAGGCGCTGCTCGACCAGTTCGCCTCGGGCCACGCCGACGTGCTGGTGGGCACGCAGATGATCGCGAAGGGCCTCCACTTCCCGGCCGTGACCCTCGTCGGCGTCGTCCTCGCCGATGTTGGCCTGCACGAGCCCGACTACCGGTCGAGCGAGCGGACGTTCCAGGTGCTCATGCAGGTGGCGGGCAGGGCGGGGCGCGGCCTCGACCGCGGAAAGGTGATCGTGCAGTCCTACAACCCGGAGCACGAGGCCGTGCGGGCGGCCGCCCGGCAAGATTACGAGGCCTTCTACGCGCGCGAGATCGAGCAGCGCGAGGCCTTGGGCAACCCGCCGTTTCGCAGGCTCGCGCGCATGGTGTTCGCCCACGCCGACGCCGACGTGGCGCGCCGCGAGGCCATGCGCATGGCGGTTGCCCTGCGGGGCGAGGCGCGCGCCTGGGGAATGGGCGGCATCGACGTGGTGGGCCCGGCGCCGGCCTATCCGCCGCGCTCGCGCAACGGGTGGCGCTGGCACCTGCTGCTGCGCGGCGCCGAGCCCGCCCGGCTGCTGGACCGCGTGACCGTGCCGCCGAAATGGACCGTCGACGTCGACCCCCTCACCACCACCTGAAGGGACCGGCTGATGACGCTACTAGTTGCGGCTCGCTTTCCATTGGGCCTGGTAGGAACTTCGTCGCATCCCGAGCAAACGGGAGTCATCGTGCTTGCGGACAGCCGTTGGAGTTACACAACTCCGGGAATACCTCCATTCGATGCAGGCATTAAGCTATTGGCGGTGGCACCAAATGCTGTGGCCGCCTATGCGGGAGACGTGGAATGCGGTGAGCTTGCGCTCGCGCGCCTGACCGAAAGACTGAAGCGAAGCCGCAAGAAGGATCGGCATCAAGGCCTCCAGGTTACCCAAGAGATACTTAGGCGGACATACAAGGAAATCGGGGAGCGGAGGGCAGTTGGCCTTCTCTATGCTCTTGTAGGTGCGGTAGTAAAAAGGCGTTCATATTTACTCTGCTTTGATTACGACCGGGAGTTCAGTGCGCAGTCACAAAGTGGCGTAGTGGCCGTCGGCGATGACACCACGAATATAGGATACCAAACCGGTCTGAAACATGTAATAGCGGACACTATTCGATCCGCCAAAGAGATACCACTCGATCCACGTCGCTGGGGTGTGTTGCTCGCCATACCATTCCACGACGACGTTATCGAAACGAAGGGCGACCCGACCGTCGGAGGCCCGATCCAAGCATTGGTGGTCACCATTAATGGCATTCACCGTCCTCATTATTCGTTGACAACAGATCCAACCGACCAAGGTTCATGGAAGGACGTGACGGCGAAAGAGCCAGACTTGACGTCGTATCACTGGAAATACCGCTTGCCTTTGAGAGCTTTGGTGCCTCATACGACAGGCTGCCATCAAATCATTGGCTAGTTCTCACGCGCTGGCGGGCGCCCCACGCGCACCCGTATACTTTCCCTGCCGCACGTTGCTCACGAAGGTGAAGACATGGCCGTCTTGCCCATGCATTACATAGACAAGGACCCCATCCTCCGGAAGAAGGCCAGGAAGGTGAAAGACCTTCAGTCCCCGGAGATACAACGGCTGATCGACGACATGATCGAGTCGATGTACCACTACCGTGGCGTCGGCATCGCCGCCAACCAGGTCGGCTCGCTGCACCGCATCGCCATCATCCAGCGCCCGGACGACCCGGAGCCGTTGGTGCTCTTGAACCTGGAGCTCACCCGCAAGGAAGGCGAGCGCGAAGTCGTCGAGGGCTGCCTGAGCATGCCCGGCTGGCAAGGCCAAATCCTCCGCGCCGAGCGCGTGTGGGGCCAGGCGCTCGACCGGCATGGCAAGCGCATCCGCTTCAAGGGCGAAACCGACCTGCTCGCGCAGGCCCTGGAACACGAGTGCGACCACCTGGACGGCAAGCTCTACATCGACTACATCCGCGACAAGGCCGACTTGTACGAAGTCGAAGTGGGGCAAGAGGAAGACGGCGAGGGCGAGGTCGCGCCGGAGCCCGGGCCCCGCGCGGTCGAGGCGGCGAGCAAGCAGGAGACGTTGCGATGAGCATGACGCGCGCCGAATACACGGCCGTCGGCGAGGCCCACGGCTTCGAGTGCGAGACGTGCTGGGCCGTCTATCAGCCCGACATCGAGCCGGAGCCGTGCCGCGAGCGGGGCCACGACCTCATCCGCGTCGACGCATCCTGCATGGTCTCGCCGCACCAAGCGTCGCCCGATTAGCCGCGCCTCCATCATGGCCGCCGTCATCTCCCCGGCGCTCCGATCGCTGCTCGCGCACATCCGCTCGTTGAGCGCCGCGATGGGCGCCCCCGCATACATCGTCGGCGGCAGCGTCCGCGACGCGCTGCTGGGCATGCGCGTCGCCGATCTCGACATCGCCCTCGACGGCGACGCGTTCGCCTTCGCCGACGCCCTGGCCGCCTCCGCCGGCGGTGTCGCGGTCACGCGCGACGCCCTTCGCCGCGCATCGCGCATCGTCGTGCCGCTGGACGGCAAGGGCGCGCCGCACGCCCAAGTCGACGTGACGGAGCTCAAGGCCCCCACCGTCGAGCGGGACTTGGCCCTGCGCGACTTCACCGTCAACGCCATGGCCGTGCCGGTCGACGCGTTTGGCGAGCGCGGCTGGCGCTCCGCCATCATCGACCCCCTCTCCGGCGCGCGCGACCTGGCCGACGGCGCCCTGCGGCTGGCATCGCCGTCCGCCCTATCCGACGACCCCAGCCGCCTCCTGCGCGCGGTGCGGATCGCCTTCGCCCGCGGCCTGCGTATCGACGGCGCGACCGTCGATGCCCTGCGCCGCGATGCCCACCTGCTGCCGCGCGTCGCGCCGGAACGCTTGCAAGAAGAGATGCTGAAGCTGCTGGACGTGCCGGAGCCGGGCGATGCGCTGCTGGCGCTCGACGACGCGCGCCTGCTGACCACGCTGGTCCCCGAGTTGGAGGCGGGGCGCGATTGCACGCAGCCCAAGGAGCACTACTGGAACGTGCTGCCGCACGGCATCCACACCGTCGGCTTCGCCGAGCGAGTGCTGCGACGCGATGGGCTGCCCGCCGGCATGGCGGAGATCGTTCCGTGGAGCCGCGAGATCGAGACCCGCTTCCACGGCGCCGCTTTCGCGCACGGCCACCCGCGCGCCACGTTCCTCAAGCTGGCCGCGCTGCTGCACGACGCGGCGAAGCCCGCCACGAAGGCGCCCGATGCCACAGGGCGCGTGCGGTTCCTCGGCCATCCGGAACGGGGGGCCGAGATGGCCCGCGACATCTTGCGGCGGCTGCGCTTCAGCAACCTGGCGGTCGAGCACGTCCGGCTCATGGTCGCCGAGCACCTGCGTCCGAGCCAGCTCGCGCCCCATGGGCGGCTGCCGTCGCGGCGGGCGACATGGAAGTATTACCGCGACCTGGAAGGGGCGGCGGTCGACACGGTGTATCTGAGCCTGGCCGACTATTTGGCCGCACGCGGCCCGCTGGTGGAGTTTCCGCGGTGGCGGGAGCGTGTTAGAATCGCCACTTGTGTGCTCGAAGGCCACGAGGCCCGCGGCGCCGTCGCGAAGGCGCGCCGCGTGGTGGATGGTCACGACCTGATGCGGGCGCTCGGGCTCCCGCCCGGACCGGCACTCGGACGCCTGCTCGACGCGGTGCACGAAGCCGTGGGCGCCGGCGATATATCGACCAAACGACAGGCGCTCGCCTTGGCGAAACGCCTCATGAAATCCAACGCCACCGCACCGGTGCCCTGAAAGGTGCTTCATCGTGCTCCGACGCCTCAACTGGAAGTCCCTGCTGTTCATCGTCGTCGTCGTCGGTCTCTCGGTCGCCGCGCTCGCCGTGCAGCGCATCCACATCGGTAGCTTCGATCGCGGCAGCGACCGCATCCTCGGCCTCCAGCTCGGCCTCGACCTGGCCGGCGGCTCCCACCTCGTCTACCAGGCGGGCAGCGAGGAGGTGGCCCCCACCGAGGACAACATGGACGGCCTCGTCCAGACCATCTCCCGCCGCATCAACAGCCTTGGCGTCAGCGAGCCCACGATTCAGCGTCTGGGCAACGACCGCCTCATCATCCAGCTGCCCGGCGTCACCGACATCGAGCGCGCCAAGCGCGTCATCGGCGAAACCGCCAGCCTCGAAATCGTCGAGCGCGTCTGTTTCGACCG
Source organism: SAR202 cluster bacterium (assembly GCA_016872415.1). Classification (GTDB taxonomy): domain Bacteria; phylum Chloroflexota; class Dehalococcoidia; order Lucifugimonadales; family Australimonadaceae; genus VGZX01. Next base: position 11,976 of record VGZX01000016.1, on the reverse strand, counting down.
CGCCTGCACGCAACTCAAGGACAAGCCGACCGGCCTCACCGGCGGCAGCCTGGAGAGCGCCGCCGCCACCACCGACCAGGTGACGGAGCGCTGGATCATCTCGTTCCAAATGACGGGCGATGCCACGCGCGATTTCGCTCAGCTCACCCAGCGCATCTTCAACACGCTCAACACCGATTCGCCCGACCAGCTCGCGTTCAAGCTCGACGACGAGGTCTTGGTGTCCGCCGTGGTCAGCTCGCCCATCCTCACAGGCAGCGGCATCATCCAGGGCGGCTTCACCGCGACGGAAGCGCGCGACATCGCCATACAGATCGAGTCCGGCCGCCTGCCGGTGCCCATCAGCGGGCTGTCGACGCAAGTGGTCGCGCCCTCGCTGGGCGAGCAGTCGCTCCGCGAAAGCCTCATCGCGGGCATCATCGGCTTCGCGCTCGTCGTCTTCTTCATGGCCGCCTATTACCGCATGTCGGGCGTCGTCGCCGGCCTCGCGCTCCTGTGCTACATCGCCATCGTGCTGGCGGTCTTCAAGCTGCTGCCGGTCACGCTCAGCCTCGCGGGCGTCGCGGGCTTCATCCTCTCGCTCGGCATGGCGCTCGACGCCAACGTCCTCATCTTCGAGCGCGTCAAGGAAGAGCTCCGCATCGGGCGGTCGTTGGCGCTCGCCATACAAATCGGGTTCAACCGCGCCTGGTCGTCCATCCGCGACTCGAACGTGTCCACGCTCATCACCGCCGCCATCCTCTTCTTCTTCGGCCAGCAGTCGGCCAACACGGCCGTCACCGGGTTCGCGGTCACGCTGTCGCTCGGCGTGCTCATCAGCATGTTCTCGGCCATCACCATCAGCCGCAACTTCATGGTGCTCATGGCGGTCACGCCGCTGGGGCGCATGCCCAAATTGTTCACCCCCGAGTCAGTTCACGGCAGAGCGCCCGAGACACCGCGCACGCCTGCCGCGGAGCGAGGCGCCTAATGATCACGTTGCTGCGTAACCGCCGCTGGTTCTACATCGCATCCTTCGCCGTGGTGCTTCTCGCCCTGGTGTCCATCATCACGCCGCCCGCCTTCCGCGTCGGCATCGACTTCGCCGGCGGCACCGCCATCACCGTCGAGTTCGAGCAAGACGTGACCGCCGAGCAAGTGCGCGGGGCCGTCCGCGCCGCCGGCCAGCTCGATTTCGTGGTGCAGCGCATCGACGCGCGCGAATACTTCATCCGCACCGCCGAGCTGCGGCCGCCCACGCTGAACCCCGACGGCACCGTCGCCAACCCTGGCGACCGCCAGCAGCTGGAGGAGGCGTTCGACGCCATCGCCCCCTCCACCATCACCGGCTTCGATTCCGTGTCGGGCATCATCGGCGGCGAAAACGTCCGCAATGCCATCATCGCCGTCATCGTCGCCGCCTTCGCCATCCTCTTCTACGTCGCGTGGGCCTTCCGCGGCATGCCCAAGCCCTTCCGCTGGGGCGCGACGGCCATCGTCGCGCTGCTCCACGACGTCATCATCGTGCTGGGCGTCTTCTCGCTCGGCGGCAAAGTCTGGAACCTCGAAGTCAACGCCATGTTCATCAGCGGCGTCCTCACCGTTGTCGGCTATTCGGTCAACGACACCATCGTCGTGTTCGACCGCCTGCGCGAGAACGTGGCGAAGTTCCCCAACGCCACCATGGCCGAGGCCGTCGCCACCAGCATCCGCGAGACGCTGGGGCGCTCGCTCATCACCGGCATGACGACGCTCATCGTCGTCGTCGCGCTGCTGCTGTTCGGCGGCGAGAGCATCCGCCCGCTCATCATCGCGCTCGCGGCCGGCATCACCGTCGGCACCTACAGCTCCATCTTCATCGCGAGCTCGCTGCTCGTGTCGTGGGAGGAGGGCGAGGTGGGACGCCTGTTCCGGTTCGGGCGCAAGCAGCCGGCGGGCGTCCAGCAGGCCGCGCGCTAGCCCAACGGCTACCCGCGGCGGTGCCGCCACGCTAAAGTAGTCTTTCGACCGAACGTCCCTCGGGAGATCGGCGATGCGTATCGGCGCGCACGTTTCGGCATCCGGCAGGCTGGACAAGGCCATCGACCGCGCGCTGGAGATCGGCGCCGAGGCGGTGCAGATCTTCCCATCACCCCCGCAGGGCTGGGCCTTCAAGCCCATCGACGAGAAGGTCGCCGCCGACTTCAAGACGAAGGCCCGCGAGCACGGCATCGGCCCCAACGCCTTCCACGGCGTATACCTCATCAGCCTCGGCAGCCCCGATGTCGAGCTGGCCCGCAAGGGCACCCAATCGCTCGTCAGCTACATGAACGCCGCCCACGACCTCGGCGTCATGGGCACCATCTTCCACCTCGGCAGCCACCGAGGCCGGGGCTTCGAGGCGTGCTTCCGCCAGGTGTGCGAGTCGCTCAACCGCGTGCTCGACAACTCGCCGGACGACACGCTGCTCATCATCGAGAACAGCGCCGGCATGGGCGACCACGTCGGCTCCAAGTTCCAGCAGATCGGCGCGCTGCTGCGCGAGGTCGCCAGCCCCCGCCTCAAGGTCTGCCTCGACACGCAGCACGCCTTTGCCGCCGGCTACGACCTCACGACGCCCGCGGGCGTGGCCGCGACCATGGCGGAGTTCGAGCGCGAAATCGGCGCGCGCCACCTCGTCGCCGTCCACTGCAACGACAGCAAGCCGGCGCTCGGCGCCGGGGTCGACCGCCACGAGAACCTCGGCGAGGGCCGCATGGGCATCGCGGCGTTCGAGGCCATCCTGGCGCACCCCGCCTTCCGCGACGTGCCCTTCTACCTGGAAGTGCCGGGCTTCGAGGGCACCGGCCCCGACGCGCGCAACATCGACATATTGAAAAGCATCCGCCAGAAGCTCTCCGTGCCGGTGTAACCATGAAGCGCGAGCAGTTCGAGCAGCTGGTCGTCCGGGCGCTGGAGTCGCTGCCGCCGCGAATCCAGGCATGGATGGACAACGTCGACGTGCTGGTCGAGGACTGGCCCTCCGACGACGACCTGGACGAGGGAGACGTGGAGGAGGGGGACACCCTGTTCGGCCTTTACAAGGGCATACCGCTGACAGAGCGCGGCGACGGCTACAACATGGTGCTGCCCGACACCATCACCATTTACCAGGGGCCGCTGGAGGAGGCCTTTCCGACGGCCGGGGAGATCGTCGAGCAAGTCCGCATCACGGTCGCCCACGAAATCGCCCACCACTTCGGCATCAGTGACGAGCAGCTGGAGGAATGGGGGCTGGGCTAGCCGTCGCCGGTGCCGGCGGCCGCGCCATGAACATCGCCACGCCGGCGACGAGCCACGCGGCCAGCAGCAGCCACAGCCCCGCCGTGTAGGCGCCGGTCGAGTCGGCGATGCGCGACAGCACGTAGGGCCCCATGGACGACGCCAGCGCTGTTATCGGATACATGAAGCCGTTGATGGCGCCGAGGTGGGCCCGCCCCAGGTACGTCGGCCACAGCAAGGGGCCCATGACGATCATGCCGCCCACGGCGTAGCCCGTGGCCGCCGCCAGCACCATCAGCGCCGGCTTGTTGCCGCCCGCCAATATCAGCAGCAGCATCACGCTCGCCGCGTATACGGTGAGCGCGACGACCGACGTTCGCACGTGCGTCCGCTCCGCCAGGATGCCCCAGCCGAACCGCGCGATGACCGACATGAGCCCGTAGAGCGTCAGCGCCAGCGCGGCGCCCTCCGCCGTGAAGCCGCGGCTCGCGAACATCGGCACGATGTTCGCCGGCAGCCCGACGGTGTTCAGGCTCGTCATGAACAGCACGACCACCAAGAGCCAAGTCACCGGCATGCGGAACGCCTGGCCCGCGGTGAAGCTGCGGTCCTCCGTGCGGCGGGCCTCCCGCGCCACCGCCTCCGTCGCGCCGTCCGTGTGAAGGCCCACGTCCTCCGGCTGGCGCACCATGAGCAGCGACAGCGGCACGATGATGGCGAACGTGGCGCCGGCCAGCACCACCCAAGTCGACCGCCACCCCAGGCTCTGAATCAGGCCCGTGACCACCAGCGGCATCACCAGCGCCGCCGCGCCGGTGCCCATGGTCGACAGTGCCATCGCGCGTGGGCGCCGCCGCACGAACCACTTGGGCACGATGGCCGACGACACGCCCCAGGCCTCGGCCATGCCCGCGATGCCGCCGCCCACGCCGAACAGCGCCACGAACTCGCCCGGATGGTTCACGCGCGAGACGCCGACAAGCACGCCCGTTTCCAGCACGCCGCTCAACGCCATCAGCACGATCGCGCCGCGCGGACGGTCGAGGAACCGCGAGATGAACGGCACGCCGATCGCCGTGATGATGGACCGCAACGCCAGCGCGCCGAACAGGTCGGACCGCCGCCAGCCGTCGAGCTCCGAGGTCATCGGTCCGACGAACACGCTCAGCGACCACAGCATGACGCCGGTGGAGATGAAATTGGTGGCGAAGGCCGCCGCGACCACGACCCAGCCGTAGTAGAACGGCAGGCGCGCTTGCCACGAGGACCCGGCGCGGGAACCTCCGTCGGCGGCCACGGGGCGCTCCTTCTCGCGGGCGGCCGGGCTAGCGCACCACGCGCACCCGCCTCGCGGCGCTCAGGCGTTCCTCGGCCAGCAGGTCGGCCGCGTGCGCCGTGGTGATGCCGCGCTGCTTCGACATGGCGATCACGCGCTCCATCGTGTCGTGTATCCGCGCCGCCGTGGCCATCGCCGCCTCCGCGTTATACGGCCTGCCGAGCTCGTAATACACGTTGATCACGCCCCCGGCGTTCACGATGTAGTCCGGCGCGTAGAGGATGTTGCGCTGCTGCAACCGCTCGGCGTCCACCGCCTCGGCAAGCTGGTTGTTCGCCCCGCCGCAGACGATGGGGCACTTCAGCCGGGGAATCGTCCGCTCGTTCAACACGCCGCCAAGGGCGCATGGCGCGAAAACGTCGCACTCCACGTCGAAGATGTCGTCGGGCGACTCCACCACCTCGACGCCCGCCATCGCCCGCGCGCGCCGGCGCGCCTCCTCGCTAATGTCGGTCACCACCAGCTTCGCGCCCGCCTTCAGCAGATGCTCCGACAGCGAGTTGGCGACGTTGCCGAAGCCCTGCATCGCCACCCGCTTGCCCGCCAGCGAGTCGCTGCCCCACACGGCCCGCGCGCATGCGCGCATCGCTTGGTGCAGCCCGAACCCCGTCACCACGGCGGGGTTGCCGCTGCCGCCCAGCTCCCGCGGCAGGCCCACCAGGTGCCTCGTCTCGTACGACATCCACTCCACGTCCCGCGCCGTCGCGCCCACGTCCTCCGTGGCGATGTAGCGCCCGCCGAGCGTGTTCACGAAGCGGCCGTAGGAGCGGAACAGCGCCTCGGTCTTGTCCTTGCGGGGGTCGGCGATGATGAGCCCCTTGCCGCCGCCCAGCGGCAGCCCCGCCGCCGCCGACTTGTAGGTCATCGCCTTCGCCAGCCGCAGCACGTCGAGGATCGCGTCCTCCTCCGTCTTGTGCGGCCAGATGCGCGTGCCGCCCAGCGCCGGCCCCAGCGTCGTGTCGTGTATGGCGATGAACGCCTTCAGGCCGACCGCGGGGTCGGTCCACACGGCGAACTGCTCATGACCGTTGGCGGACATGTATTCGGCGATGTGCATGACAAGGGACTCCTCGGACGTATCTGGGGCATGTCGTCGGATGCTATCAGCGGCCTCATCATGCGGCAACGCTGGAACGCTACATGCCGTCGCCCTCCGCCTCCTCCGCCGCGGCCAGCGGCCTGCGTATCGCGCCCAGCGAGGCCAAGCCCTCGCCCGGCAGCACGAACGCCGCGATGGCGACCTGCGGCACGAACGTCAGCGCCCGCATCGCCAGCGCGTAGCCGATGCCCGCCTCCTTGTCCACCCCCCACAGGCCCAGCAGCGCGACGGTGGCCCACTCGAACGTGCCGACCGCCCCCGGCAGGCCCGGCGTCGTCGTCGAGAACATGATGGTGCCGATGGCGACGACCGTCGCCGCGGGGAGCGATATGTCCAGCCCCATGCCGCGCGCCAGCAGCCAGGCGGCGGGCCTCAGCAGCAGCCAATAGGCGACCGTGAGCGCCGCCGACGAGGCGAGCAGCCGTGGCTGCCGCCACATCCGCCGCATCGTCGCGCTGTAGGCCACCAGGCCGGGCACGCGGCGCAGGGGCGTGACGCGCCGCACCAGGAACGGCAGGTTGACGTGGGCCAGCAGCAGCGCCATGAGGATGACGACGGTGAAGCCGATGGGCCGGGCGACCTCCAGTATGCGCGGCATGACCAGCAGCGCCAGCGCGCCGAATGCCAGCGTGAACGTGAGGTCTTGCATGCGCGACATGAGCAGCGTGGCGACGACCCGCCCGACCGGCAAGCGGTCGCGCAGCGTCAGCATCGCCAGGATGGCCGGCTCGTCCAGCAGCCGGATCGGCGAGATGTTGTTGAGCCCCAGCGCCGCGTTCTCGACGAGGAACAGCCGGCCAGTGGACACGCCCCCTCCCGGCCACAGGGCGCGCCAGCGCGCGGCGCGCAACACCATGGAGGCCAGCACCACGGCCGCGGCGCCGCCGAGCAGCGGCGGCGAGATGTCGGCGAGCGCCGCCGCCACCTCGGTCCACCGCGTGTTGCGCCACACCAGCCACAGGAACAGCCCACCGAGCGCGATGCCCGCGAGAATGAGCGCCGAGACGGCGTAGCGGGCGAGCAGCGGCCAGCACTTGGACACGGGCACCCCTGCTCCTCGGCCTACCCGAACAGGTCCCGCTTGTCGCGCCGGCGCTGCTCCGGCGCGCCGTGGCCGGGCAGAGCCATCTCGCGGTAGAACGCCTCGTCATAGTCGCGCGTCCGCACCACCACCGGCATGGGCAGCGCGTGGCCGAAGAACAGCGCCTGCTGCTGCGACTCCAGCCGCGAGAGCACCCCCCGCAGCTCGCGCGCCCCGTGCGCGCCGGTCAGCACCGCGTCCACGTCGCGCTCGTTGTCGAGCTGGCAGGTGATGCGCGTGCCGATCTGACTCAACACCTCCTCGTCGATGCCCGACGGCCGCTGGTCGACCACCAGCAGCGTGACGCCGTATTTCCGCATCTCGCGGGCGATGGTGCCGAAGATGGTCTGCGAGGCGATGCCGGGGCTCAGGAAGCGGTGCGCCTCCTCGATCGTGATCACCAGCGGCGGCGGCCCCTGGCCGTTCGTGGCGAGCGCCCGCTCGGTGCGCTGGCGGTACTCGGCGTGGATGCGCCGCGTCAGCAGGTTCGCGACCAGCAGGTAGGCCGTGAGGTTGTCGCCGTGCCGCCCGAACTCCAGCACGACGTGGCGCCCGCTTTGCAGGTGCTCCAGCACGCGGCGCACGGTGCCCCGCCCCGACGCGGACTCCGAGCCGGCCCCGTTCGCGGAGGCGCCGTCGGCGCTGTCCACCAGGAAGTCCAGGCGTTCCAGCTGGCCGAGCCGGCGGCGCAAGGCATCGAGCGTGCTCGTGTTCTCGCGCAGCTGGTCGGCCACGGTGTTCAGCTCGTCGGCCCCCATGTCGAGGAAGCGCCTGATCCAGCCGTCGCCCAGGCGTTGCTCCAGCCGGTGGCAGGCCTGCACGCCAAGGTCGGTGATCCGCAGCGTCGACGCGAGGATGGCAATGTCGTCCGCCTCGATCTCGTCGAAGCCGATGCGCGCCACGAAATCGGTGGAAACGCCGCGTTGCCGCGAGCTCTGCTCGTCCAGCGTGAACACGGCGACCTGCGCCGGGAACAGCTGCTTGAGCCCCTTGGCGGCGTAGCCCCTTTCGCCGCGCGATTGCCAGCCGTATTCGCTGTGCATGTCGAAGACGAGGTTGGTCGCCACGCCGCGCTGCAGAATGCCCGCCAGCAGTATGCGCGTGAGGTAGCTCTTGCCGCTGCCGCTCTTGCCGAACACGCCGTTCGAGCGTTTCACGAGCTCCTTGAGGTCGAGGCAGACGCGCGTGTCCTCCATGTCCAGCGGGCTGCCGACGTGAATGTGGCCGGCGTCCTCGCTGCCGAACACCGCCTGCACGTCGTCGTTGGAGGCGCGGCGCGCCGGCGCAAAGTGCCCCGGCAGCGAGCGCGCGGGCTTCGGCGCCTCGCCGCCGATGTCGGTCATCAGCATCGGCGTCACCTTGGCGATGGCGTAGGCGCTGGTGCCCGACAGCACGCCGGCGATGGCCGGGTCGGCGTCGGCGGCGGCCGCGGCGAAGCGGCTGTCGGCGCTCTGCAGGCTCAGGTCGGTGATGATGCAGAAATAGCGGTGGCCCGCGCCCTGCACCGTCACGAACGTGCCCACCTTCGCCTCCTCCACCGCGCGCGGCGAGCGCAGGCGCACCTCCAGCCCCGTGCTCAACGAGCCGCCGACCACCACGCCCAGCGGCTGGCCGTCGTCACCGGCCGCCTCGTGTAGCCAATCGAGCTCCGTCATGGCGGCGCCTCGCGATAGGCGTAGTCCACGCGCTCGTCCGTCCAGCTGTAGTCGGCCATCAGACGCTCCGTCGTCTCATTCAGGCGGGCCGCGTTCTGCGACAGCTCCTCGCGGGCCGCCTCCAGCAGCGCCGGAAAGCGCTCCGGCTGGGGGCCCGGCGTGTTGCTCGCCAGCTCCGCGCACACGCGCTCCACGGAGTCGGCGTAGTTGCCCACGCGACGCTTGAAATCGCTCAGCCGCGCCCGCTCGATCTCGCTCGGCATCCGCACGTCGAACCCGAAGTTGGCATCCAGCAGGCGTTGCGCGGCGCGCACGCTGGATGCGATGTGCCGCAGCGCGTCGCGCACCGTCTCGACCGCGAGCGGCGTCGACAGCGCGCCATGCCGCGGCAGCGCCCGCAGCGCGGCGAGCGGGGCATGCACGCGCACGCGGTTGAACAGCCGCACGACACCTTCCAGGTCGGTGGTGCCGCCGCGCGCCGGCCGCGGCTCCGATTCGAAGCTGAAGGACTCCTCCGTGTCGAGCCTGCTGGTCGTCCAGGCGTGCACGTCCAGCGCCTCGTGCAGCGGCACGCTGACGACGAACGCGCGCGACGTCTGACGCGGCTCCAGGCGCCCCACGTCGAAACGGTGCTCCTTGGTGGGCGTCTTCAGGTGCAGCTCGACGTTCGTGAACACCACGCGCGGAATGCGCGGCCCGGCGTTGGAGTCGTTCGTCACGGTCAGCGACGCATTCAGCGCCGGCTGGCCCGGGCGCGACTCCGGCTCGGCGAATGCCAGCGAGGTCCGCAGCAGCGGCATGAACGCGGTCCAGAGCCCTTGCGCCGTGGCGTCGTGCATGTCGGCCTCCCTAGGCGGTCCCCAGCGGCAGTCGCCGCAAAATGGCCGCGAGCCGCGCCGTGTCGCCCGCCAGCGCCACGCCCACCACCCGCGCCACGCGCTGGAGGAAGGCCCTCGGCTCGTCGTGCGCGCGCGCCGCCTGCCGCAGCGTCGCCGCCGCCACATCGTCGGCCCAGGGCTCGCGGCTTTGCAGCAGCGTCCGCAGGAACTCCGGCGCCGCGAACACCGCCCGCACCTCGCCCGGCGAGCAAACGTGGACGAAGGTGTGGATGCGGGGCGGCAGCGCCGGCAGATAGGCGCGCACCGCGTCGCCCTCCGCGTGCGCCACCACCGTCAGGCTCACGTCCGTGCGGAGCAGCTGCTCCAGCTGGGGGTTCTCGCGGTAGATTTCGGCCTCGTCGGCGGCGCCGGCCCCGCGCGCGATGACCGGGCGCGTGGGGTCGAGCGGCTGCGTCGTGACGCCGCTGACGACGGCGTAGACGTTGCCCGCGCGCACCAGCGTGCCCAGCGGCGGCGCGCCGTAGAGGGCGTGGCATTGGGCGGTGAGCCGCTCGATGGACGCCTGCGTCACTTCGCCGATGCGCGAGGTGGTTGGTTGGGTGGTCACGGCGGGCATTGTCGCCGTGGCGGGCGCCCACGGGCAAGGGGCCCGCGTCGCGAGGCGCGCCGGTTTCGCGGAAGGAACGATGTCGCGGCAAGCGGGCGCGGCTACGGCTTCCGCATCGCGACGCCGATGAGGCCGGGGCCGGTGTAGACGCCGATGACCGGGCCCACCCGCGTCGTGATCACCGGGCGCTTGCTCAACGATGCCGCGTCCGTCGCCAGCGACCGCGCCTCGTCCGGCGACGTGGCGTGCACCACCGCGATCTCGTCGTAGGGGCTGCCCTCCTTCATCAGCTCGCGGATGCGCTCCAGCGCCCGCACGCGCGTCCGCACGCGCTCATGGGGGTGCACCTCGCCCTCGCGCACCGTCAGCACCGGCTTGATCGACAGCAGGCTGCCCAGCAGCGCCTGCGCCTTGCCGATGCGCCCTCCCTTTTGCAGGTACTCCAGTGTGTCGAGCACGAAGAACAGCCGCACCTTGAACGACGCCTCGCGCGCCACCCGCGCCACCTCCTCGCGGGTGCCGCCCGCCTCGGCGGCCCGCGCCGCCTCCAGCGCCACTAGCCCCACCCACAGCGACGCGCCTTGCGTGTCCACCACCTCGATCCGGTCGCTCTTGGCCTCCTGCGCCGCCTGCCGCGCCGAGTTCATCGTGCCGCTCAGCTTCTCCGAGATGTGGACCGACACGATCTCGTGGCCCTCGTTCAGCAGCCGGCCGTAAACGTCGCCGAACGCGGCGACCGACGGCTGCGAGGTCTTGGGCAGCACGCGCGAGCCGGGCAACCGTTGAAAGAAGGCGTCCGGCGTGATGTCGACGCCGTCGCGCAGCGTCTCCGCGCCGAAGTGGACGTTCAGCGGCACGACGGTGATGCCGTGCTCGGCCACAAGGTCGGTCGGCAGGTCGGAGGTGCTATCGGTCACCACGCGTACGGCCATGGCTGGCTCCTTGGTTGGTCATTCGACTGAAAACAGATAGCGGTAGTGCGGCTGCCCCGCCTCCACCACGTCCACCTGCGCGCCGGGCCAGCGCCGCCGCAGCGCCGCCGCCGCCGCCAGCGCCTCGGCCTCCGTCAAGCCCTCGCCGCGGTAGAGCGTGACGATGCCGCCATCCGTCGGCTCGGCCGCCGCCACCGTGCGCTCCAACGCCTCCAGCAGCGAGGCTCCGGCGCACACCAGCTCGTCGTCCAGCAGGCCGATGGGCTGGCCCGACGCGACGCGCACGCCGCCGACCGTCGTGTCGCGCACCGCGACCGTGACCTCGCCCGAGCGCACGCCGCGCATCGCCGACCGCATCGCGCCGGCGTTCGCGTCGGCGTCCAGGTCGGGGTTGAAGGCCAGCATCGCCGCGATGCCCTGGGGAATGTTCCTTGACGGAATCACCGTGCAGGGCACCTTCGCCATGCGCGCCGCCTGGTCGGCCGCCAGCGCTACGTTTGCGTTGTTGGGCAGCACGATGACCCGCCGCGCATTCGTCCGCTCCGCCGCGTCCAGCAGGTCCTTCGCGCTGGGGTTCATCGTTTGCCCGCCGCGCACCACTGCCGCGGCGCCCATGTCGCGGAAGAGGCGTTCCAGCCCCGCGCCCGAGGCCACGGCGACGACGGCGACGTCGGCCGCCTCCGCGCGCCGCCCATGCTTCGCGATGAAATCGCGGTGCATGGCGTCCATGTTCTCGATCTTCACCTGGTTCAGCTCGCCGGCGCGCACGGCCAGGCTCAACAGCGGGCCGGGGTCGGTCGCGTGGGCGTGGACGCGCACTAGGCGCTCGTCGCCGACCACCGCCGTCGACACGGCCAGCGCCGACACCTGCTCCCGCAGCGCGGCCACGTCCAGCCGCTCGCCGCTGATGATGAACTGCGTGCAGAAGCCGTATTCGTCGTCGGCGGTGTGCTCCAGGAATTCCTGCCGCACCACGGAGCCGAGCCCGCCGGGGGCGGCCTGCACCTGCAAGGCCGGCTCGTGGTCCTCCACGAACGCCAGCGCGCCCTCGAGGAACGCGACGACGCCTTGTCCGCCGGCGTCGACGACGCCCGCCTCGCGCAGGCGGGGCAGTTGCTCCGGCGTCCGGGCCAGCGCCTCGGTCGCAGCGTGGGTGGCCGCGCGTAGCACCTCCGGCACGCCGCCGGCGGCCTGCCCCGCGCCGTTGG
>VGZX01000015.1 GCA_016872415.1 SAR202 cluster bacterium | reverse complement strand
GCGGCGGGGGGGGGGGGGGGGGGGGTCCCGTCGTTCAGGGCGTCGCGCGGTGGCGACCTCGCGCCGGGTGGAACTCGCGTCGGAACCGCTGGACGTGGCGTCAGGCGTCACGTGGCGCTCCCGCAGGATGGCCGCGTGAGGCGGCCGGCCGACGCGAGGCAAAAAAGAAGCGTCCCGCGACGGTGTTGCGGGACGCTTGGTTTGCCGGTTGGTAGCGGGGGTTGGATTCGAACCAACGACCTTCGGGTTATGAGCCCGACGAGCTGCCACTGCTCCACCCCGCACCGGGTCGCTAGTTGGGGCATGCGCCTCGGGTCATGAGCCCGACGGGCCGTCCCGACGTGGCGGGACGCCGCCCCGCACCTATGGCGATCGTCGGCTGGAGATGCGCGGCGGGCGCGTTGCCTTTGCGCGCTAACAAGGGATATCGAGCGAATACCAGAGACGGGAAGAAAAATGTAGGTCAAGCCCTCGGCCGATTAGTACCGCTTAGCTTCGCGCCTTGCGACGCTTCCACATGCGGCCTATCAAGCAGGTAGTCTTCCTGCGGCCTTACTCCCTTATGGGATGGGAAGTCTCATCTTGAGGCCGGCTTCCCGCTTAGATGCTTTCAGCGGTTATCCGAACCAGACATAGGTACCCGGCAATGCTCTTGGCAGAACAACCGGAACGCCAGAGGTCTGTCCTTCTCGGTCCTCTCGTACTAGAGAAAGCCCCTCTCAAACTTCCTGCGCCCACGCCGGATAGAGACCGACCTGTCTCGCGACGGTCTGAACCCAGCTCACGTGCCCCTTTAACCGGCGAACAGCCGGACCCTTGGGACCTTCTTCAGCCCCAGGATGGGACGAGCCGACATCGAGGTGCCAAACCTTGCCGTCGATGTGAACTCTTGGGCAAGATCAGCCTGTTATCCCCAAGGTAGCTTTTATCCGATAAGCCACGGCCCTTCCACACGGGACCGTAGGATCACTTTGCCCGACTTTCGTCTCTGCTCGGCTTGTAGGCCTTACAGTCAAGCCTCCTTGTGCCAATGCACTCGACGGGCGATTTCCATCCGCCCTGAGGAGACCTTTGGGCGCCTCCGTTACCTTTTAGGAGGCGACCGCCCCAGTCAAACTGCCCACCAGACACGGTCCCCCTGCTTGATCAGGGGTTAGATCCAGCGACAGCGAAGGGTGGTATTTCAACGTTGGCTCCACACAGGCTAGCGCCCATGCTTCACAGCCTCCCACCTATCCTACACATCACAATCACCGGAGCAATGTCAGGTTACAGTAAAGCTCTATGGGGTCTTTTTGTCCTGGCGCGGGTAACGAGCATCTTCACTCGCACTTCAATTTCACCGGGCCCTCCGTCGAGACAGCGCCCCAGTTGTTACGCTTTTCCTGCGGGTCGGAACTTACCCGACAAGGGGTTTCGGTACCTTAGGACCGTTATAGTTACGGCCGCCGTTCACCGGGGCTTCGATTCAAGGCGTGAACCTCTCCTCTTGACCTTCCGGCACTGGGCAAGCGTCAGCCCCTATACGTCGTCTTGCGACTTTAGCAGGGACCTGTGTTTGTGTTAAACAGTCACCAGGGCCGCTTCGCTGCGACCCCAGAACGCTTCGGCCGCGAGGGCCTACATGTTCCAGGGCACTCCTTATCCCGAAGTTACGGAGCTAGATTGCATAGTTCCTTGACGAAGGTTCACCCGTCCGCCTTAGTGTGCTCCACCAGTCCACCAGTGTCGGTTTGCGGTACGGACACTCACGGCTCTAGCTACGAAGATTTTCTCGCCGGCATAGCCTCGACGGACTCCCCCAGGGCGAACCCTAGAGTTGTCTCACCCCTCAGCCCACCGGGACGGATTTGCCTATCCCGGGATGGCCTACAGGCTCGAACGCACCATGTCCAGTGGGTGCGATCCGCCTAGCTTCCCGTACCCCTCCTTAGCCTTAAAACGATCCGTAAGTGGCGGCGGAATATTGACCGCCATTCCATCGCTTACGCCTTGCGGCCTCAGCTTAGGACCGGCTAACCCTACGACGACTGACGTTGCGTAGGAAACCTTGGACTTTCGGCGGATGCGGTTCTCACGCATCTTATACGCTACTCATTCCAGCATTCTCACTTCCCAGCGCTCCACCACGCCTCACGACGCGGCTTCGTCGCCCTGGGAACGCTCCCCTACCCCTTCCCGACGAATCGGGAAAGCCACAGCATCGGTAGCAGACTTGAGCCCCGGTAAATTGTCGGCGCATGACCACTCGACCAGTGAGCTATTACGCACTCTTTAAAGGGTGGCTGCTTCTAAGCCAACCTCCTGGCTGTTTATGTGGCCAAACTTCCTTTGACACTTAGTCTGCATTTCGGGACCTTAGCTGGTGGTCTGGGCTGTTTCCCTCTCGACCATGGAGCTTATCCCCCACGGTCTCACTCCCTCGGCATCGATCGAACGGCATTCGCAGTTTGATTGGGTTTGGTAGCCTCACGGCCCCTAGCCCATTCAGAGCCCTACCTCCGTCCGTCACCCGAGAGGCTGTACCTCAATACATTTCGGGGAGAACCAGCTATCTCCGAGTTCGGTTGGCATATCACCTCTACCCACAGTTCATCTGAGGACTTTGCAACGTCCACCAGTTCGGGCCTCCACTCCGAGACTATCGGAGCTTCACCCTGACCATGGGTAGCTCACCCGGTTTCGGGTCTACCCCGCGCGACTTGTCGCCCTATTAAGACTCGCTTTCGCTTCGGCTCCGGGACGTCTCTATCCCTTAACCTTGCCGCGCAGGAGTAACTCGCTGGATCATTCTTCAATAGGCACGCCATCATCCCGATAAATCGGGACTCTGACCGCTTGTAGGCTCACGGTTTCAGATCTATTTCACTCCCCTTCCGGGGTGCTTTTCACCTTTCCCTCACGGTACTTGTTCGCTATCGGTCGTTAAGGGTATTTAGCCTTGGAGAGTGGTCTCCCCAGATTCCCAACGGATTCCACGTGTCCGGTGGTACTCACGAATTCGTCCGGAGTCCATCACCTTTCGCCTACGGGGCTTTCACCCTCTATGGCCGGTCATTCCAGACACACTCGACTAGATGATGGATTGGTAACTCCGCGTCCCAACTGGGGTCGGGACTGACGCTCGTACAACCCCTGTATGGCATGGGCCCCCAGGCCGTGAAGCCACGCAAGTTTGGGCTGCTCCCCGTTCGCTCACCACTACTAGGGGAATCGCTTTTGCTTTCTTTTCCACGGGGTAATTAGATGTTTCAGTTCCCCCGGTTACCTCTACCCTGCCTATGTGTTCAGCAGGGAGTCCCTGAGTTTCTCTCAGGGCGGTTGCCCGATTCGGGTATCTCCGGTTAAGCCTGCTAGACGGCTAGCCGGAGCTTTTCGCAGTCAAGCCACGCCCTTCTTCGGCCCTTAACGCCAAGGCATCCTCCGTGAGCCCTTAATAACTTGACCCACGATCAACCTTGCTCGTGTTACTCGCTCGATATTCCCTTGTTAACGTGCAAAGGCGGCGGCGGGTTGCCCGCGCCACCGCCTCTACGGCGATTTCGCGCTTAGCCCTTACCTGGTTCTACTATGGAACACAGTGGTCAACGCTCTACGCATCTCCCATTGCTGTAAGCCAGCAAAAAGAAAGTATAGGCATCACCCTCAGGGATGTCAAGCAAATTCCGTGGCCCTCCCACGGTTCGCTCGTCTTCCCACGGCAGGCCATTATGACCTATAGCCGTCCCGCTTCGCACCGCTCGCTCATTCCCCAAAGGCAAACCGACGCCGGCCAGCTTGGCGTGACGCACGGCAATGAATGCGAAGCAGGGAGTCCGTTGGTTTTATGTATAGTATAGGTTCTGGAGGCGTAACGGTCAAGCGCCCAACGCCGCCGGCACCATGCGCTCCGCCGCCTATTCCAGCAGGCCGTGGCCTGCCGAGCGGTCC
Organism: SAR202 cluster bacterium; assembly: GCA_016872415.1. Lineage (GTDB taxonomy): Bacteria > Chloroflexota > Dehalococcoidia > Lucifugimonadales > Australimonadaceae > VGZX01. The sequence continues at coordinate 32,870 of VGZX01000015.1, read as the reverse complement.
AAAGGGCCAACCCCTTCGAAGCGCACGTCGCCGCAGCCGGCGAAGCGCCGCCGCATCGCCTCCAGCGCCTGTGGGTTGTCGTCGATCAGCACGAAACGCCGCCCCAGCTCCCGTGCCACGGCCCCAGTCGTCCCGCTGCCGGCAAAGTAGTCCAGCACCACGTCGCCGGCGTTCGACGAAGCCGCGATGATCCGCCGCAAGACCGCCTCGGGCTTCTGCGTGGGGTATCCAAGCCGCTCCTTGCCGTTGGTCGGCACGATCGTCTGCCACCACACATCGGTCGGCAGCTTGCCGCGCGCCGCCTTCTCCGGCCCCACAAGCCCCGGCGCCATATAGGCGATGCGGTCGATCGCGTCCTGGTTGAAGGTGTGCCGCTCCGGGTCCTTCGCGTAGAACAAGATGTTGTCGTGCTTGGCCGGCCAGCGCCCCTTGGGCCTACCGCCGTAGTCGTATGCCCAGATGATCTCGTTGAGGAAGCGGTCGCGGCCGAAGATGGCGTCCATTAGCAGCTTGGCGTAATGCACCTCGCGATAGTCGAGGTGCAGGTAAAACGAGCCGGTGGGCTTCAGCAGCCGGTGGCCTTCGCGCAGCCGAGGTTCCAGAAACGCCAGGTAGTCATCGAACTCGTCCACGAAGCGCATCGCCCCGCCGCGCTTGGTGGCGTACCGCCGGCCGCCGAAGCCGACGCGGTCGCCGTCGGCGGCGCGTGTCACCGCGATGCGCTCGTACCGCCGCACCTTGCCGGTGTTGAATGGAGGGTCGATGTAGATCAGGTCGATGCTGGCGGTTGGCGCCCCCGCCAGCAACGGCAAGTTGTCGCCAAGATAAATCGTGTTCGGCAGCAGTGGTGGCACGGCGACAGTCTATCGGCCGGCGGCCGCCGCGCAAGGGAAGCGGCGGCCGTGGATGGTGGTATAGTCGCGGCAGCCGTACCTTGTGGGGTCGTGCGCCATGATGTCCGCCGCCCAACCGCGGCCTCGGCTGTTCTATGGCTGGATCATCGTGGCCGCGACCAGCCTCGTCGGTTTCGTCATCACCATGATGCTCGGCGCCAATGTGGGCGTTTTCATCAAGCCCATGGGCGACGAGTTGGGCATCGGCACGGCGCCGTTCGGCTGGGCGCAGACGGCGCGCCTTGCCGGGTTCGCGCTCTCCGGCCTCGTCATAGGCCGCGCCCTCGACCGCTTCGGCCCGCGCATCCCGCTCGCCGTCGCCGGCCTCATCATGGGTGGCGCCACCATGCTGCTCGGCGCGGCGCAGACGGGATGGCACATCGTCATCCTGTTCGCCGTCGTCGGCCTCGTGGGGCTTCAAGGCGGCGCCAACCTCTACACCAGCGTGCCCATCGCCCGCTGGTTCATCCGCCAGCGCGGCCGCGCCATGGCATGGGCGTTCGCCGGCGTGCCCATCGGCATCGGCGTCTCCGGGCCCACCACCCAATGGCTCGTCGACGCGTTTGGCTGGCGCGCGGCGTGGGCGCTGCTCGGCGCCGTCGGGGGCGGCCTCATCGTGCTCATCGCCATCGTCATCCTGCGGAAGCAGCCGGAAGACATGGGCCATCTGCCCGACGGGGCCGCCGCCGCGCCCTCGCGGCCCGCGCCGGGCGCGATGCCATCGCGCGGCGACGAGCACCCATGGACGAGACAGGAGGCGACGCGCCGTCCGGTGTTTTGGACGCTCGCCGTCGTCTTCGGTCTCCTCACCTTTTGCACCAGCACCATATCCTCGTTCCGCATCCCCTACTTCGTCGAGCGCGGCATCGACCCTGCCGTCGCGTCGTTCAGCCTCGTCGCCGATGCCATCGCGTCCAGCACCATCGCCATCTCGGCGGGCTTCATGCTCGACAAGCTCAACCCGCGACACGTCGGCGCGGCCGCCTTCCTCGCGCTGGTCGGCTGCTTCGTCACGGCGCTGCTCACCACCAACGTTTGGATGATGACGTTGTGCATGTTGCTGTTCGGCACCGGCATCGCCACGGGTCAGGTGTTGCAGAACCACATGTGGCCTGCCTACTTCGGCCGCGCCAACCTTGGCAGCATCCGCGGCGCGGCCATGCCGGCCACGCTCGCCATCAGCGCGCTTGGAGCGCCCTTGTCGGGCACGCTGCGCGACCTCACCGGCGACTACGTGCTCACATGGTTCATCGCCATGGGCGCGTGCGCCGCCGCGGCCGGCGCCATACTGCTGGCGCGCAAGCCATCGCCCCGGCCCGCCGACGGTCCGTCGACCCCTCCCGTGTTAGGGCCCGCGTGAGCCGCCCCGTCGAACGCGAGGCAGCTGGAGGCCCTTCCGTATTGACCGTCCCAGGGTCTTGTGATATCCGTAACAAGCGGCTGGTGGAGTCTTGGAAGTGACTTCCGCGGATGTCAAGGGCAGGGTGAACATGGCGCGCACGCGAGGCTTGCTCAGGACACTATTCATCCCGGCGCTGCTGCTCGCCATGCTCGTGGCGATCGCATCCTGCACCGTCCCCCAGAACAACTTCGCCCCCGCCTCCGACCGCGCGCAGAGCGTCATGTCGCTCTACATATTTTTGATCGTCGCGGCGAGCATCGTTGGCGGCGGCGTGCTGTTCGGCACGCTTTACCTCATCGTCCGCTACCGCGCGCGGCCGGGCGTGCAAGCGCGACAGATCCACGGCAACAACCTGCTGGAGATCGGGTGGACCCTCGTGCCCATCTTCGTGCTGGTCATCATCGCCATTCCAACCATCATCGGCATCGCCGGCGCCGCGCGCCCCCCGCGGGATGAGGCGCTGCACATTCGCGTGGTCGGGCACCAGTGGTGGTGGGAGGTCGAATACGAGGACATCGGCCCGAACGGTGGGGCGCTTCGGACCGCCAACGAGATATTCGTCCCCGTTGGACGCGAAATCGCGATCACGCTCGAATCCAACGACGTGATCCACTCCTTCTGGGTGCCCAAGCTGGTCGGCAAGACCGACGCCATTCCGAACCGCGTCAATCGCCTCGAGTCCTTCACGCCGTTCGAGATCGGCACCTTCTACGGACAGTGCGCGGAGTTCTGCGGCGCCGCGCACGCGCTCATGCGGTTCCGCGTGCACGTCCTATCGCAAGGCGACTTCAACCGCTGGGTGCAGGCGCTCCAGACGCCTCCGGCGCCCGTCGGCGGCTTGGCCGAGGAGGGCCGGCAGCTCTTCTTCGGCGCGGCCGGCTGCATCGCCTGCCACGCCATCGCGGGCACGATAGCGCAAGGCCAGCTCGGCCCCGATCTGACGCGCTTCGGCTCGCGGGACACCCTTGGCGCGGGCGTGTTCGAGAACACGCCGGAGAACCTGCACCAGTGGATCTACGACCTGCGGTCCATGAAGCCCATTCCGGACGAGCCGCGCTTCATGCCCTCGTTCGGCACGCTGCCGGCCGACGACCCCCGGCACCTGACGAACGAGCAGGTCGACGCGCTGGTCGCGTACCTGGAAAGCATGCGCGTGGAGTAGACCGGGATACCCTTCCCGGGGCCCGTTAGCGATCGGCAGGCAGGCTTGGAGCGAGTGAGGTGAGCAGAGGCATGGCAACAACAGCAAGAGTCGGGATTCTCCAGCGGCCGCTCGCCCCTACGGGCGTCTGGTCGTGGATCACGACCGTCGACCACAAGCGGATCGGGATACTCTACGGTGTCACCGCGCTCATCATGTTCCTCATTGGCGGCCTCGAGGCGCTGGCGATCCGGGCGCAGCTCGCCACGTCGGACGCGAACGTGATCAGCGCGGAGACGTTCAACGCGCTGTTCACCATGCACGGCACCACCATGGTCTTCATGGTCGTCATGCCGGCGGGAGCCGCGTTCTTCAATTTCCTCATCCCGCTCATGATCGGCGCGCGCGACGTGGCCTTCCCGCGTTTGAACGCCTTCAGCTATTGGCTGTTCCTGTTCGGCACCGTGCTCATGAACGTCAGCTTCCTGGCGGGAGCCGCCCCCGATTCCGGCTGGTTCGGCTACGCGCCGCTCACCGCCAACACCTTCACGCCCAGCGCCAGCGTCGACTATTGGGTGCTCGGCCTGCAGGTGCTCGGCCTCGGCACGCTCATCGCCGGCTTCAACTTCGTCGTCACCATCCTCAACCTCCGGGCGCCCGGCATGACGCTCATGCGGATGCCCGTGTTCGTCTGGATGACGCTCATCATCTCCTTCCTCATCATCTTCGCGTTCCCCGTCCTCACCATCGCGCTCACGCTGCTCATGTTCGACCGGTTCTTCGGCACCAACTTCTTCGCCATGGCCGCCGGCGCCGACCCGCTGCTGTGGCAGCACTTCTTCTGGATCTTCGGCCACCCGGAAGTCTACATTCTCATTCTGCCGGCCATGGGCATCGTCTCCGACGTGCTGCCCACGTTTGCGCGCAAGCCGCTGTTCGGCTACGCCACCGTGGTATTCGCGGGCGCCGCCATCGCGTTTCTGGGCTTCGGCGTCTGGGCGCACCACATGTTCACCGTCGGTCTCGGCGCCTGGGCCACCGGCGCCTTCGCCGTCGCGACCATGACCATCGCCGTGCCCACCGGCGTGAAGATCTTTAACTGGATGGCGACGCTCTATGGCGGCTCGCTCCGGTTCCAAACGCCCATGCTCTTCGCATTGGGCTTCATCCTCATGTTCATGCTGGGCGGGCTCAGCGGCGTCATGCACGCATCCGTGCCCGTTGACACGCAGCAACAGGACTCCTATTTCGTCGTCGCGCACTTCCACTACGTGCTTTTCGGTGGCAGCGTGTTCGGCCTCATGGCCGGCATCTACTACTGGTTCCCCAAGTTCACCGGGCGTATGCTTCGCGAAGGCATCGGCAAGGTCCATTTCTGGATCATGCTCATCGGCTTCAATCTCACGTTCATGCCGATGCACGTCCTCGGCGTGCTCGGCATGCCGCGCCGCATCTACACCTACAGCGCCGACCAAGGCTGGGACCTGTTGAACGGGATCGTAAGCGCCGGCGCCTTCATCATCGCCATCTCCCTTCTCGTGTTCCTCTACAACGTATGGACGAGCCTCCGCAACAATCCTCGCGTGACGACCACGAACCCGTGGGGCGCCTCCACGCTCGAGTGGTCCATCCCCAACCCGCCGCCCGTCTACAACTTCGCCGTCGTGCCCACCGTCCGCAGCCTGCACCCGCTGTGGGACGAGGACGCGAACCCGATCGACCCGCCGGCGCTCCCGCCCGTCGACGCGCGGGCGATTCACATGCCGTCGCCGTCCTACTGGCCCGTGGTCCTCGCCGGCGCCATCACGCTGCTGGCCGCCGGGTTGCTCATTTGGAAGCAGGCCAGCCTGCCGGGCCTTGTCATTATGATGGCCTCCGGCGTACTCATGCTCTACTCCCTGTTCCGGTTCGCCGTGGAGCCCGCGACCGAGCCCGTGCACGGCCACGGTGCGCACGGCGCCGCCGCTCATCATTAGGAACGTCGACCGTTTGGGTTAGAGGGGGACTCGATGCAGTATTTGGCTGGCGTGCCCGAGCACCGGACATCGACGGGGCTGAACAACCGGAAACTCCTTATGTGGGCGTTCCTCGGCTCCGACGTCATGTTCTTCGGCTCCCTGATCACCACGCACCTGATCTACCGCGGGCAGAGTCTCACCGGCCCCGCGGAAGAGATATTGAACATCCCGGTCACCTCGATCAGCACGTTCGTCCTGCTCATGAGCTCGCTGGCGATGGTGCTGGCGCTCGCCGCCATTCAGCGCGGCAACATCCGCGGCATGCGGCTATGGCTCTCGGCCACCGCCGTCCTCGGCATGATCTTCATCGGTTTCCAGATGTTCGAGTTCTATGAGTTCGCCCACTTGGGCCTCACGCCCCGCACGAACCTGTTCGGCAGCACCTTCCTGGTCATGACCGGCTTCCACGGCGCCCACGTCACGTTCGGCGTGTTCTGGCTCTGGTCGCTCGTGTTCCTGTCGTTCAAGGGCAAGGTCCGCCAGGACACGTCGCTCGACGTCGAAATCGCCGGCCTCTACTGGCACTTCGTCGACATCGTCTGGATCGTGATCTTCGGTGTCGTCTACCTCATCGGCGCATACGGCGTGGAAGCCAGCGACGCCGCGCACGCCGTTGCTGGTATGCTGAGTTAGCGACGAAAAGAGAGAAGCGCATGGCAACCATCCACGACCACGCAGCCGAGCACGGACGCCACCCCGGCGTGCGGCAATACATCACCATCGCCGTCATCCTCGGCATCATCACGCTGATCGAGGTTGGCATTTTCTTCCTCGAGATCACGTCCTGGCTGATGGCGATGATCTTGCTCACCCTATCGCTGTCGAAGTTCGCCCTGGTCGTCGGCTATTTCATGCACCTCAAGTTCGACGACAAGCGCTTCATGGCCCTGTTCGTGATTCCAATGATCGCCATGGTCAGCATCGCCGTCGTGCTGCTGGCGGTGTTCGGGAACCTCACCCGCTGACGCCGGCGGCACGTGTTGACATTGGCTGGGGGTTGCGGTGGGCGGCGTGATCGCGCTACATACGAACGGAGGCTCCGTCCTCCCTTGGGGGTGGACGCTCGATCCGCTCGTGCTGGCCCTGGTCGTCACCGCGAGCGTCCTCTATTTCCGTGGCTACCGCGCGCTGGCCCGCTCCGGCAAGCGCCCGCTCCACGGCAAATCGCAGCTCTCGGCTTTCTACCTGGGCATCGCCACCGTCGCCGTCGCTCTGCTGTCGCCGCTCGACCACCTGGCGGACGAGCTCTTCCTCGCCCACATGACGCAGCACCTGCTGCTCACCCTGGTCGCGCCGCCGCTCATCCTGCTCGGCGCCCCGCTGCTGCCCCTGTTCCGCGGCATCCCGCGCGGAGCGCGCCGCGCCGTGGTGATCCCCGTCGCGCGGGCGGGCGAGGTCCGCTTCGTCCTGCGGTGGCTCACCAAGCCCATCGTCGCGTGGTCGCTGTTCATCGCCATGCTCTTCGCCTGGCACGCGCCCACTGCCTACGAGGCAGCCCTCCACAACGAGTGGATCCACCAGTTGGAGCACTTCGCGTTTTGGTCCACCGCGCTCCTCTTCTGGTGGAACGTCGTCGACCCGGCGCCATTGCGCTCCACCCTGTCGTACCTGGCGCGCCTGCCGTACACCTTCATCGTCATGGTGCCCATGTTCGTGTTCGGCGCCTTCGCCACGCACGCCGACACGCCGTGGTATCCCACCTACGCGCTCACGGCGCCGGCCTACGGCCTCACGCCGGCCGAGGACCAAGAGATTGCCGGCCTCATCATGTGGATACCCAGCTCGTTCATTCTGCTGGGTGTCATCCTGATCGAGTTGGCGGTCACCGTGCGCGCGGAGGAGCGCAAGCAACGCCAGATCGAACAGGCCGAGGCGCGGGCGGCGGCTAACGGCAAGCCCGCCTAGCGAAGGGCCGGCAGCACGCCCCGTCCCAGCCGCTCCAGCTGCCGCATCGCCACGCTGAACTCCACCTCCGGCACGGCGAACACCACATGCTCCACTCCCGCCTCGGCATAGGCGCGCGTCTGTTCGATGATCGACCGCTCATCCCCCGATGCTCCAACGCGGCCTTGCGGCGGCTGGCTATCGAGATACACCGGCATCCGCATCGTCAACGCCGGCGGCTTGGCGCGACCGCGCATCATCGATAGGTGGCGCATGTGCGTCGCGACCTCCCGCAGCTGCGGCACCGTCACGTTCGTCGCGTGCCATGCGTCGCCGAGCTCGACCGCGCGCCGGCCCGCCCGCTTCGAGCTGCCACCGATCCACACCGGCGGATGCGGCGTTTGCGCGGGCGACGGCGAAAAGTGCACCCCCTGGATCGTCACGTACCTGCCCTTGAAATCGGCATCTGGATCAGCCCACAAGCCGCGTATCGCGCGCAGGTACTCATCGGCAACGTCGCCGCGCTCCTCGAAGTTGGCGTTCAGTGCGCGGAACTCCTCCTCCGCCCAGCCCACGGCGGCACCGAAAATCACCCGGCCGCCGCTCAGGGCGTCGGCGGTCGCGACCTCCTTCGCCACCAGCACCGGGTGGCGGTACGGCAGGATGATGACGCTGGTGCCGATGCGGATGCGCGACGTCACGCCGGCAAGATAGTTGAGCGTGGCGAGCGGGTCGAGCATGGCGTTCAGATAGGGCGTGGTGCTGCCCTTGGGCATGATCACGTGGTCGGTCACGAAAAGCGAGCCGAACCCCAGCGACTCCGCCGCCTCGGCGAACTGGCGCATGCCGGCGGGTTCCATCGTCTTACCGTAGTGAGGCAGGCAGACTCCTACTTGCACGGCACATCCTCCAGGTTGATGGCGGCCATTGTAGCCGGGCCGGCGCCTATTGCTGCGACAGCCTGAAGACCCAAAACATCAGCACCGGGTAGGCGGCCACCGATGCCACCGGCAACACCCGCGCCCATCGCAGGGCCGGCAGCCGGGAACTGATCAGTGTGAGCAGCGATGTCACCATCAAGGCCACGCCGCTTCCGGCCACCACCAGGTGCTCGGGCCCGGCCGCGTCCAGCAGCGCATCCGCACTCGCTAGGTCGATGAAGAACAGGATCGCCAAGTTGAAGGCGTTGGTCCCGAACAGGTTGCCGAGCGCGAGACGGTATGAGCCGCGAAGCACCGCGACGACAGTGACCGACGTTTCCGGCATCGTCGTCACGATCGACACCGCCAGCACGCCAAGGAAGCTGCGAGCGATGCCGGTCGCGTCGGCGATCGCGTCGACGCTGATCGTGAGCACCGGCGCCGACACGATGATGACCAGGGCGGCGAGCGCGAACTGGCCGTAGACCTTGCCCGCGTGCCGTTCGGTAGCCGGCGGTTCGCCGCTGATGTGCACGGTGGTCGTGCGAAAGCGGTATACGAGAAACGTGCCGGCCAGATACGCAACGATGAGCACCGCCCCGCCGAGGCTGCCGTGGGCCAGCGCCGTGTCGCCGGTGATGCTGAACGCCAGCGCGATCACCGCCAGCGTCAGCGCGAGGCTGAACAGCATCAACGTGTCGCGTTGCCCGCCGCCGTAAACATTGCGGACGCCGGCGACGAGCGCGACGGCGCTGATGATGGCGACGTTCAACAGGTTGGCGCCGAAAATGTTGCCCAGCACCAGGCCGGGGAGGCCCAAGATGTTCGCCGAGACGTTGGTCACCAGCTCGGGCAGGCTGGTGGCGCTGCCGATGAGCACGGTGCCAACGAACGCCCTGCCCCACCCGGTAATGTCGGATATCGCGTCGCCAAGCCGGGCAAGGTTCATGCCGGCGACGATCACCACCACGGCGCTGGCGAGGAAGGCGAGGAGCGCGACGGCGAGACTGTCCATGGACACCCACGTGGGAGGGGAGAATTGACGAGACGGGCCGCGCGGGCGGCGCAGTCCGTGCACGGCCTCATCCGACACGAACCGACGAGGAGCCCATCGTCACCGCGAGGCGGGCGAGCGCTAGCCATGCGTTACGCGGCGCGGCTATGATAAGGCGCACCGTAACGCATGGCTCCATTACCGCATAGGAGGGCATTATGGCCACGGACATGCACCCCCACGCGAAAAGCCTGACGACGACCGCGCGCGAGCTGGTCGCTCCTCGCAAGGGAATCTTGGCGGCGGACGAAAGCACGTCCACCATCAAGCGGCGCTTCGATTCCATCGGCGTCGAAAACACCGAGGCGAACCGCCGCGACTACCGCGAGATGCTGTTCCGCGCGAAGGGCGCGGCGGACTTCATCAGCGGCGTGATTCTCTACGATGAGACGATCAAGCAAAAGGCCGCCGATGGCACGCCCCTGGTGCAGCTGCTCACGAGCCAAGGCGTGATGCCCGGCATCAAGATGGACGCCGGCGCCAAGCCATTGCCGTTCGCGCCCGGCGAGACGATCACCGAGGGGCTCGATGGGCTCCGCGAGCGTCTCGCGGAGTATGCCAAGTTCGGCGCGCGCTTCACCAAATGGCGCGCAGTCATCGCCATCGGCGACAACATCCCCAGCTGGTACTGCATTGAGACTAATGCCCACGCGCTCGCGCGCTATGCCGCGTTGAGCCAGGAGGCCGGCCTCGTGCCGATCGTCGAGCCCGAGGTGCTCATGGACGGCGACCACGGCATCGACCGGTGCGCCGAGGTGACCGAGATGACGCTGGGCGAGGTGTTCAATCAGCTCCGCCTTCAACGCGTGCTGCTCGAAGGCATGCTGCTGAAGCCGAACATGGTCATCTCCGCCATCAAGGCGCCCAACCGCGCGACGCCCGAGTTGGTTGCCGAACGGACCATCGCCGTGTTCTCGCGCACCGTCCCCTCCGCGGTACCGGGCATCGTGTTCCTATCGGGCGGCCAGGGCGACGACGAAGCGACGACCAACCTGCAGGCGATCAACGCGCAGGCCAAGCAGGCGCAGGCGCCGTGGCAGCTCAGCTATTCCTACGGTCGGGGCCTGCAAGCCGCGCCGCTGAAGGCGTGGGGCGGCAAGTCGGCGAACGTGTCCGCCGCCCAGGCCGCGTACCTGCATCGCGCGCGTCTCACGAGCGCGGCCCGTGAAGGCAAGTACGACCCGTCGATGGAAAAGCAGGCGGCCGCGGCGGGCTGACGTCCCGTCGGGGCATTTTGGTCATCATGCGAGGGCTCGGCGTCGCGCCGGGCCCTCGCCGCGTCGGCGCTCGACCGGCGGCGGGGTGGCGCCGGATGCCCACGACGACGTCCGTGAGGGCTCCGCGAACGTCACAACACGGGGCGCACCGCCTCGACAACGCGGCGCGCCTTGGCCCGAGCAGCCTCGATGTCGCGCCCGCGCGCGAGGCCGACGCCCATGCGCCGGTGGCCTTGCACCTCGGGCTTGCCAAACAGCCGCAATGCGGTGCCGGGCTCGCGGAGCGCCTCGCTCAAGCCCTCGTAACGGACCCGCGCCGACGTGCCGTCGACCAGCAGCGCGCACGACGCCGACGGCCCGAACTGCTCGATGGCGACGACCGGCAGACCGAGGATCGCGCGCACGTGAAGGGCGAACTCGCTCAGGTCTTGCGAGATGAGCGTCACCATGCCCGTGTCGTGCGGTCGCGGCGACACCTCGCTGAAGTAGACATCGTTGCTCTTGACGAACAGTTCGACGCCGAAAACGCCCTGCCCGCCCAGCGCGTCGGTTATTGCCCTCGCGATGCGCTTCGCCTCGTCCAGCGCGCTATCCGCCATCGGCTGCGGCTGCCACGACTCGCGGTAGTCGCCATCGATCTGCAAGTGGCCGATGGGCGCGCAGAACGACGTGCCGCCCGCGTGGCGCACCGTGAGCAGCGTGACCTCGTAATCGAACGGCACGAAGCCTTCGACGATGACCTTCGCCGAGCGCGCCCGCGCCTGCTCCATGGCATGATGCCAGGCCCCGTCGGCGGCGGCCTCGTCACGCACCACGCTCTGTCCCTTGCCGGACGACGACATGATCGGCTTCACCACGCACGGCACGCCGATCGCCGCCACCGCCGCGCGGTAGGAGGCGAGGCTGTCGGCGAAGCGGTATGGGGATGTCTTCAGGCCCAACTCCTCGGCCGCCAAGCGCCGTATGCCCTCGCGGTCCATCGTCAGCCGGGCCGCGCGCGCCGTGGGGATCACGCGCCACCCCTCGGACTCCAACCGCAGCAGCTCATCCGTCGCGATTGCCTCCACCTCCGGCACGATCAGGTGGGGCCGCTCGGCCTCGACCACCCCTCGCAGCGCGGCGGCGTCCAGCATCGAAATGACGTGGGCCCGGTGCGCCACCTGCATCGCCGGAGCGCTCGGGTAGCGGTCGACCGCCACGACCTCGACGCCATACCGCTGCGCCTCGATGGCGACCTCCTTGCCAAGCTCGCCGGAGCCGAGCAACAGCAATCGCGTCGCGGTCGCGGTCAGGGGCGTGCCAATAGCGCTCATATCGCCTCCCAGCAGGCATGAAAAGGGGCGGGTTGCATACCCGCACCGATGATAGCCCGTTTCGCGGTGACTACTTGCGAGGCCGCGCCCGCACCTTGTCGATGAGGTTGAAATTGTGCACGGACGTGATGCGCCGCACCGTGCCGGAGCGCGAGCGCATCACGAGCGAGTAGGTCTCCGCGCCACCGGTGAAGTAGCGGACGCCGTGCAACAGCTCGCCCGTGCTGCAGCCCGTGGCCGCGAAGAACACGTCGTCGCCCGACACCAGCTCCTCGGTCACGTACACGTGGTTCAGGTCCAGGCCCGCGTCGTGCGCGCGCTTGCGCTCCTCGTCGTTGCGCGGCCACGGCTTACACTGTATCTCGCCGCCCACGCAGCGGATGGCCGCCGCCGTCAGCACGCCCTCGGGAGTGCCGCCGATGCCCATCAGCACGTCGACGCCGGAGTCGGGCATGGCGGCCTGGATGCCTGCCGCGACATCGCCGTCGGAGATGAGCTTCACGCGGGCGCCTGCCGCGCGTATCTCCTTCAGCAACTGCTCGTGGCGAGGGCGGTCTAGGACGACGACGGTCAACTCGCCGATCTTGCGGCCGAGCGCGCGCGCGATGCTCCGCAGGTTGACCGACACCGGAGCCTCGATGTCAATGGCGTCGCGAGCGTCGGGCCCGACGGCGATCTTGTTCATGTAAGCCACCTCGCGCGGGACGTGCATCGTGCCCTGCTCGGAGAGCGCGATGGCGGAGATGGCGCCCGGCAGTCCCTTCGACAGCAGCGTCGTGCCGTCGACCGGGTCGACGGCGATGTCGACATTGGGATCGGAGCCGTCGCCGATGCGCTCGCCGATGTAAAGCATCGGCGCTTCGTCCTTCTCCCCCTCGCCGATCACCACGATGCCGTCCATGCGCACGCTGTCCAGCGTGAAGCGCATCGCGTCGACGGCCGCCTGGTCGACCAGTTCCTTGTCGCCCTTGCCCATGTGCTGCGACGCCGACAAGGCCGCCGCCTCCGTGACGCGGACCAGCTCCATTGCAAGGTTGCGGTCCATCGGCTCGCGCGCGCGCTGGATCATGATCCCTCTCCCCGTCCGAAGTCTGGCGCTGCGATTCTACCGCATGGCCGCCATGCAGGCGACCTCGACCGCATTAATCCGGTGTGCCTCCGCGTCGCTATCCTGCTAGACTCCGCGCCAAGCTCACTCGTGGAGGCAGCGATGGTCACGTCGAGTCAGGCGGTAGTGCCCGATTTCGTCCCGCTGTGCAAGACCAGCGACGTGCGGCCGGGCGAGGGACGCATGTTCCGGCCGCAGGCCGGGAAGTGGCGCAACAAGTCGGTTGCCGTGTTCAACGACAATGGCAAATTCCACGTCACCAATTTCTATTGCCCGCACTCCGGCGGGCCCATGAGCGAGGGCACGATCAAGGCGGGGGTGGTCGAGTGCCCGCTGCACGCATGGACGTTCAACGCGGAAACCGGCCAGGCTATCGTCGGAGCGCCACACACCATCGCGACCTACGAGACGAAGATCGAAGGCGACCAAATCTTCATCGGCAACGTGAAACACGGCTGACCCCTGGGACGCGAGGCCGGTCGGCGAATGCCCGTGCGCGGCGTCGCCTTCGGATACACTGGGCTTGAGGTCTTCGTTGGGGGGCTGATGTGCAGCGAATAGCCGATACCCTCGTCAGCCTGCGTCGCGTGTTCATCCCCTGGGGCGGCGGCCGCTCGGAGCGCCACCGCCCCGAGGGCGGCATGCTGCGCGAGGTGGTGTTCGGCGCCAACGATGGGCTCGTCTCGAACGTTGCGCTCGTCGCGGGCATGGCCGGCGCCACGTCCAACAACGAGCTGGTGTTGCTGGCGGGACTGGCGGGACTGGTGGCGGGAGCCATCTCCATGGCCCTCGGTGCCTACGTCTCGACAAAGAGCGAGCGCGAGTTCCGCGAAGCAGAGGAACGCCGCGAGCGTTACGAGGTCGAGCACATGCGCGACCAAGAGCTGGCCGAGACGCGCCAGATATTCCGGCTGAAGGGCATCACCGGCCCGCTGCTCGACGAGGTGGTGACGGCGGTGTCGCGCGACCACGAGCAGTGGATTCAGCTGATGATGCGCGAGGAGCTCGGCTTCGCCGGCGAGGCGCCCAAGCCAGGCTTCTCCGCGGTCATCATGGGACTGGCTTTCGCGTTCGCCGCGGCGTTCCCGGTGCTGCCGTTTGCCTTCGCCGGCGGCATGGCAGGCCTCGGAGTGTCCGTCGGGCTCACGGCGTTCGCCCTGTTCGGCATAGGCGCGTGGCGCGCAGCGCTCACCGGCGCCCGCGTGCTGCCAAAGGCATTCGAGATGGTCGCGCTGGCCGGGCTGGCGGTTGCCGCATCCTACGGCATCGGGCGGCTCGTGGGCGTCGGCCTCGGCTAGCGGCCCGGCTGCGAAGCCAGCGCCTCGGCGACGGCGGCGTCGACTTCCTCGGCGGTCACCAAGCCCTCGAAGCGCGCCCGCACCGTGCCGTCGGCTCTCACCACGAACACCCACGGCTCGGTCTGCAAGCGCCACTCGTCCATCACGGGCGCCGGCAACAGCTTGCCCTGCTCTCGCGCCGCTCGCAGGTCGTAGGGCTCGATGTGGATGAAATGCGCCTGGCCCTCGTACCGCGCCGCGACATCCGCGACCATCTCCGTGACAGGGCCGCACATCGCGCTGACGCAGAAAGCCGGCGAAGCGAACACGACGACGAACGGCCGCCCTTGACGCAGCGCCTCGGCCACGGATACCTCGTGCATGTTGTCACGCTCGACTTGACGCGTCGACAGCTCGGCGAACGGCGCATCGTGGATCGTGAGGTTGTCGGTGGGCGGCACCCGATCGCCCACGGCGAACGAGCGCGGCCGCGCCTGAACCTCCAGCGCCATGGGGCGTGTCGGGACCGCGTTGCCGCCGTGGTCCGTCGCCTCGAACGACGCGGCCCAAATGCCGGGCTGGTCGAAGTGGACCGAATCGACGACGTAGATGCCGCGGAACCGCACCTCGAGCTCCGTTTGGCCGGGGCCGTGCGTGTGCGGTGTGTCGATGGGAATGGCGCGGTACGTGGCGCGCGCCTGGTCCTTTGGCACGGAGCCGTCGCCCTGGAGCAGGTGGAACCGCACCGTGACGTTGGCCCGCTCCAGCATCTCGCCATCGACGTTCAGCAAGCCGAACGGCACGCGGTTATCGCCCACGGCGAACTCGCTCGCGGCAAGCACGCCGCTGTAGGCGGGCACGCTCATTGGCGTGGCCGTGGGAGACGCGCCGCACCCGGCGAGCGCCACGGCCACGAGCGCGACGATGACGGAGGCGATGAGACGGCGGTGAGCGGTGCTTGGACCCATTGCGTATCCATGCACGCCGGCGAGGCGCTTGAGCATCCCCATGCGCGCGTAATTTCGAGGATTCGTGATTGTCGCTAAACCGCCAAGTTGCCCCGCGATGCCATTCCGGCGCCACACGGGACAAAGCAGCCGGTTCCGCGATGGGCCCAGCCGGAGCGGCGACGAGGCCTTGACGTCATTGGAATGGAAGGCGCCCCGACGCGGCCGTGCCTTGCCATTTCCGGAGTGGTGGGCGGTAGAGGACTCGAACCTCTGACCTCCGCGATGTCAACGCGACGCTCTAACCAACTGAGCTAACCGCCCCAATGCGGCGATTATATAGCATGCGGTGGCGAGGTGACCGGCCACGCCATGCTTGTGTTGGAAAATGCGTCGGTGCTACAATCCGCGCCGCTCAACCTGGTGTGGAGGAGGTGTCCGTGGAGAGCACGTACCCATTGTGCCGCAAATGCAATACCGGCGACCTAGTTCCCCTGTCCGACTTCGGTAGCCAAGGCGCCCCCATCACGTACAAGGCTTGGGTCTGCACGAACCCCGACTGCGGCTTCAACATCAAGATCCGCAATGGGGACGTGTACATCAACGAACCCATTAGCAACGGCGCCAACCACATCCCGCGCGTCCGGTAAGCGACTTTTTCGGGCACGTCCCTGGCTCCCCGGCTCCACATGCCTCGCACGCGGCGGCGGTGCCGCTTGGCGCGTCCAACGACTCGCGCTAGGAGATGAGCATGGACGCCTACAAGGCCATCGTCGGCAAGCGCGACGTGCGGCGCTACCTCCATACACCCATCCCGGCGGAGGTCGAGCACCGCATCTTGCAGGCCGGGCGAATGGCCGGCTCGTCGAAGAACGACCAACCCTATCGCTTCGTCGTCCTGAAGGACCCGGAGCGGAAGATGGAATTCTCCGGGTCCGGCAACTTCATGACGCATGTGCCCTCGGCGCCCATGGTCATTGCCATCGTCATGCCCGACACCCATCTCGGCTTCGATGCCGGCCGCGCGGCGCAGAACATGATGCTGGCCGCCTGGGCCGACGGCGTGGCCTCATGCCCCGTGGTGGCGCACAACGCCGAGTACGCGAAGAAGGTACTGGGTCTGCCGCCGGGGCACCACGTCGCATTGGCGATCGCGTTCGGCTATCCCCAGCCAGAGCAGGCGCGTTCCAATCAGAAGCGCCTGCCGCTGGAGGAGATCACCTATTACGAGCGCTGGGGGCAGCGGCAGCTTTCGGGCGCCAGCGCGACGATGTCGATGGCGAACTGCGAGCCACCCCCCGGCCGCATGCTGGCGTCGGCGACTTGCACGACGATGCGCGCTGGATACTCCGGGCCACTGAAGTGTTCCATCCACACCTCGTGGAACGGCAGGCGGTCGGCGATGTCTTGGAAGTAGACCGTCGCCTTGACGACATCGTCGAGTGTCGCGCCCGCGGCTTCCAGGTTGCGCTTCAGCGCCGCCAGCGCATTGCGCGCCTGCTCCTTCACATCGGCGCCGTCGGCCCGCAATGCGGAGTACCAGAGGAGGCCGCCCGCCTTGATGCCGACGACATTGCCCGCCGGCAGGTTGACGCCGGGGATCGAGATGAGTTCCTTGCGCTTGCGTTGCGTGGTCATTGCCACTCCTGTGGTTGGAATGCCCGGAGTATAGCGGGCGCGAGCCATGGAATAGACCAACGGTTCCGCTCCCGCCGCCCCAGGGGACGGTGTCGCACCGTGGAGTGGCTCGCCGGCCCGCTCGCGCCGGCGATAGCGCGCTATGCCGGTTGCAATGCCCGCGCCTGCTGATAGGTGTCCGCCGCGTGGCGGAACTTTCGCACACGGCCTCGATCGTCGAAGTACCAGATGTGCGGCTCATCCGTTTCGACGATGCGCTTGCCCGTGCTGCGCACGACACCGTCGACATCCACCAGCGCAACGACAAGGTCGCCTTCGGCCAGCACGCGCTTGACCTCCAGCTTCTCGATGGCGCACCCCTGCGTCAAGGCGCCAACGAACCGCGCGACGTGACCGGGTCCGGTCCCCGGAGCCAACCAGGGGACCGGGCTTTGCGCCCAGGCGTACTCCCACTGCACGTCCGACGCCATTTGCCTGAGGATGCCGTCCACGTCTCCTTTACCGAATGCCGCGTAAATCTCCATCACCGCCTGTTTGTTGTCGTTCATCGTCATTCTCCCAGGATTTGCTGGCGCCTACGCTATATTGCGCACAGGTGGACCCACATGCGCCAAATGGCTCATATCTCCGGCGACGACGCCCCAAGCGGCGCCGGCCCCATCCGGCTCGCCGAGATCGTGGGCTCACTCTTCCTCGCGACGGACCTTGGCAACAGCCAGCCCTTGGAAACCGCGCTGCGTTGCACCCTGCTGGCAATGGGCTTGGGCCGCGAGATGGGACTCTCCACGCCCGATCTCGCCTGTGTCTACTGGGGTGGTTTACTGCGCTTCGTCGGATGCCTTTCGACGTCGCTCGAGGAATCCAGCTTCAGCGGCGACGATCTGGAACTTCGCGCCCTCTTGCTCGCGGCCGACCTGCACGATCCATCCGACTTGGGCCCTCGGCTGGAGCACGGGTTGGGGAGGCAGCTTTCACCGGCACGGCGGGACCAAGCGGTGCGGTCGTTCATTGAGCGCGGGCCGAGGCTCGCGCCGGCGGTGCTCAAGTCCCACTGTGAGGTAGGGGTGAAGTTGGCGCGCCGGCTTGGCATGTCGGAGCCGGTCACGACCGTCGTCGACGCCTACCACGAGCGTTGGGATGACGGCGGGCTGAAAGGCCTGCGGGCCGAGGCCATACCGGCAGCCGCGCGGGTGCTGGACTTCGCCCAAACGGTCGTCGCGAACGCGCACGCACTCGACGCCGAAGAGTTGCGTTCGCTGCTGGCGCGTCGATCCGGCAAGCAATTCGATCCGGACATCTTGCCGGTGTTCACGCGCAAGGCAGTCGCCGGATGGCTCGATACCGAGTCGGTGTGGGCAAGCGCCATGCTTGCCGAGCCTGGCGCTCCCCGCCTCCTACCGGCGACGGAGTTGGTGGACCTTGCGCGCGTGCTGGGTGACTATTCCGACCTGAAATCGCCGTTTTCGCTCGGACACGCGCGCGGAGCCGCGCGGCTCGTGGTGGAAGCGGGGCGGGCGCTCCGCATGCCGCCCCTCGCGATCGAGCAGGTCGAGGTCGCCGCCCTGCTCCACGACCTCGGCGACGCAAATCTGCCAGCCGGCATGCTGCACAAGGCGGGGCCCTTGGATCAAGGCGAGCGGGAGCGGGTGCGCGGCCACGCCTATTACACCGAGCGTATCTTGTCGGCATCTCCCGCGCTCGCGCCGCTGGGACGCATGGGGGCAAGTAACCACGAGCGGCTCGACGGCTCGGGTTACCCTCACGGCCTCACCGGGCCGAGCCTCGGTATCGAGACGCGGCTGCTCGCGGTCGCCAACTGGTACGAAGGCGCGCTACGTGAGAAGCCCTATCGTCCAGCCTTGAGTCGCGACCTCGCGGCTAGCCAGCTCCGCGACGGGGTGAGGCGGGGCTTGTTTGACGCGCGGGTGGCGACCGCGGTGCTCGATATCGCGGGCGACAAGCCATCACGCAAGACGATAGCCTATCCCGCTGGGCTCACGGACCGCGAGATCGAGGTCCTCCGGCTGGTCGGAGGGGGGATGACGAATAAGGAGATCGCCGCCCAGCTAACTATTTCGCCTCGGACGGTGCAGCAACACACGCTTCACATTTACGAGAAGATTGACGTATCGACACGAGCCGCGGCGACACTCTTCGCCGCGGAGCACAGCCTCTTCTCGCCATGGGCCTGACGACGTGGATGCTGCATCGCGCGCGAGTTTCGCGTTGGCGTCTCGCGAGGCCACGACGCGGCCCACGAGGGTGCACGCCGGTTGCCCGCTGTCGCGGGTTGTGCTAAAGTGGTGGAAATCGCGGCGTTGACGGGGAAGAGTACGCTCGCCAGCGGGATCGCAGAGAGCCGGGGTTGGTGCGATCCGGCATCCTGAGCAGCGAGCCGAATGGGCCCCCAAGCCGTGGATCGAACGCCCGCTCCGGCGGCGCCAGTAGACTCCACCGGGTCCGTCCCGATACAGACGGTAGGCATACTCCTTGCGTGAGGACGTGCCGAACGAGTCCCGGCGGTTCCTCGCTGGGAGAATAAAGGGTGGCACCGTGGGATGCCCCGCCCCTTTTGATTGCAAAAGGCTGGCGGGGTGTTTTGTTTTAACGGCCATCTCGCCGCCAACGATGGGTGCCCCGGTCACCGTGAACCCGCGTCGCGTGGCCGCCGGCGCCCCAAGGAGCATCGATGGCGACGTATCATCCGACACTCGATGAGTTCCGGCGGCTCGCAGCCTCGGGCAAGGGCAACCTCATACCGGTCTATCGCGAGGTCAACGCCGACCTCGAAACGCCGGTGTCGGCCTATCTCAAGATCGCGCGCGGGCCGCATTCGTTCCTGCTCGAGAGCGTCGAGGGCGGCGAGCGCGTGGCCCGTTACACCTTCATCGGCACCGAGCCGTACAAGGTCGTGCGTACCGGCCCCGGCCAACCCGACGGCGCCGGCGACCCCCTTGTCCACGTCGAGCGGGAGCTGGGCCGGTTCCGCCCTGTCGTCGTGCCGGGGTTGCCGCGCTTCCTCGGCGGGGCGGTCGGCTATCTGTCCTTCGAGTGCGTCCACTACTTCGAGCCCCGCGTCCCGACACCGGAGAAGGACGCGCTCGGCGTTCCCGAATCGGTGCTGCTGTTCACCGACTCGTTGCTCGTGTTCGACCATGTGAAGCACAAGATTCAGGTGGTGGCGCACGCACACGTGAACGGCTCGGCCGACGCGGCCTACCAGCGCGCGACGGAGCGCATCGACACGTTGGCCGGGCGCTTGCAAGCGCCACTGACTCCGCCGGTGCCCAATCCGCCGCCCGCCATGAAGCCCGAGGTGCGGTCGAACAACACGCCCGAACGCTATCACTGGATGGTGAACAAGGCCAAGGAATACATCGTCGCGGGCGACATCATCCAGGTCGTACCATCTCAGCGGCTGGCGCGGCCCACCGGCGCCAAGCCGTTCGACATCTATCGCGCGCTGCGCGCCGTGAACCCGTCGCCCTACATGTATTACCTGCACCTCGAAGGCTTCGACATCGTCGGCGCGTCGCCCGAATTGCTGGTGCGCGTGGAGGACGGCATCGTCGACACGCACCCCATCGCCGGCACCCGGCGTCGCGGCGCGACCGAGGAGGAGGACAACGCGCTGGAGCAGGAGCTGCGCGCCAATGAGAAGGAGCGCGCGGAGCACGTGATGCTGCTGGACCTTGGCCGAAACGACATCGGCCGCGTGAGCAAGCCCGGCACCGTGCAAGTCCCGCAGATGATGGACGTCGAGCGTTACTCACACGTCATGCACCTCGTGTCCCACGTCACGGGCAAGCTGGCGTCCGGCCTCACGGCCTACGACGCGCTACGGTCGTGCTTCCCGGCGGGCACGGTGAGCGGGGCGCCGAAGATACGCGCCATGGAGATCATCGCCGAGCTCGAAGGCGAGCGGCGCGGCACCTATGCCGGAGCCATCGGCTATTTCTCGTTCAATGGCAACATGGACACCGCGATCGCGATTCGGACGATGGTGGTGAAGGACGGCACGGCCTATCTGCAAGCGGGCGGCGGCGTCGTGTACGACAGCGACCCCGAGGCCGAGCGGTTGGAGTCGCTGCAGAAGGCGAGCGCGCTGCTGCGGGCGCTGGACGCCGCCGAGAGCGGTGACTGACGAGGGGCATGGTGACGACGCGCATCTTCTCGGGCATACAGCCCTCGGGCGACCTGCACATCGGCAACTACCTCGGCGCCGTCCGTCACTGGGTCGCGTTACAGCAACCCGGCGCCGAGTGCTTCTACTGCATCGTCGACTTGCACGCGATCACGGTGCCGCAAGAGCCGGCGCGGCTGCGGGCAAGGACGCGCGAGGTGCTCGCCATCCTGCTCGCCGCCGGCATCGATCCGAGCCGCTCGACGCTGTTCGCGCAATCGCAGGTGCCGCGGCACACCGAGCTGGCGTGGCTGCTGAACTGCATTACGCCCTACGGGTGGTTGGGCCGCATGACGCAATTCAAGGGCAAGTCGGCGGCGCAACGCGAGCAGGTCACCGCGGGGCTGTTCGCCTACCCCGTGTTGATGGCGGCGGACATCTTGCTCTACCGAGCGGACCAAGTCCCCGTGGGCGAGGACCAGCAGCAGCATCTGGAGCTGGCTCGCGACATCGCCGCCCGCTTCAACCGTCTGCATGGCGAAACATTCACGCTGCCGGAGCCGAGGGTCACTCCGGCCGGCGCTCGGATCAGGGGTCTGGACGACCCGGCGAAAAAGATGAGCAAGAGCGCGGCAGGCTCCGGCCACGCCATCAATCTGTTGGACCCGCCCGAGGTCATCCGGCGGAAGTTCCAACGCGCGACGACCGACTCGCTGGCGGACGCGCGGTTCGATGAGCGCCGGCCCGGCGTCTTCAACCTACTCGCGATCTACGAAGCCTTCACCGGAGAATCGCGGGAGGCGATCGAGGCCCGTTTCGCCGGCAAGGGTTACGGCGAGCTGAAGCGCGCCGTGGCCGACGTCACCGTCGAGGCGCTCCGGCCGTTGCGCGAACGCCACGCGACCTATGCCCAAGATCCGGCGCAGCTGGACGCGATCGCGCGGCTAGGAGCGGAGAAGGCATTGCCGATCGCCGAGGCCACGGTATCGGCGGTCAAGGAGCGGATGGACGTCGGCCTCGCGGCCGTGAACACCGACGAGCGCGTGCGGCGCAACCGCGCGGTCTAGAATGAACATGCCAAGGGGAACGAGATGATCTTGCTCATCGACAACTACGACAGCTTCACCTACAACCTCTACCAATACCTCTGCGAGCTGGGCGCCGACGTGCGGGTGGTCCGTAACGACAAGGTGACGCTCGACGAGATCGGGCGCATGGCTCCCGAGAAAATCGTCATCTCGCCGGGGCCGTGCACCCCGCGCGAGGCGGGCATCTCGACGGAGGCGGTCCGCCGCTTCGGTCCGCGGACGCCCATCCTGGGCGTGTGCCTCGGCCACCAGTGCATCGGTGAGGCCTACGGTGGCGTCGTCGCTGGCGCCGGCGAGATCGTCCACGGCAAGGTGAGTCGCGTGGAGCACGACGGCAAGGGCGTGTTCTCCGGCGTGCCGAGCCCCTTCGACGCGATCCGCTACCACTCGCTGGCGATCGTGCCGGACACGCTTCCCGCCGACCTCGTCGTGACCGCCAAGACTCCCAATGGCGTTATCATGGGCGTCCGGCACAGGCGGCACCCGGTGGAGGGCATTCAGTTCCACCCGGAATCGATCATGACGACGGAAGGCAAGCACCTGCTCCACAACTTTCTGGAGGGCGCACGTGGCTGAAACGCAACCGATGGCACTACGCGACGACTACCCAGTGAAGCTGAAGCGCGACATGCGCGTTGCCGCCCCCCAGCCCGTGTATCGCGCCGTTGCCGACGTGCTCGAACAAGAAGGCTTCCGCGTGTTCGACGAGCAGCCGCCCACGCTGACGAACGCGGCCCTGCCGGGCACGGCCACCTTTCGCGCGCGGCTCCTCGCGGTGCGCGACTTCAGCGTGTCGGTCGGCTCGCGCGAGGGCGTGTGGCTGCTGGCGGCGGCCGCGCTCATGGTGGTGGCGGTCGTCGTGCTCATCATCATCGGCATCACCGACCGCTTCGTGATCTCGGCGCTCATGCTGCCGGCCATCGTCCTCGGCGGGCTTGGCCTCGGCCGCATGCAGCAGCAACAGCAAATGACACGCCACCTCATCGAAGTGCGGATGGAGGGAGAGAGCTATTCCGCGGGCGCCAGCAGGTCGGCCGCGCCCAGCGCCGGCGACGACGCCCGCGTCGAGCGCAGCGGGGTGGTGAGCGACCTCCGCATCACGATCCTGGCGGGCGCTGGCGAGGCCAGCGGCGACCGCGACGTGAAGGCGTTCACGAAGAAATCGGAGGACACGGTGTTCAAGCCCGCCGAGCGCACCGTGGCGCGGGTGAGCGATGCCCCGCTCGCGGCCGTGCAGGCGACGCGGGTGGACTTGGCTATGGACCGGGCCATGGACCGTTTCGCGCTGACCGAAGGCAAGCGCTAGCAGCTACCGCGCGTGAGGCGCGGCGGAATGTATCCGAGCCGACGAGTGCTCGGACAATTGAGGAATCAGACATGCCAGCGATCACGGATGCGATACGGAAGCTCGTCGAGGGCCAGCCGCTATCGCAGCAAGAGGCCGCGGCGACGGCCGAGGAGATCATGACCGGGCAGGCCACGCAGGCCCAGATCGGCGGGTTCCTCGTCGCGTTGCGGATGCGCGGCGAGACCGCCGAGGTGATGGCTGGCATGGCCCAGGTGATGCGCGAAAAGGCGACGCGCGTGCTGGCCGATGGCGACGTCGTGGACGTCGTCGGCACCGGCGGCGATGCCATGAGCACGTTCAATGTCTCCACCGCCGCCTCGTTCGTCGTCGCGGCGTGCGGCGTGAAGGTGGCGAAGCATGGCAACCGCGCAGCGTCGGGCAAGGTGGGGAGCGCCGACATCCTCGAGGCCAACGGCGTGAAAATCGAATTGAGCCCGGATGGCGTGCGGCGCTGCATCGACGAGGTCGGCATCGGTTTCATGTTCGCCCAGGCTTACCACCCGGCCATGCGCTTCGCGGCGGTGCCTCGCCGCGAACTCGCGGTGCGGACGGTGTTCAACATCCTTGGGCCGCTCACCAATCCGGCGGGCGCGCGCTACCAGCTCATCGGCGCGCCGACGGCCGAAATCGGCGAGAAGATGGCGAAGGTGCTCAGCATACTCGGCACTGACCGTTCGCTCGTGGTACACGGCGACGACGGCATGGACGAGCTGACGACCACGACCACGAGCCAGGTGTGGGAAATTTTCGGCGGGCGCATGCGGCACTACGTGGTCGCGCCGGAGGCCGCCGGCATCGCACGGTGCTCGCTGGCCGATCTCCAAGTGAAGTCGGCCGACGAACATAAGGCCCGCTTCTTCGAGGCGCTGGGCAAGACAGCGTGCCCCGCGCGCGATATCGTGCTGCTGAACGCGGCGGCCGCGCTGGTGGTGGCTGCACGCGCGGCGGACCTGCGCGCGGGCGTCGACCTGGCGCGCGAGGCCGTGACCTCGGGCGCGGCGGTGGTGAAGGTGCGCGAGTTGGCGAAGCTCAGCCAAACGCTGGCGTAGGCATCAACTTGGAGGCGACCCCATGACGCAGCGGACCGGGACCATCCTCGACAAGATACTCGACAAGAAGCGCCTTGAGGTGGAACGCCATAAGCGGGAAACGCCGCTGGCGGCGCTCGAGGCGCGCATCCGGATGCTGCCGCCGCCCATCGACTTCGCGAGGGCGCTGGTCGGCCAGCAGGTGCGGCTCATCGCCGAGGTCAAGAAGGCGTCGCCGTCACGCGGCATCATGGCGCCCAACTACGACCCCGTGGGCCTGGCGACCTTTTACGCCGGAAACGGCGCCGCCGCCATCTCCGTGTTGACGGAGGCCGACTTCTTCCTCGGCAGCCTGAAGGACTTGGAGGCGGTAAAGGCGGCGGTCGGGCCGAAGGGCCTGCCGGTGCTCCGCAAGGACTTCCTCTACGACGCCTACCAGATGGTGGAGGCGCGGGCACACGGCGCCGACGCGGCCCTCCTCATCGTGGCGATGCTAACGGAGGCCCAACTGCGCGAGATGATGGATGCCGCGCGGAGTGTCGGCCTGCAGCCGCTGGTCGAGGTGCACAACGAGGCCGAGCTGGAGCTGGCTCTCGGCGCCGGCGCCGAGGTCATCGGTATCAACCATCGCGACCTCAAGGCTTTCACGATGGACATGGGGCTGGCGCTGCGGTTGCGCCCCCTCATCCCAACGGGCAAGATCGTCGTGGCCGAGAGCGGCATGAACAAGGCGGCCGACATCGTCCCGCTCAAGGAGGCCGGCGTGAACGCCATTCTCGTCGGCGAGGCGCTGGTAACATCGGGCGACACGGCGGCGAAGGTCCGCGAAATGGCGAGCGTCTAGGCGCTCTTACGCAGCATAAGGACAAGCAACATGACACGCGTGAAGGTGTGCGGGTTTACCGATAGCGAGAGCATGATCACCGCCGCGAAGGCCGGGGCCGATGCCATCGGCCTGGTGCTCATCCCCGGCCTCAAGCGCTCGGTCAGCGTCCCCCAGCTACAACGGATGCTCGCGGACCTGCGCGCCGCGCTCGGCGGCCAGCCGCTGCCGCAGATCGTCGGCATGGTCGGTGACCAGCCGGTCGAGTTCGTGAACGAAGCCGTCGCGACGCTCGACCTCGATGCCGTGCAGCTCTGCGGGTCGGAAGGCATGGGCTACGCGGCCCAGGTCAAGGCGCCCATCATCTACAAGGTGATCGGCGTCGACGGCGACGTGCCGGCCTCCGCGCTGTTGCCGAAGCTCATGCTGTTGCTCCAGCGGCACACCATGGCGGACCACCGGCCGATTCTCGACACCAAGGTCGCGGGCGCGTTTGGCGGCACCGGCAAGTCGTTCGACTGGAAAGTCGCCGCGGGCCTCGGTGCGTCCTATTCGTTCAGTCTCGCCGGCGGCCTCACGCCCGACAACGTGGGCGACGCGATACGCACGGTGCGGCCGTGGGGGGTTGACACTTCCAGCGGCATCGAGACGAATGGGGTGAAGGACCCGGCGAAGATACGGGCCTTCATCGCCGCCGCGCGCGAGGCGGACCGTGCGCTTGCTCCGAAGGGCCTACGCCGCCTGCTAGCGGGGAGGGCATCGTGAACACCACGAACACCACCCTGCCGGACGCTCGCGGGCGTTACGGCAAATACGGCGGCCAATACGTGCCCGAAACGGTGATGCCCGCGTTAGAGGCGCTGGTGCGCGCCTACGACGCCGCGAAGGCCGATCCCACATTCCACGCCGAGTTTCACCAGCTGCTGACCGACTTCGTCGGGAGGCCGTCGCCGCTCTATCTCGCCAAGCGCCTCACGGAACACGCCGGCGGCGCGCGGATCTACTTCAAGCGCGAGGACCTGAACCACACCGGCGCACACAAGATCAACAACGCCATCGGCCAGGCGCTGCTCGCCCGCCGCATGGGCAAGCGCCGCATCGTCGCGGAAACGGGCGCGGGCATGCACGGCGTCGCCAGTGCGACGGTGTGCGCCATGCTCGGCATGCAATGCATCGTCTACATGGGTTCCGAGGACATGCGCCGGCAAGAGCAGAACGTCTACCGCATGCGCCTGCTCGGCACGGAGGTGCGCGCCGTGGAGGCGGGTAGCCGCACGCTGAAGGAGGCCGTGAGCGAGGCGATCCGCGATTGGGTGACGAACGTCCACGACACGCACTACCTCATCGGCTCCTGCGTCGGCCCGCACCCCTACCCTATGATGGTGCGCGACTTCCAATCGGTCATCGGGCGCGAGGCACGCCAGCAGACGCTGGAGCAGGCCGGGCGCCTGCCCGACTATGCCGTCGCCTGTGTCGGCGGTGGCTCCAACTCCATCGGCCTCTTCTATCCGTTCATCGGCGACGCCGGCGTCCACCTCATCGGCGTCGAGGCTGGCGGCGAGGGCGTGGCGACCGGCAAGCACGCAGCCAGCATCGGCGGCGGCGACGTCGGCGTGCTCCACGGCTCCATGTCCTACGTGGTTCAAGACGAGTTCGGCCAGATCAAGGACACCCACAGCATCTCGGCGGGCCTCGACTACCCCGGCGTCGGCCCGGAGCACGCATGGCTGAAGGACACCGAGCGCGCCACCTATGTGAGCGTGACAGACGACGAGGCGGTGGCGGCCTTCAAGTTGACGTGCGAGCTGGAGGGCATCATTCCCGCACTCGAATCGTCGCACGCCATCGCCTACGTGGTGAACCGCCTCGCACCGCAGCTGCCGAGCGACCGCATCGTCGTCATCAGCCTCAGCGGGCGCGGCGACAAGGACATGGCGACCATCATGGCGCGCGACAAGGCCGCGCCGGGCGGACATTAGCCAAACACCCACCCCGCACCCGCATGGCGTCGACACGGGCACGTCCCCGTTCGCGTTGACTGCCCCCTAGGCCGATGTTACAGTCTGTCCCGCCGTTCATTATGAGGGCGGCGCGTTTCGCGCCTGCCGGATGTGAAAGGGGACAAGTATGCCCGGCGACGGGTTTGCGCTTGACTGGGTCACGGTCGCGGTCACCATTGTCGTGGGGTTTGCGGCAATGGGCGCGGCCTTTCTCGCAAACGCCGTGCTCGCGCCCCGCCGGCCCTCGGTCGACAAGGCCACCCCTTATGAGTCCGGCATACGGCCCGGACCGCTCGGCTGGTCGCAATTCAACGCCCGCTACTACCTATTCGCGATCCTATTTCTCATCTTCGATGTGGAAGCCGTATTCCTCTTCCCGTGGGCGTTGGTGTTCCTGCAAACGGCCTCCTACGTCTTTTACGCAATGCTCCTCTTCATCGGCATCCTCTTCTTCGGCGTGCTTTATGCTTGGAGAAAGGGGGTGCTGGAATGGCGATGAACGAGAAGCCCACGCAACCATCGCCGCTGTTCGTTCCCGAGCACTGGCAGCGGCCCAAGCAAGGCCGGTTCTTCGACACCAAGGAGCAAGGGGCCGTCTCGCTCGGCAAGGGCAACCGGCCGGCGCCGTCGCTCATCAAGAGCGCCGCGCCCGGCGTCATCACCGCCCGCCTCGACGAGCTGGCGGCGCTCGCCCGCAGCAACTCGCTCTGGACGCTCACGTTCGGGCTGGCTTGCTGCGCCATCGAGATGATCTCCACCCACATGACGAACCACGACTTCGACCGCTACGGCGTGGTCACGTGGCCGTCGCCACGGCAGTCCGACGTCATGATCGTCGCCGGCACCGTCGTGAAGAAGATGGCCGAGCCCATCAGGCTGCTATACGAACAGATGCCCGACCCCAAATGGGTCATCGCGATGGGCTCTTGCGCCACGAACGGCGGCCCCTACTGGCGGTCGTACAGCGTGGTGATGGGAGTCGACCACCTCATTCCGGTGGACGTTTACGTGCCGGGCTGTCCGCCTCGCCCCGAGGCGCTGCAAGATGGCATTCTGAAGTTGCAAGAAAAGATACGGCACGATGCGCGGAACGCCGACGTGGCCCCTGACGCGTTGACGGAGACGCGGTCGTGACCCAACCGCCGAAGCCCACTCCCCCGGAGCGTCCGGCGCGCCACGGCCCACCAGTGGAAGTGGCGCAAGAGGTGTTCGACGTCCAGGGGCAAGAAACGGCACGGCTGCTGGCCCGCGTCGTCGGGACGAATGCCCTGGAATCCGGCGGGCGCGATGAGGTCCCCTGGGTGCGCGTGGAGCGCGAGCGCCTGCCCCACGTCGCCGAGCGGTGCCGCGACGACCAATCGCTACGGATGGACATGCTGCACCTGCTGCTCGCCGTCGACTACGTCGAGCACCTGGAGGTGGTCTACATCCTGTTGAGCACCCAAACGCTCCGCAAGGCCATGCTGAAGGCGCGCGTGCCCGCCAACGACGCGCAAGTGCCAACCGCGACCCACTTGTGGGAGGCGGCGCATTGGTACGAGCGCGAGGTGCACGACCTGTTCGGCGTCACCTTTACCGGCAACCCGGACCTGTCGCCGTTGCTGCTGTACGAGGGCTTCGAAGGGCATCCGGGGCTGAAGAGTTTTCCGTTTCACGACCACGATGAGTTCTAGGCGATGACGACCACCGACCAACGACAAGTGGACATGATGCTGAACCTGGGGCCGCAGCACCCGGCGACGCACGGCGTCTTCCGCATGCTGCTGACGCTCGACGGCGAGCGCATCGTGGACATGGAGCCGCACATCGGCTATCTGCACCGCGGCTCCGAGAAGCTGTGCGAGAACGAGTCCTACGGGCAGATCGTGACGCTATTCGACCGCATGGACTACATCGCGAACCTCAACAACGAACTGGTGTTCGTGCGGGCCGTCGAGCGCCTCATGGGGCTGGAGGTGCCGGAGCGCGCACAGTTCATCCGCGTGCTGTTGTGCGAGTTGAACCGCGTCGCGAGCCACCTGCTCTTCCTCGGCACCTATGGGCTGGACGTGGGCGCGATGACGCCCGTGATGTATACGTTCCGCGAGCGCGAGCGCATCCAAAACATCTTCGAAAGCGTGACCGGCGCCCGGCTCATGCACAACTACATCCGCATCGGCGGCATCAAGGAAGACGTGCCCAGCGACTTCACGGCGCGAGTCCGCGCGGCGCTGGAGTTCGTGAAGCGCGGCGTCGACGAAACCGACCGGCTGCTCTCGTTCAACGAGGTGTTTCTGCTCCGCACGAAGGGCGTCGGTGTCATCGACGCGAAGACCGCCGTTTCGTGCGGCCTTACGGGGCCGAACCTGCGCGCCAGCGGCGTGCCCTACGACGTGCGAAAGGACAACCCGTACGAGGTCTATCCCTACCTCACCTTCAAGGTGCCGGTGGGCGAACGTGGTGACTGCTGGGACCGCTACTACATGCGCGTGCTGGAGTGCCACGAATCGATCTCGATGATCGAGCAATGCCTCGACCTGCTGCCCGACGGCCCAACGATGACGCAAACGCGCCGCATCGCGCGCCCGCCGAAGGGCGAGGTCTACGTGCACGCCGAGAACCCACGCGGCGACATCGGCGTGTTCCTGGTGAGCGACGGCTCCGACAAGCCCTATCGCCTGAAGGTGCGCCCGCCATCCTTCTGCAACCTCGTCGCGCTCCGCCCCATGCTGCTCAACTCCTACGTCGCCGACTCCATCGCCATCCTCGGGTCGATCGACATCGTGCTCGGCGAGGTGGACCGGTGAGCGTGACGCTCCTGGACATCGTCTGGGCGGCCGTCGGCGCGGTCGCGCTGGTCACGGCGGTGTCCATACTCGGCGTGTCGCTCGTCTGGCTCGAACGGAAGTTCCTCGGCCGCCTACAAGGACGCCCCGGACCCAACCGCGTCGGCCCGTTCGGCCTGCTGCAGCCGGTCGCCGACGGCATCAAGCTCCTGTGGAAAGAGGACGTGTCGCCGGGGCCGTCGGCCAAGGTCCTGTTCTATGTCGCGCCGCTGCTCGTGTTCGTGCCCTCGTTCGTCGTTTGGCTCACCATTCCGTTCACGCGCGACTTGGCGCTGCGGAACCTGGACACCAGCGTCTTCTTCTTCGTCGCCTTCTCGACGCTCAGCATCGTCGGCGTGCTGCTGGCGGGCTGGAGCGCTGCGAGCAAGTATTCCGTGCTGGGCGGCTTCCGCGCGGCGGCCCAGCTGGTTAGCTATGAGATACCGCTAATCGTCATCGCGATCACGATGGTGGCGCTCGCGGGCTCCATGAGCTTCGTCGACATCGTCGAGGCGCAGCGGACGGTGCCCTACATTGCACTCGTGCCGCTGGCCGCGGTGCTCTTCTTCATCGCCGGGCTCGCCGAGATCGGGCGCACGCCGTTCGACATCTATCTCGCCGAATCCGAGGTGGTGGGCGGCCCGCTGGTGGAATACAGCGGCGCGCACTGGGCCGTGTTCTACCTCGCCGAATACGGCAACACGTTCCTTGTCGGCGCGCTCACGGCGCTGTTGTTCCTGGGCGGCTGGAGCTGGCCGTTCGGCACGTTGCCGGCGCCGGCGGCGGTGGCGCTGTTCCTCACGAAGTCCTATTTCGTCACCGTGCTCATCTTCTGGGTGCGCGGCACCTACCCGCGACTCCGCATCGACCAAATGATGAGCCTGGGGTGGAAGATACTGATACCGCTGTCATTCGTCACGCTCGTCACCGTCGTCGTGCAGCGCTTCTACGGCTGGCCGTCGTGGACGCTGACGCTGATGTCGCTCGCGACGCTCGCGCTCGCCGCATGGCTCCAAACGCGGCTACAGGGCGCGCCCGCGCGGGCGCTGGCGGAGAAGTACCGGCGTGACGCCGTTGTCGTTCAGGCGAAACCGAGGCTGCATCGCGAGGCCCCGGCCGCCGCCAAAGTCGAGGCTTCATCATGATCGCTGGACTCAAGGGCTTCCTGACGACCATCCGCTGGGTGTTCAAGCGGCCGGTGACGGCCAACTACCCGGAGGAGCATCTGCCGGTGCAACCCCGCTACATGGGCTTCCCCGCGCTCTTGTGGGACACGACGGCCGACGAGCCATTCTGCACGGGTTGCATGGTGTGCGTGCGCGAATGCCCCACGCAATGCATGAGCGCGCGGATGCACGACAACCCCAACTTCGCGGCGGGCACGAGCCACCGCCGGAAGATCATCGAGCACTTCGAGATCAACTACAACCGCTGCATCCTGTGCGGCATCTGCGTGGACGTGTGCGCCTTCGATGCCATCGAAATGACGCACGAGCACGAGCTCGCCTCGTATGCACGCAACGGCGCCCGCGCGGACCTGCCCATCCTGCTCTCGCAGGGGCGCCGGTGGATGGAGCGCAGCGGCTGGCGGCCCAGGAACCCCGAGAAGAACGTCGCCGGCGTCGCGCTCGCGAAGAGGGCGCCCGCCACGGCGGCGACGAAACTCGACACTGGCTCGGGGAAGGCACCCTCCCGGGAGGACGACGCCTAGCTTGGACCTCGTGCTGTTCTACGTCATCGGCTTCGTCACGCTCCTCGCCGGGGCCGGTGTCGTTTCCGCTCGAAACGTCGTGCACGCCGCCCTGTTCCTGCTCACGTCGATGGCCGGGGTCGCCGCAGCGTTCGTGCTGCTGTACGCCGAGTTCCTCGCGCTAGTGCAGGTGCTCATCTACGGCGGCGCCATCGTCATCGTCATCCTCTTCGCGCTCATGCTCACCCGCCACGGCGAGTTCCAGGTGACGGCGGAGCACCGGCGGTGGCCCGTGGCCGCGGTCGCGTCGATCGCGCTATTCGGACTGCTGGCCGCGTCCGTGGTCTTGGACGACCGTGCCCGCGGAACTGACGCGCGAGTCGGCGTCGGCATCAACCGGCTGGGCGCGGAGCTGTTCGAGCGATGGGCCGTGCCGTTCGAGATCGCGTCGATCCTGCTGCTGGTGGCGATGATCGGCGCCATCGTCATCGCCCGGGGCGGCGGGAGCGACGAGCCATGACGCTGGTGCATTTCCAGTTGTTGAGCGCGGCACTCTTCGCGCTCGGAGTCTACGGCGTGCTGGCGCGCCGCTCGGCGGTGCTGGTGCTCATATCCATCGAACTCATGCTGAACGCGGTGAACGTGAACCTGGTCGCATGGGCCGCCTACAACCACTTCGACAAGGTCACCGGGCTGGTCATCGCGGTGTTCGTGATCACGGTGGCGGCGGCGGAGGTGGCGCTGGCCTTCGCTATCGTCTTGCGGCTCTACCGCGCACGCGGCTCCGTCAACGTGGACGAAATCGACATCATGAGGGGCTGAGGCAAGCCATGGAATGGGCCTGGCTCATACCGGCGTTCGGATTTGGCGCCTTCGCGGTGATCGCGCCATTCCGCGGTTGGTTGCCCTGGCAGGGCAAGCACATTTCCGTGCTGGCGGTCCTCGCCGGCTTCATCGTCTTCTGGGTCGTGCTGTTCGACCTGCTGTCCAAGGGCGTGGGTCTTCACCACTTCCAGGTCCACTGGTTCACGGTGGGCGATCTCAGCGTCGCCGGCGGCATCCTGGTCGACCCCGCCACGGTGATGATGCTGGGCCTCGTCACCTTCGTGGCGTTGGTCGTGCAGGTCTATTCGCTCGGCTACATGCAAGAGCAT
>VGZX01000014.1 GCA_016872415.1 SAR202 cluster bacterium | reverse complement strand
CGGCGCAGACGATCGTGGAGGCCATTTAGACGGTCTCCTCTCGGCCGAACAGAAAATACAGGATGGGCCCGATCGCACTCACCAGCACGATGAGGAGCAGCCAGGGCAGCTTGTTGCCCCCCCCCCTTCACGGCCCGCCGGTTGATCAGGTCCACCAGCGCCCAGATCATCAGGCCGAGCTGGATCAGGGCGAGCGGCACGACCAGAAGCAGGATGTTCTCCATCGCGCACGCCTCCGGTTAGTTGGCGGGATGCACTTCGAGGCTGATGTCCAGCGCCTTGACGGAGTGCGTGATCTGCCCCGTGGAGATGAGGTCGACGCCGGTGAGCGCGATGGCGCGCACGCTCTCCAGCGTCACCCCGCCCGACGCCTCGGTGAGCGCACGGCCCTTGCACAGCGCCACGCCCTGCCGCATCTGCTCGGGCGTCATGTTGTCGAACATGACGATGTCGGCGCCGGCGTCCAGCGCCTCGCGCACCTGCTCCAGCGAGTCGCACTCGACCTCGATCCGCACCGTGTGAGGCGCTTGGGAGCGCGCCCGCCTCACGAGGTCAGCCAGCGTCAAGCCGCGCCTCGCCATGGCGGCGATATGGTTGTCCTTGATCAGCACGCCATCGGCCAGGTTCATCCGGTGATTGTGGCCGCCGCCCATGCGCACGGCGTATTTGTCCAGCAGGCGGAAACCGGGCAGCGTCTTGCGCGTGTCGATGATGATCGCGCCGGTGCCCTCGATCGCCCGCACGAAGGCATTGGTGTACGTCGCGATGCCGCTCATGCGTTGTAAGAGGTTGAGGGCGGTGCGCTCCGCGCGGAGCATGCTGCTCATGCGCCCCTCCATTCGCGCGAGGTTCTGGCCTTTCTCCACCGCGCTGCCATCGGCGGTGAGCACCCACGTCCGCAGCGCCGGGTCGACCTCGTGAAACACCTGGAGCGCCACGTCGATGCCCGCGAGCACGCCGTGGGCCTTCGCCATCAGGAAGCCCTCGCTCGAAAGGTCATCGGGCAGCAGGCCGCTGGTGGCGTCGGCGGCCACCTCGTCCTCGGCCAGCGCCCGGCGGATCAGCTCGATGGTGCCGTGCCATTGGTGCAACATAGCGGTGGACGTACTCCCAAGCGGTGATCGGACCGTTCGAGCGTGACCGCGAGCAGGTCGCCGGCCGGGCCGCCTACGCCTTGTCCCACCCCTTCGTCCGCGCGGCCGTCACGTCCAGCATCCGTTGCAGCGCCAGCTTCGCCTCGGCCTTCGTGGCGGGCTCGACCTCGATGCGGTTGACGACATTGCCCGCCACCAGCTCCTCCAGCACCCACGCCACGTAGGCCGGATGCGTGCGGTACATCGTCGAGCACGGGCACACGACCGGGTCCAGGCAGAAGATGGTCTTGTTCGGGTTCCGCATCGCCAGCCGGTGCACGAGGTTGATCTCGGTGCCGATCGCCCACATGCTGCCCGGCGCCGATTCGTTCACCGCCTTGATGATCTGCTCCGTCGAGCCGTTCAGGTCGGCTGCGTCCACCGTCTCCTTCGGGCACTCGGGGTGCACCATCACTGTCACGTTGGGGAAGCGCTCGCGCGCCGCCTCCACCTGCGCCACCTTGAACCGCGTGTGAACCGAGCAATGCCCGCGCCACAGGATGACCTTCGCGTCGCGGATCTGCTCCTCGGTGAGCTCACCCAGGCGGTTGAACGGGTTCCAGAGCACCGCCTGTTCCATTGGAATGCCCAGCCTCGCGGCGGTATTCCGGCCCAGGTGCTCGTCCGGCAGGAACAGCACCTTCGGGCGCTGCTCGAACGCCCACTCCATGATCTGCGACGCGTTGGACGATGTGCAGACGATGCCACCGTTGCGCCCGCAAAGCGCCTTGATGGCGGCCGTCGAGTTCATGTAGGTGATTGGCAGTACCTGGTCTTCCCCGAGCAGGCGCGCGAGGTCGTCCCAGCAGTCGAGCACGTCATCCGTCGGCGCCATGTCGGCCATCGAGCAGCCGGCGGTCAGGTTCGGCAGGCTCACCTGCTGGCGCGGCCCGGCCAGCGTGTCGGCCGTCTCGGCCATGAAGTGCACGCCGCAGAAAACGATGAACTCTGCCTCGCGCTGCGCCGCCGCCTGCTGCGACAGCTTGAACGAATCGCCCGTCACGTCGGCGTACTTGATCACTTCCTCGCGCTGGTAGTGATGGCCGAGAATGATCGCGCGCTTGCCCAACTGCTTCCGTGCCGCGCCAATGCGCTCGTCGAGCTGCCTGGCGTTGAGGTGGAGGTACTCGGTCGGAATTTGCTGCCAGCGTATGTGGGCGCCCATCTCCTCGGCGAGCGGGCGGGCTTCCAGGTCCTCGGTTGGGCGGCAGAACTCCGCCTGCTCCAGCTCGGTCACGGGCAGGATCGGTGTGCGAAGCGTCTTCGTCGCCATTGCTCATCGCCTCCCCAGGCTCCATCATGCCGATCGCGGTCGATTGTGATGCGCGTCACATGATGATTCAGACCATTGTAACAGACGAGGCAAGCGATGGAAGCCGGGGCCGTCCCCGAACGGGCTACCCCGTGGAAACAGGCTCGGCCGAGCGCGCGAGCCGCCCTTGCAGCGACCACGGCGAGGTCTTCGTGATGCGGACGCTCACGAGGCGGCCGGCGAGGTCCTCGTCGGACTCGATGAACACCAGCTTGTCGGTGCGCGTGCGCCCCTGCCAGCGCCCACGGTGGTGGCCGTCCACCAGCACCTCTTGCGTCGTGCCGAAATAGCCGGCGTTGATCTCGCTCAAGATGCGCTCCTGCAGTGCCTCGACGGCGCGCAATCGGCGCTCCTTCTCGGCCTGCGGCACGTCGTCGGGCAGCTGCCGCGCGGCGATGGTGCCGGGCCGCACCGAGTAGGCGGCGCCGTGCACCTTGTCGAAGCGGAGGTCGCGCACGAGCTCCAGCGTCCGCTCGAACTGCTCCTCGGTTTCGCCCGGAAAGCCGACGATCAGGTCAGTCACCATGGCGACGTTGGGAATGGTCGCGCGGATGCGCCCCACGAGCTCGCGGTACTGCGCGTTCGTGTAGCCGCGGCGCATGTTCGCCAGCACCATGTCGTCGCCCGCCTGGAAGGGCAGGTTGATGAACTCCATCACGCGTGGCAGCCGCGCCACCGCCTCGATGATGCGCTGGCTCATGTCGTTGGGGTGCGAGGTGAGAAAACGTATCCTCGACAGCTCCGGCACCCGCTCGTGAATGGCCGTCAGCAGGTCGGCCAGGTCGGGCTTGCCCGGCAGGTCGTGGCCGTAGGAGTCGACGTTCTGCCCCAGCAGCGTCACCTCCTTCACGCCGCGCGCCGCCAGCATCTTGCACTCGTCGACCAGATCGTCGAACGGCCGCGACACGTCGCGCCCGCGGCGGTAGGGAATGATGCAGAACGTGCAGAACTTGTCGCAGCCGTGGCTGATCGGCACGAAGATCGTCACTCGCGGGTGGCCCGGCACCAGCGGCCCAACGCAGCCCTCCGGATCGACGCCCTGCTTTTCCGCCACGATCCGTATGAGCGAGTCGAACTGCTGCGGGCGCATGAAGGTATCGACGTAGGGGAACTGCTTGCGAAGGCCGTCCTGCTGCGGGCCGACCATGCAGCCCATGAGGGCGATGGTCCTGTCCGGGTGCGACTGCTTCCACGGCTTCAGCGACGTGAGCATGCCCACGACGCGGTCCTCGGCGTTCTGGCGCACCACGCACGAGTTCAACACGACCACGTCGGCGTCGGCCGGCTCGTCGACGGCGCTCAGGCCAAGCTGCTCCAAGGCCGCACCCATGCGCTCGGAGTCCGCCTTGTTCATCTGGCAGCCGACGGTCCAGATATGGTAGTGCCGCATCGCGAGCCCCTTCGAACAGCGACGCCCCGGCTCACGGTGGCGTCGGGGCGTTCTGGCCATCCAAATCGATCGCTGGCGGAGGGGGCGGGATTCGAACCCGCGTGACCCTTTTGGGGCCTCCCACTTAGCAGGCGGGTGCACTAGACCACTATGCGACCCCTCCGTGCCAACCAATCAATCATAGCAAACGCCCCGCCTCGCCACCACCACGACGGCCCCCCGCGTCGGTCGCGGCGGCGACCTTGACCGGGGCTATCGCACCCAGCCAAGTTGCCATTGCGCGGCGAGCAACGCCATGGATGCGGCGACCGTGAGCGCCGTCACCACGACGCTGACGCGGAAGAACTGGCCCCACGGCACCGCGACGCCTTCCTTTGAGGCGCCCTCGACGACGATGATGTTGGCGACCGCTCCGATGACGGTGAGGTTGCCCGCGAGCGTCGCCCCGGCCGCCAGGCTCAACCACAGCAGGTCGCTGCCCGCCCGCTCCAGCAGCGGCACCGCTAGCAGCGTCAGCGGCACGTTGCTCACCAGTTGGCTCGCCACCACGCTCACCAAATGGATCGAGACGATGCCCGCCATGCCGGCCGAAAGGTCGATGCGCTCCAGAAAGATGTCCAGCACGCCGGCCTGCCGTGCGCCGCCGATGACGACGAACAGCCCCGCGAAGAAAAACAGCAGCACCCAGTCCACCATCCGCAGCAGCTCACCCGGCCGCGCGGGACTGACGATGAGCACGAGCGCCCCCGCCAGCAGCGCCACAAGCGAGACGTCCAGCCCCAGCGGGCCCGACGCGAACAGGCCCGCGACCAGCAACGCCACGATCGCCGCCCCGCGCAGCGGCACCCCCTCAGGCCGCGCCGGCTCGGCGGCCAGGCCCACCCGGTCTAACGGCGTCCGCATCTGCCGACGAAACAGGAGCCCCACCGCCGCGATCACGATGACGCACGCCGTCAGCGCCACCGGCCCCAACACCAGGAAGAACCGCGCGAAGTCAATGCCGGACACGGTGCCGATCAACGCGTTCTGCGGGTTGCCGACGATCGTCGCCGTGGAGCCCGCGTTCGAAGCCATCGCCTCGGCGATCAGGTAGGGCACGGGGTTCGCCTTCAGGAGCCGCGTCGCGCGGATCAATACGGGGGGTGAAGAACAGCACCACGGCATCGTTCACGAGGAACGCGCTCAACACCGCCGTCCCGGCGACCACCACCGCCAGCAGCCACCACGGCGTGGTGCCCACCGCCAGCAGCCGCCGCGCCAAATACGTCACCAGGCCCATCTTCTCCAGCGCCGCCACCACCAGCATCATGCCCAGCAACAGGCCAATCGTGTGGAAATCGATCGCCGCGACCGCGTCGGCGTAACTCAACACGCCAAGCAGCACCATCGCCACGGCGCCCGCGAACGCGGCGGCGGGACGGTCCACCGGCACGCGCGGCAGTCGCGTGAACGCCACACCGGCGTAGGTGACACCGAGGATCACGGCGACGACCCATTGCATGCTGGAATGGCCTCGTCGGGAGAATCGCTACGCGGCGGGCGGGGCGGGAGCGGGCCAGCGCGCCAGGAACACCATGACGGCCGAGGAGATGAACAGGCAGGTGGAGAGCAGGAACGCGAAAGTATACGACCCGCCGCTCATGTCGTAGATGAATGCAGAGACGGTGGGGCCGATGCCGAGGCCCGCCATCTGGAACGGCGTGGCGAAGCCCGAAATGGCGCCGAACGAGCCTCGGCCGTAATACTGGGCGAGCATGATGTTGATGAGCGACGCCTCGCCCCGCGCTGCCAGCCCGAACAGCATGGCGAATGTGAACGCCCCAGCGACATTGGTGGCGACGAGCGCGAACACGGTGAGGGCGGCTGCCAGCGCCATGGCGCCCATCGCCAAGGCCCGCTCCGAGTGCCGCTCGGTCAGGAACCCCCACATCGTGTTGGCGACGGCGCCGGAGAGGGCGTACGTGCTGAGCGCCGCCACGGCCAGCCCAGCGGCGATGCCGGCGTCCGTGTAGTAGGCCACGAGGTGGAACGAGAGCCCGCCGTTGCCCCAACTGCTGAACGACATCGAGAAGATCAGCAGCCACAGCGTCGGCGTCCGCATCGCCTGCCGCAGCGTGTACGACCGCTCGGCGCCGCGCCCGCGGGCCCCTCGGTCCTCGGCGGCGGCTCTCGCCGCCTGCTCCCGCGTGTCGCCGTCGGGCAGCAGGCCAACGTCCTCCGGCTGCTTCCTCATCAACAGCACGGTCGGGATGAGCAGCACGGCCAGCGTCGCCACGCTGAACACCACGAATACGCCGCGCCAGGTCATGCCTTGGCCCATCATCGTCTGCGCCGTCACCGCCAGCACCGAGCCGCCCAGCGGCACCGCCGTCGCCACCATGCCGAGCGCCCGGCCGCGCATCCGCCGGAACCAGTTGACGACCGCCGTGCGCGACACGACGCCGGACAACGTCGTCGAGCTGGCGACCCGCCCGAACACGTAGGCGAAGTAGAACTGCCACACCAACTGCACCGCGCCGAGCGCGAGGAACGACAGCGCGACCGCCACCACGGCGAACGCCATCAGGAAGCGCGGCCCGTGCCGGTCGGCCCAGCGGCCCACCATCGGCGACGCCAGCCCGCTCAGCACCGTTCCCATGGTCGTGGCCGCCGCGAGCTCGGTGCGCGACCACCCCATGTCCTCGGTGATCGGCTTCAACATGACCGACATGAACAGCTGGCTGGTGCCGGCGCCGAACAGCGCCCCCATGCTGGATATGGCGACGATGTACCAGCCGTAGAAGATGCGGGGCTTGCGAGCGATCGACGTCACGTGGGCTCCAAGCGGCGTTACCGCATTTGCGGGGTCGGGGGCGCGAGGGGCGCGTCCGCCCGCCGCTTCATGGGCTCGGCCGCCGCGCACGGTCGTTCGGCCCTGCGCGGCACCGCTCCGCCGTTCGCATGGTCATGCGGGGGTATCGCGCGGATCACCGGCATCCTCGGGTTGCGCG
Organism: SAR202 cluster bacterium; assembly: GCA_016872415.1. Taxonomy (GTDB): domain Bacteria; phylum Chloroflexota; class Dehalococcoidia; order Lucifugimonadales; family Australimonadaceae; genus VGZX01. The sequence goes on along the minus strand of VGZX01000014.1, from coordinate 31,955 downwards.
AGCACGCGGAGAGGCAGGATACTCTCGCCGCGCGCCCCGTGCTAGGACGGCGCCCCGCACGCTGGACCCGCTTCCGCCAGCTCCTTCAGCACCGCGCGGTGGCAGCGCGCCTCGTCCGGGCACCAGCACAAGAGCGTGACCGTTTCACGCGCGGCCCGCTCCCGCAGCTCGCCCAGCGCCGCGACGGACTCCGGGCGTGTCGCCATCTCGTGCCGAAAGCGGCAGGCGTACTCCGGCCAGTCAATCGCCCCGTCGTTCAGCTCGGCCAACAGCCCCCGCGTCGGCGTCAGCCGGCGGTCCCAGCCGTCGACGCGCGACTTCGCCACGCCGCGCGGCCAGTAACGCATCACCAGCAGGCGATAGCCGTCGCCCGGCTCCGCCGGCTCATGGATGCGTTTCGTCTTGATCGGCACGTGGATGGAAGCGCGCACCGCTAGTGGGCGTGCGCGTGTCGGTGGGCGTGCTCGCCGGCATCGCCCTCGCGCGCCGCCAGGAAGCCGGCATACGGCGCCACTTGCTGCTCCATCGCGTGGTGCTCCGGGTCGCACGCGGCGCCCACCCACACCGAGCCGTCCTCGAACGCCTCCTTCTTCCACACCGGCACGACGTGCTTGATGCGGTCGACCGCGTACTGCGTCGCGAGAAACGCCTCCAGCCGGTGCGCCGAGCCGACGGCCACCACGAGGCTCACGTCGCCGATCTCCAGGTGGCCGATGCGGTGCCATGCGGCGAGGCGGTCGATGCCGAAGCGAGCGGCGGTCTCCACCAGCACGCCCGACAGCACCTTCTCCGCCATCGCTTCGTGCGCCTCGTATTCCAGGTGACGCACGCGCCGGCCGCCGGTGTTGTCCCGCGTCACCCCCTCGAACGTCACCACCGCGCCATTGCCGGGGTGGCGCACTCGGTCGGCCACCGCGCCCGCGCCAATCGCCTCGTGGACCACGCGCGCCTCCACGCCGCCGCTCACGGGCGGATACAACGCCACCTCGTCGCCGTCACGCAGCGGGTACTCCGCGTTGGCGAAGTCCTCGTTCACCGCGATCAGGTGCGGGCGGAAGTCGCGGGGCAGCGCCGGCACCGCCTGGAGCAGCCGCTGAATCGCCGCCGCGACGGTCGCCGGAGGCTCTAGCGTCACGTCGATGCGCCCCGTGCCCGCCAGCTCACGATACGATGCGAAAAGCCTGATGCGTACGTTCATGCTGCGATTATAGCGGCGCCGCGCCTAGCCGCCGAACGAGAAGGCATCGCTGAACGACTCGATCACCGCGACCGCGACGTTGTAGAGGCTGTGCAGCGCCACGGCGGGAACGAACCAGCGCCAACTGCCCGACAGGAACGGCACCTGCCCGGTGACCGACGCACGCAACCTAGGCGTGATGCCCATGCTGAAAATGAAGGTCGCCGCCGCGTGCATCGCCACCGGCACGGTGAACCGGAACGCGACGTAGTCCGGCGGCGCGGGCGCGCCGGCGAGGGCAGAGTAGTAGATCAACACGTACACCACGCTCTCGACGAGGCCGAACGCCATGCCCGCCAATGCGCCCATGACCGCCACCCGCGAACGGCTACCGAACGACGCCGGCCGCCGTGCCAGCAGCACGTAGAGGCCCACCGGCTTCATTGCCTCTTCGATCATTGGCCCGGCGATGAATGGCATGAACACGTCCGCGCGCAACGTCTCTTGGATGAACGCGCCACCGACGCCCAACACGGCGCCGCTCACGGCAACGAACAACCATGCCCACGACGGCATCGTCCCAGACGGGTCGCCCGTTGCCGGCGGTGGGGCGCCTCCGCCCGGCGCCGCGGCGGCGCCGGCCTCCGCCATTGCGGGCGTGGGGTCGGGTAGCGCGGGCGTGAACGGACCGGGAGCGGGCTTTTCCAGGGGCCGTCCTCCTGCTAGCCCACCATCGTTCACGGCGCCAAGCGGAATGGCGGGTACTCGTCGCGCAACAGGCTCGCATACGCGCTCACCCGCATGCTCCACCGGTAATAGCCGACCATGAAGTCGAACATCCCCCTGGGGTATTGCCCGGTGAACAAGACGATGAAGAAAGCAAGAAACGTGATGATGGCCGTCATGATGCCCAGCACGTAGAGGAGGACGAAGTGCGGCACCAGAATCAGCCAGCCCAGCGACACCTTCAGCAGCAGCACGCCGCGCGACCGGCGCTCCGGGTAGGAGATCGTGATGTCGACCGGATATGGCGGGGGCGCGGGCTGGCCTGACGGCGGGAGCGTCGGTTGCTGGATCATCGGGCGCCTCCCTGGTTGATGGCGCGATTGTACGTTCCACCGAAGCACGAGACCATCGATATTGGGGCCCACATCGCCCCGTCATGCCGCCGCGATGCTAGACTTGCGCCATGCGACGACCGCAGCGCGGCGAAAACCTATTCGAGCACCAGGGCAGACAGCGGGAAGAAGAGCAGGCCCCGGTCGCGGCCCGCATGCGCCCTCGGACGCTCGACGAGTTCCTCGGCCAAGAGCACCTCGTGGGAGCCGGCAAGGTGCTGGAGCGCGCCATCCGCGCCGACCTGCTGCCGTCGATGATCCTATGGGGCCCACCCGGCTCCGGCAAAACCACGCTCGCGCTGCTCATCGCCCGCGCATCCAAGGCGCATTTCACCTCGGTGTCGGCCGTCACGTCCGGCGTGGCCGAGTTGCGGCAAGCCGTCGCCGAAGCCCGCGAGCGCCTGGGCGCCACCGGCCAGCGCACCATCCTCTTCGTCGACGAGGTGCACCGCTTCAACAAGGGCCAGCAAGACGTGATCCTGCCCCATGTCGAGAACGGGACGGTGACGCTCATCGGCGCGACGACGGAGAATCCATCGTTCGAGGTGAACGCGCCACTGCTCTCGCGCTGCCGCGTCTTCACCCTCAAGCCCCTCACCGACGATCATCTCACCGCCATCGTCCGACGCGCGCTCATCGACCAGCAACGCGGCATCGGCGGCCTTGGGGCCGACATCGACGACGACGCGCTGGCGGTGCTGCTGGCGATAGCCTCCGGCGATGCCCGCACCGCCCTCAACGGCCTGGAGATCGCCGCGCAGGTGGCCCGGCCCAACGACCGGGGCGTCCGGCGCATCACCAAGTCGCTGATGGAAGAGGTGCTGCAAAGCCGCGCCTTGCGCTATGACCGCGCCGGCGAAGGCCACTACGACACGATCTCGGCCTTCATCAAATCGGTGCGCGCCTCCGACCCCGATGCCGCCATCTATTGGCTCGCCCGCATGATCGAAGCCGGCGAAGACCCGCTCTTCATCGCGCGGCGCATCGTCATCCTCGCCGCCGAGGACATCGGCATGGCCGATCCGCAGGCGCTGCCCATCGCCGTCGCCGCGCAGCAGGCGGTGCGCTTCATCGGCTTGCCCGAGGGCGCGATCCCGCTGGCCGAGGCCACCGTCTACCTTGCGGCCGCGCCCAAGAGCAACACGGCCTACATGGCCCTAAACCGCGCGCTGGAGACGGTGCGCGAAGGCGAACAGTATCCCGTGCCGTTGCACCTGCGGAATGCCCCCACCGGCCTCATGCGGCAGATGGGCTACGGGCGGGACTACAAGTACGCCCACGACTATCCGGGCCACTTCGCCGGCCAAGGCAACTTGCCGCCGGAGCTGGCCGGCACACGCTTCTACGAGCCAGGGTCGGAGGGACACGAGGCGCAAGCCAAGGCGCGCCTCCTGGCGTGGTGGTGCGAGCGCTCCACGAAGCCATCGCCATGAGTTTCCATGGCCGTGAACCCATCGCGGGACATGCGTCCGCGCGGCTTCACGAAGCCGTCCATGAAAACGCTCGAATTGGCACTCTCCGCGGGGCCGCACTAGAGTGGAGTCACTCCGAACAGGAGTGGTTCAGCGGTCGACCCTGAGCCGGATCGAAAGCTTGGAATCTCCGCGAGGAGGTACCTATGCAAGGTCGTCGACTCTTCGTCCGGTTTCACCGGTGGCACTATCCTTCCTAAGCCCTCACGTGGGCTTTGCTGAAGGCCTCTGTGAGGGCAAAGCGCAGCATCGGTTCCCAGTCGCAAGCCCCGCATGAGTGAAGTGGCGGCCTGAACGCAGCGCCTGATCCGGCATCCTCGCCGGGATCCGCTACGGGGCGAAAGCGACGAAGCCAGCCTAGGTGGCTACAACAGGACGCCGGAGAGGCCGCGATGACCGCTCCGGCGTCGCTTTTTGCCGCGGGGCTTCTTAGCCGGCGCTCACCGTCGCCCGCGTCGCGTCCCCAATCACGTCCAGCGCCTCGTCAACGTCCTCCGCGTTGATGCCGTAGTGCGTCACGAAGCGGATCCAGTTGCCCATGCTGTTCGCCAGCACGCCGCGAGCCCTCATCGCAGCGGCCAGCTCCGGCGCCGGCTTGCCCCCCACCGTCACGTAAACGATGTTCGTCTCGATGTGCGCCGGGTCCACCGCGATGCCCGGCATCCGCGAAAGGCCCACGGCCAGCCGCTTCGCGTTGTCGTGGTCCTCGGCAAGGCGGTCGATCATGGTGTCGAGCGCGACTAGCCCCGCCGCCGCGATGATGCCCGCCTGCCGCATGCCGCCGCCAAGCATCTTCCGCGCCCGCCGCGCCCTGCCGATGAACTCCCTGCTGCCACACACCATCGAGCCCACCGGGCAGGCGAGCCCCTTCGACAAGCAAAAGGTCACCGAATCGGCGACGGACGAAAGGTCGGAAGCCGGCACGCCCAGGGCGACCGCCGCGTTGAACAGCCGCGCGCCGTCGATGTGCACCGGGATGCCCTCGCCGTGAGCGATGTCCGTGACCCTCCACATCTCGTCGACGGACAACGCGGCGCCGTTGCCCCGGTTGTGCGTGTTCTCGATCCAGAGCAACGCGGTCCTGGGGAAGTAGCCCGCCTTCGGACGGATGGCGTTCCGCACCGCCTCCGGCGACAGCATGCCGCGACGGTCGTTCGGCACGGCGCGCATCTCCACGCCGCCCAGGGCCGCCACCGAGCCCATCTCGTTGGTGATGACGTGCGCGTCCGCCCCCACGATGATTTCATCGCCACGGCCGGCCCAAGCCAGCGCCGATACGAGGTTGCCCATCGATCCGCTCACCACCAGCAGCCCCGCCTCCTTGCCCGTCAGCCGCGCCGACACCTCTTCCAGCCGGTTCACCGTCGGGTCCTCGCCGTAGACGTCATCGCCCAGCTCGGCCTCGGCGATCGCACGGCGCATTTCGGGCGTCGGCTGCGTCAGCGTGTCGCTACGCAGGTCGATGATGCGGACATTGTTCTTGGAACTTTGCATGATGGCCCTCCTACGCTGGCGCTCCGCCGATTCTAGCGCACCCGCTTGCGCCGAGTTGTATCCTACGTTCCCGCGCGTCAGGGTTCCCACGGGCGCGCGGAATAGCATGTCGCCCATGGCGGCCCGGCATGGCGCGGAGGCTGCGTGGCCCTGCTGCTGGAGACGAAAAACCTGCAACGTCACTTCAAGGGCGCCCGCGCCCTCGACTGAGTCGACTTCCACATCGGCGAAGGCGAGGTCGTCGGCATCATCGGCCCGAACGGCGCCGGCAAGAGCACGCTCTTCAACGTCATTTGCAGCGTGTGGCCGTCGACCGCCGGGCAGGTGCTCTATCGCGGAGAGGGCATCACCGGCTGCCCCCACTTGATCGACTCGACCGCTTCCGGCGCCGCCTGCCGCACGATCCTCCGCAGTTCGGCCACCGCCTCCGCCTGCCATCCGCCAAGGCCGGCCACGTAGTCGTCGACTGTTTTCCCGGCCGCCCGAGCCGATGGCTTCGCCGGTTGCTTGGGTTGCGCTGGCATGACGTGCTCGTCACCTCGTTGAAATGGCGCACGGCATAGCGCCTGCCGCACGGCGCCGCTCCCATCGTTGGATGGATTCTGGCGAATTGGCCGCCCTCATGCCCTGGCCGCCTCCGTTGTCGCTCATGCTCCTACGGCCACGCGAGCCAAGGCCCAATTCCGCCCCTGGGCCCCGCAACGGGCTCTGCCTGGGCCCCTGGGCCCATGCGCGCGGGCCTCGGCCCGCATAGGCTGACGTGAAGTTCAACCGGACATTCCACATCGAGGAGCGCACATGGCAGGCAAGAAGATCCGCGTCGCGATCATCGGAGTCGGTAACTGCGCATCGTCGCTGGTCCAAGGCATCCACCGCTACCGTGAAGCGCCGGTCGATGAGTTCGTCCCGGGCCTCATGCACCCGGAGCTGGGCGGCTATCACATCGGCGACATCGAGGTCGTCGCCGCCTTCGACGTCGACAAGAACAAGGTCGGCAAGGACTTGGCCGAAGCCATTTACACCGCGCCGAACAACACCGTGAAGTTCGCCGACGTGCCCATGACCGGCGTGAAGGTCGACCGAGGCATGACCCACGATGGCCTCGGCAAATACCTCTCCAAGATCATCGAGAAGGCGCCCGGCCCGACCGCCGACATCGTCGGCATCCTCAAGGAGCGCCAAGTCGATGTCGTCATCAATTACCTGCCGGTCGGCTCCGAGGAGGCGACGAAGTGGTACGTGGAGCAGGTGCTGGCCGCCAAGTGCGGCATGGTCAACTGCATTCCGGTGTTCATCGCCCGCGAGCCCTACTGGCAGAAGCGGTTCCGCGACGCTGGAGTGCCCATCGTCGGCGACGACATCAAGTCGCAAGTCGGCGCGACCATCACCCACCGCGTGCTCACCAACCTCTTCCGCGACCGCGGCGTCATGGTGGAGCGCACCTACCAGCTCAACTTCGGCGGCAACACCGACTTCATGAACATGCTGGAGCGCGAGCGCCTGGAATCCAAGAAAGAGTCCAAGACCAACGCCGTCATCTCGCAGCTGCCCTACGACCTCGGCGCCGAGAACGTGCACGTCGGCCCGAGCGACTACGTGCCGTGGCTGCACGACCGCAAGTGGTGCCACATCCGCATCGAGGGCCGCACCTTCGGCGATGTGCCGCTCAATTTGGAGCTTAAGCTGGAGGTGTGGGACAGCCCCAACTCCGCGGGGGTTGTCGTGGATGCCATCCGTTGTGCGAAGATAGCCATGGACCGGGGCGAGAGCGGCTCGTTATTCGCGCCCAGCGCCTACTTCATGAAGTCGCCGCCCAAACAGTTCACGGATGACGAGGCTCGCGATATGGTGGAGGCCTTCATCGCTGGCAAGGGATCCTAGTCCGCGGCCGAGGTGACTCATCACGGACCTCACAACCTTGCGCTTGCCGGACACGCGCGCCTGGGGAGACGAGCCGCTGCGCATTGGGCTCGTGTCCCCTTACGACTACGCGACGCCCGGCGGCGTGAACGACCATATCCATAACCTGGCCCGCCAGCTGCGGCTCAAGGGCCATTACGTCCGTGTCATCGCCCCCCTGTCGTCCACGCGCGACCGGGAGTTCGAGCCAGGCTTCATACCCATGGGCAGGCCCGTGCCGGTCCCCAGCGGTGGCGCGGTCGCCCGCATCAGCTTCTCCTGGTGGCTGGAGCCGCGCATCCGCTCGCTCTTGGCGCGCGAGCAGTTCAACGTGCTGCACCTGCACGAGCCCATGGTCCCGGCGCTGCCGCTGCGCTTTCTGCAGCACTCCCAAGCCGTCAACGTCGGCACCTTCCACACCTTCCGAGGCGCCCGCTTCGTCCGCGTGTGGAGCTACATGTCCCGCCGCTGGTTCCGCCGCCTCGACGGCCGCATCGCCGTCTCCAAGCCCGCCATGGACTACGCGGCCCGCTTCTTCCCCGACCACTACGACATCATCCCCAACGGCGTCGACGTGGACCGCTTCGCGACGCCGCTCCCCTCGCTGCCCCAGTTCCAAGACGGCAAGATCAACATACTGTTCGTCGGCCGCATGGAGCGCCGCAAGGGCCTCCGCTACCTCATGCGGGCCTATGCCCACCTCAAGTGGAAACACCCGAACATCCGGCTCATCGTGGGCGGCGGCGGCAACCCCGGCGAGGACGTGCTGAGCATCATCGGCGAGCACGACCTGCAAGACGTGGAGCTGGTGGGCGGCGTGCCCTTCGCCGACCTTCCACGCTACTACCAGGCCGCCGACATCTTCTGCGCCCCCGCCACCGGCAAGGAGAGCTTCGGCATCGTGCTGCTCGAAGCCATGGCCGCCGGCAAGCCCATCGTCGCGACCGACATCGAAGGCTACAGTCGCGTGATGACGCATGGCGTCGAAGGCCTCGCCGTACCCCCCAAGGACGCCGACGCCCTCGCCGCTGCGCTCGAGCAGCTGATCCTGAACCCGCGCCTGCGTCACGACCTCAGCGAGCGGGGCCGCGTGACCGCGCGAGCATACCGTTGGGAGCTCATCGCCGACCGCGTGCTCGCCTACTACCGCGAGCTGCTCGCCCGCAAGAGCCGCGCCGGGAGCGCCGCGTGAGCCTCAACCTCGCGCCCCGCCTGGGCATCAAGCCGCTCGCCTCCCGCTACGTCAGCATGCCCGTCGCGCGCGCCCTCCACGCGTTCGGCGTCGGGCCGAATGCCGTCACCGTCGCCGGCTTCCTCGTCTCCGCGCTGGCCGGCTGGTTCGCCGCCGATGGCCGCCTCCTCCTCGCGGGTCTCGTGCTGCTCGCGGGCGCCTCGTTCGACATGTTCGACGGTGCCCTCGCCCGCCTCGCCGGCAAGGCAAGCAAGTTCGGCGCCTACCTCGATTCCGTCACCGACCGTCTCGGCGAGGCCGCGCTGCTCATTGGCCTGCTCGCCTACTATGTCCGCGACGGCCACACGCTGGGCGCCTACCTCGCGTTCGGCGCCGTCGTCATGGGCGGCATGGTCAGCTACGCCCGCGCCCGCGCCGAGGGCCTCGGCATCCAGGGCGACCTCGGCTTCATGGGTCGTCCCGAACGCATCGTCGTGCTCGTCGCCGGGCTCGTTCTCGGCATCCCGTTGGTCGCGCTCGCCATCATCCTCGTCTTCGCCACCGTCACCACCGTCCAGCGTTCATGGCATGTGTACCGTGTCGCCGACAGCCCCGAACGCGCCGAGCGGATCGACGACAACCCCTAGCGCATCGAAACGGCGGCTTACGCATCGGTATAAAATGACCGCAAGGCCCACTAGGAGCATTCCATACCCATCATCCAAGACGCCGACCGCGAGTTCCTCACCGGCCGGTTCAGCGAAAGCCTCAAGGACGACGTGACCATCCGCCTCTTCACGCGCGACCAGGCGCCTCGCAAGCTGTTCCTCATCGGCCAGCCCGACCCACCCACCGACGCGAACGAGATACCCCGGCTGGTGTGCGACCTCCTCACCGAGTTCGTCGCAATGTCGCCCAAGCTCAACCTCGAAGTGCTCGACATCGACGGCGATGGCGCCGAGGAAGCGCGACGCCTCGGCATCGACCACGTGCCCACGATCCTGTTTGGCGCCGACCAGGGCGGCCGCGTGCGGTTCACCGGAGCGCCCGCCGGCAACGAGTTCGGCACGGTCACCGAGACGGTCGAGGCGCTCTCGGCCGGCGGCCCGCACCTGGCCGGCGACCTCATCGAGGCGGCCAAGGCGAACATCGCCGAGCCCGTCACGCTCAAGGTGTTCGTCACGCCCACCTGTCCTCACTGCCCGCGCATGGCCCGCGCCGCGCACGCCTTCGCCATGGTGAACGACCAGATCAAGGCCGAAATCGTCGAGGTGCAGGAGTTCCCCGACATCACTCAGGCCTACGGGGTAATGGGCGTGCCGAAGGTCGTCATCAACGATCAGGCCGAGTTCGTCGGCGCCGTGCCCGATCGCACCTTCCTCAACGCCATCCTCGAAACGATCGGCAAGCCCCCGGTGGAGCCGTCGGCCTCGTGACATCGGACCTGCAAGCCTCCGAGATCCTCGCCCTCTACGAGGACGCGGTGAAGCAAACGCGCGGCTTCGTGGCCGCCGTGCGCCCAGAACAACTGCGGCTCGCCACGCCATGCACCGAGTGGAACGTCCAAAAACTGCTCGACCACATCGTCGAGCTTCCTGGGTTCTACGCCGGCATCCTCACCGGACGCCGGCCAACGCTCATCGCGCCCGGCAGCGGCAGCCTAGAAACGTTCGATTCCGCCACCACCACCCTCATCCAAACGTCGAAGCAACCCGGCGTCCTCGCGCGCAAATTCTCCAGCCCCCAGGGCAGCATGAGCGGAGCGCAGTTCCTGCTCAGCGCGTTCCTCGACATGCTCATCCACGGCTGGGACCTCGCCTACGCCACCGGCCAGGACACCGACCTCGACCCCGATCTCGTCGACGCCGCCTACGAACTCTTCGCCCCGCACATGGAAGGCTTGCGCCCCAGCGGCGCGTTCGGCGTCGAGGTGCCCGTCGCGCCCAACGCCGGCCGGCAAGACCGCCTGCTGGCCATCATGGGCCGTCAAGCCTGACCCGCTCCCGCGCGGGGCCGAAGCGCCATGCTCGGCATTGGCATGCCATCAAGTTTTAGTAAGTAGTGCCTTCCTAAAGTTACTGTTTATCATCTGCGCGACTTAAACAGGGGCGCGTCATGACCCAGCAACGAATGCCTGACCCGGTCGAGCTGTTCGAACGCGCGGTGCGGGGCACCCACCGCTACATCGCCAACACACGCCTCGGGCAGATGGGCGAGCCGACGCCCTGCGCCGAGTGGAACGTGCGGCAGCTCGTCGAGCACATCGTCGGCGGGCCGGTCTTCTACTACAACGTGCTCTCCCACGGACAAGACGTCGGCCTCGACCCTGCCGCCGGCCACCTGGCGAACTATGAAAAGGGCACCGGCAAGGTCATCGAGGCGGGGCGAACGGGCGACACGCTGTCCGCCATCTTCCCCAGCCCCTTCGGCGAGATGCCCGGCGCTCAGTTCATCGTCACCGCGGCGCTCGACATCGCCATCCACGGCTGGGACTTGGCGAAGGCCACCGGCCAAGACACTCACCTCAATGCCGGCTTGGTGGAGCAGCTCCACGCGATCTTCGCGCCCAACGCCGCCATGCTCCGGGCCTTCGGTGCATTCGGCCCCGAAGTGCCGATTCCCGCCACCGGCGGCACGCAAGAGCGGCTGCTCGGCGCGCTTGGGCGCAGGGCGTAAGGCCGCGCGCCCGGCATGCGGCGGAGCGTGCTGTTGCGCCGCGTGCGTCCGGAGTATCATGCCGCTTGGGCCCGCCCCGGGCCCCTAACGCGCAAGGGAGGACCATCCGTGACGACCGCGAAACAGCATGACTACCCGGCCCTTTACGAGAAGACGATCGCGCAGGCCCGCAAGGTGTTGGCCGGCGTCAAGCCCGACCAGTGGAGCAACGCCACGCCGTGCACCGACTGGACCGTGCGCCAGCTCGTGAACCACATGGTGTCGGGCATCACCCGCGTGAAGTACGCCATGAACAACGAGCAGTCTCCCATCCAGCCCGGCCAAGACGTGCTCGGCGACAATCCCCTCGCCTCGTTCGACAAGGCCTCCAAGGAAGCCATCGCCACCTTCAAGGCCCCTGGCGCCATGGAGAAGACGGCGCTGGGGTTCCGCGGGCCGCAGCCCGGCTCCGCCTACGCCTACGGCCAGTTCAACGACATCTTGATCCACACGTGGGACCTCGCCAAGGCCACCGGCCAAAACACGACCCTCGACAAGCAGCTCGTCGAGGCCGACTACGAAATCGCCGCCCCGCAGGGCGAGCGCTGGGCCAGCCCCGCCTTCGGCGGCGCCGACAAGCCATCGATTGGCGCCAGCGCGGACACCCAAGCCAAGCTGCTCGCGCTCATGGGCCGCAAGGCATAGCCGATCGCGATTACGTCGCGTAAGACGAGAAGGCTCCCCGTTGGGGAGCCTTCTCACGTTTCCCTCATCGCCCGTGGTCGATCGTCACGTACTGGAGCTGCGGAAACCCAAGCGGGCCGACCGAGAAGTTCCGCACGTAGGGCTTGATGAGCATGTAGTCGCGCGGGTGGTACAGCGGAATCGCCGCCGCGTCCTCCAGCAACATGCGCTCGGCCCGCTGGTAAAGCTCGATGCGCCGGGCGGCGTCCGCCTCCGTCCGCGCATCGAGCAACAGCGCCTCGAACGCCGCGTTCTCGTACCCACCGATGTTGTGGTCCACGTTGGGCGCCGAGAAGAGCACATCGAGGAAGTTTTCCGGGTCCGGATAGTCGGCGCCCCAGCCGTACTCGAACAGGTGGTCCACTTCGTCGCTGAGCTGGTAGATGTACGCCGTCGGGTCCAGCTGCCGTACCTCCACGTCCACGCCGAGGTTGCGGCGCCATTCGTTCACCAAGAACTGTATGTCCGACGGCAGGCTGCCGAACCCTGCCGTCGTGAACACGATCTTGGGCAGCCGCTCCGCGCCGCCGTGCGTGGACTCGGCCAGCAACGCACGCGCGCGGTCCGCGTCGAACGGAACCCCTCGCGAATCGTTGGAGTGGCCCGGCATCCCCGGCGGCAAAATCCCACGCGCCACGTAGGCCTGGCCTTGCAGTACGACCTCGACGAATCGCTCGCGGTCCACCGCCATCGCGAACGCTTGGCGCACCTTCGGATCGTCGAACGGCGGCCGCTTCGCGTTGAACCCGATGTAGTGCGTGGTGAGCTGTGGAAACACTGCCAGCTGCCCGGCAATACCACGGATTGGGTCCCGCGCGCGGTCCACGCTCGCCCCGCCGATGGGCGCCACGTCCACGCGGTCTTGCTCGTACAGCTGCTCCGGCGGGCCCGCCAGGATCAAGAAGTTGACGCGGGCCAGCGTGCTCGGCGCCGGCTTATAGGCGTCGAAGCGTTCCAAGGCCAGTAGCTCGTTGGGCCGCCACTCGCCGAGCCGGAACGGGCCCGACCCATTCGGCCGTCGCCACCATTCCCGGCCGCCGCGCTCCACGTTGCGCCGGTCGACCACCGCCGCCGTCGGATAGCTGAGCTTCGCCAGGAAGTAGGGCTTCGCCCCATCGATGGTGATGCGTAGCGTCCGCGCGTCGACCGCCACCACCCCGCTCACGCTGGCGACGCGTCCGGCCATCTTGTCCCGCGCGCCCACGATGTCGCCAAGGTAGGTGAACGCCGTGTCGCTCATCAGCGCCGGCTCCGCCGCGCGCTCGATCGAATACTTGAAATCGTCCGCAGTGATCGGCCGCCCGTCGTGGAACGCGATGGCATCGCGAAGAAAGAACGTGTAAACGGTGCCGGACGGGTCGACCTCCCACCGCGAGGCAAGGTCGGGCTGGAGGCGCACGCTCTCGTCGAAGCGCACGAGCCCGCTGAAGAGGTTCATTATGTATGAGATCGACGACGACTCCCGCGCCATCGCCGGGTCCAGCGTCGTCGGATTGCCACCGGCCATGGTCAGCGCCCCGTCGCGGTTCACGCCCGCCGTCGACGGCGGGAACAGCGTCAGGCTATCCAGCATCACCCCAATCGCCTCGCCATACGTGGGCATCAGCGACTGTGGCGTGGTCACGAACACGAACAAGGACTGCGGCCCGCGCGCGACGACCTGCACCCGCGTCAACGCCGGCTGTCCCTGTATCTCGTAGCTGAACTCGGCGCGCGCCGCGCTGTTGCCGTCGTCCAGCGTCACCCGTTCGACCGCGCCGGCGGTGCCGGCGGGATAGCTGCGGGCAAAGTTCTCCAGCGTCGGCCGGAGCCGCTTCTCCAGCGGCACGTCGGTCGTCTCGCTGCTGGAAAGCACCGAAACCAGCGGAGCGCCACCGGGGCCGTAGAGCGTGGCGAGCGTTCCCTGCTGCGGAACAGACGCCTCCGTCCACGTCATGGGGTAGGCAAGAGCGAAGCCGCTCATCAGATCGACGAGCGCGCGATAACCCTCGGGCGGCGTCAATATCGGCTTGAGGACCGGAGTGCCCGGCGTGGGCAAGGGCTGTTGGCCGGTCGGCGTCGCGCTCGGCGTCGCGGTGGCATCCCCGGTGCAGCCGGCGATCGCGGCCAGCAGCAACAGCAGCGCGGCCACGACGGGCAACAGCGCCGGCCGCGCTCGTGCCGCCTTCCGCTCAAGCGTGCCCGCGTGCCCTATCGCGTGCGTCGCATGATCCGAAAAGCCCCGTATGCGCTCAACAGCACCGGAACGCCGGCAAACGCCCAGGTGAGCCATCGCGGGGCCGGTTTGCGTGCCATCGCCATGCCGCGCCCTCCACCGCCATATGCGTGTCGACACTCGCGCCTACCCCCTTTGATCATACGCGGCGCCGGAGCAACGCCGCCGCCCCACCAAGGACTACGCACAACGCGACGGCATCGACTCCACCGGACGTCGCGCCGCCGCCCGCATTGCACCCAAGCCCACCCCCGGCGCCGCTGGTCGGCGTCGGCGTGGCTGCGGGGCGCGTCGGGGTCGCGGCCGGCCCCACCGGGCTGGGCGTCGCCCAGAACGGCACCAGCGTCGGCACCGGGCGATCGGTGTCGCTCGGCGTCGGCGTCGGCCTCGGACGCAGCCCCACGTGCCGCCGCCACCCCGCGTCCAGGCCATGCTGGTCGAAACCGTACGTCTCGCGCAACGCCGCCTCGATCGACCCCGATGCGCGGAAGGCGGCCATCAACTGGCTCATGCGCTCCGGCCCGCCGTGGCGCTCAAGCAGGAAATCGACGAACGAATAGCTCTGCGCGTACGCCAGCAGCGCGTCGTCCGGGTTGGCCGGAAACCCGCCCGCCAGCGAGCGCACACCGTAGACCTCGTCCGCGGTGATGGCCGCCGCCAGCCGGCTCGCGAACCCGCTCGATAGCTCGCCCTCGGCATGGACCGCGATCCCCTCGTTCAGCCACGTGGGTATGTGCGAACCGCAGAAGAACGCCGCGTCGCCCATCACCAAATGGGCCAACTCATGCGTCATGGCGCGCGCTCCCCACTCAAGGTCGTGCTCGCCAATGCCGATCGTCACCAGCCCGAACGCGGGAAACGCCACGCCGCCCGTCCACTCTTGCGAGAAGACCAACGCGCCGCGCATCGCGTCCGCGCTCTCGTAAACCCGCACATCGACGTGCCGCGATGGCCGCACGCCCGCGGCCGCCTCGAGCCGCCGCAGCGCATCTTCCGCCGTCTCCAGCAGGCCGCGCGCGAACGCCTCGCTGCCCGCGTGCCACCGCAGTGTGACCCCATGGCCCTCGATCGCCCGCCATGAAAAACGCGGGTCCTCGAACACCAATGTCCGCTCCGGCGTTTCCACCGTTTGGCCGTCGGCGGTGGTCAACGCCCACCAATACACGGTCCTCGCCCCCACCGGCAGCCCGCCCGCCTGCCGCAGGTCCATCGTCCATTCGATGTCCTGCTGCCGTCCCGGCGCGACGGCCGGCAGCCCCGTCGCCACGCTCGTCCCGCACGACAGCTGTGGGATGCGGTAGCGCAGTTCGGCATCCACGATGGGCGATGCCGCATCCACCACCAGGCGGAACGTGATGCTTTGGGGAAACTGAACGGTCGTCTCGTTCCGCGCGACCTCCACTCCGCTCTGAGCGAATGCGGCGGACGACAGCAGCGAGAAGGCGAAGAGACAGGCGAGGGCGGCGACGAGCCCGGTGCGGCTACGCACCCCCCTTGGCTCCTTCGACGCTCGACAAGAGGTACGCCCGGATGAACGGCTCCAACTCCCCGTCCAGCACCGCCTCCGCGTTGGACGTCTCGTACCCTGTCCGCAAGTCCTTCACCATCTTGTAGGGGTGCAGCACGTAGCTGCGGATCTGATTACCCCAACCCGCCGACACGTGCTCGCCCTTCAGCTTCTCGCGCTCCTCGGCGCGGCGCTGCAGCTCGCGCTCCATCAGGCGAGCCCGCAGGATGCGAAGCGCCGTCTCCTTGTTTTGCAGCTGCGAGCGCTCGTTCTGGCAAGCGACGACGATGCCGGTCGGCAGGTGCGTCAGACGCACGGCCGTGGAATTCTTCTGCACGTTCTGGCCGCCCGCCCCACTGGAGCGAAACGTCTCGATGTGCAGATCGTCAGGGTTGATCCGCACGTCCACATCGCCCTCGGCCTCCGGCAGCACCTCGACGAGCGCGAATGAGGTGTGGCGCGCGTGCGCGGAATCGAACGGCGAGAGCCGCACCAACCGGTGCACGCCGCGCTCCGCCTTCGCATGGCCGTACGCGAAGCCCCCCGTTAGCTCCACCGTCGCGCTCTTGATGCCCGCCTCCTCGCCCTGCGTCACGTCCAGCACCTGCGGCTTGAAGCCCTGCTTCTCCGCCCAACGCAGATACATGCGGAGCAGCAGCTCGGCCCAGTCCTGCGAGTCGGTGCCGCCGGCACCCGCATGAATCGCGAGGATCGCGTTGCGCTCGTCGTGCTCGCCGGACAGCACCACGTCCAGCTCGCGCTGCTCCACTTCGCGCGCGATCGAATCCGTCTCGGCGGCAAGGTCGGCCAGCATCCGCTCATCGTGCGATTCGACCGCGAGGTCCAACAGCTCGCGCGTCGTGTCGACGCGCGAGCTCAGCGCATTCCAGGCATTCACCGTGGCCTTGAGCCGCGACAGGCGTTGCATCGTGGCCTGCGCGTTCTGGGGGTCGGACCAAAAATCGGGGCGGGCGCTCAGATCTTCCAGGCGCTCCGCTTCGCGAGCCAGGGTCGGCAGGTCAAAGCCGCACCTTGAGCTGGGCTATGTGGTCGATGAGCGCGGTAAGACGGTCTCGAATATCTTCCATGGGCAAGCCTCGGGTGCGGTATGCGCCCATTCTACACGATGGCGCCCCGCGCTTGGCCGCGACGCGCTCCACGGCCAACGCCACCGTTGAGGCGGCCGCCTTGGTGTGCTAACCTGCACCCGTTGTCGGGGTGTAGCGCAGTCCGGTAGCGCACTTGCATGGGGTGCAAGGGGTCGAAGGTTCAAATCCTTTCACCCCGACCATTGATACGGCCTTCCCCCAAAGGCGCGGAGCGGCGATTACCGCCGCTCTTCTCTTTTTCTGCCGGCCCGTCACCGCGGTTAGACGGTTCGAACGCCGGCGCCGGTCGTCCAGGCGGTCGGCCGATGGACGTCAGGCGACGATGAGCGGAATGAGCATCTCGTCCGGGTGCAGGCCGGAATGGTGCGCGATCTGCGCGAGCATGTTGCCCGAACCGTCGGCCCCTGGGTACTCCACCACGTCCTCGCCCTTCGATATGGCGATAAGGTCGCCGATGCGCGCCCGTGCCGCGCCGGGGTACGCGCCGGGCCCGAACAGCCGTAGCTCATGCGCTTCGTCGAACGTGATGACGTAGAAACGACGCTCCACCAAGTCGCCGAATCGTTCGCGCACGCTCGCCTCGGCACCGCCCTTCACGTGCAGGTACTGCACGCGTGAGTCGCCCGTTGGCGGCGCCGACAGGTCGTCGAGCAAACGGTCCGTCGGCGGTATCAAGTGCTTCGAGCCCTCCGCCGCGTCGAGCAGTCCATGGTCCGCCGTCACCACGATGCGAGCCTTGCCCGCCGTCGCGTTATATAGCTCGCCAAGCGCCCGGTCCAAGTCGGCCGCCGCCTCCCTCACCTCCGGCGATGCCGCGCCATAGCGGTGGGCGAGTGCGTCGATGCGGTGGTTGTAGAGATACGTGTAGGTCGGGCCGGTGGCGTCCCGCAAGCGGGCGATCAGCAATCGCGTCGCATGCTCCAGGCTCGCATACGGAGCGCGGCGGCGCTGGCCCGAGAAGAACTTCGAATAGGGGCTGTCGCAGAACTGCTTGGGGTGCAGCGCCAGCACGTCGCGCTCGCTCGAATCGAGCAATGGCCTGCCGTGGATGAGCAGGCCGAGGTCGGCGCCGAGCTCGGCGAGCGAGCGGCGCGAGTCACGCATCACGAAGGGCAGCAGGGCGCCGGCCAGCCCCAGCTCCGGCACGTACGTCCACCAGCCGGTGACCGCGTGGCGCGACGGCCACTCACCCGTGGCTAGCGTCGTGAGGGCCACGGCCGAGGCGCTCGGAAACACGGTGTGAATGCTCATCCGCAGGTGCCGACGCAGGAAGCCCTGGCGGGGAAGGGTTCCCAGCACGTTCATGCCCATGCCGTCGGCCATGACGACGATGAGGTGGTCGTTCGGGCCAATCGCGTCCGCCAGCCGGCGCGGGCCGGCGTCGCGTGGCGTCCCCGCTCCATTCGCCGCCGCGATCGCGAGCGACAAGTCGACCAGGTTCAAGTGTCCCGCGGTTGGCCGGATCAGCGTTCCGGCATTGAACGCAGCAGCCAGCGCACTGGCATCGTCCGTCAAGAGAATCTGCCCCGCTGGCATTTGGCGCATCATGGGCGGCGGTGATGCACCTGGCGATGATAGCATGGCCTCAACGGCCGACCGCAGGCCCAACGCCCACGATCACGTGGAGGCCCGGCATGGCGCGGCAAGCGATGGGTGGGTTCGGCATCGACCAGGCGGCGGTCCGGGCGCAAGTAGGCCCGGCCTACGACCGCTTCCTGCTGGCCGAGCAGCGCCGCCACCTCGACCTCCTCGCCGCCGTGCGGAGCGCCGGCGACGTCGTGCTCCAGGCCCGCGCGAAGCGGGGCGGCCGCTGGACCGTGACCGTGTGCACCGCCGACGTTCCCGGCGCGCTCGCCATCATCGCCGGCATGTTCACCGCCCACCGCCTCGACATCGTCAGCGCCGACATCTTCACCCTGCACCTGCCGGCCAAGCCGGCGGTCGCGCCGCACCCGCGCGCGCCCCGGCAGTCGGCCGCCGCCCGGCCCACGCGGCCCTCGAATTACATTCTCGACATCTTCGACATGCGCGCCGTCGCCGACCTCGACGCCGCCACGTGGGACCGCCTGCGCGGCGACCTCGCGGAGCTCATCGGCCTCACGCAAAAAGGGCAGGGCCAGCACGCGCAGGAGATCGTCATCGAGCGCGTGAGTGACGCGACGCGCGGCGTGCTCGCCCCGCCGGCTCAGCTGTGGCCGACGGCCATCGACGTGGAGAACGAGCCCGGCGACCGCTTCACTCGCCTCACGCTCAAGTCGGAGGACACGATCGGGTTCCTCTTCGCGTTCACCAACGCCCTCGCCACGAACCACATCAACATTGCCCGCGCCGAAATCCGCACGGTCGATGGCGAAGTGGGCGGCACCTTTTGGCTCACCGACGCCATGACGCGCGGGCCGCTCGCCGAAAGCCGTTTAGACGACCTCCGCATCGTCGCCGCGCTCGTCAAACACTTCACGTATCTCCTCCCCCGCTCCGCGAACCCGACGCAGGCGCTGCGCCAGTTCAACGCCTTCACCGAGCAAGTGCTGGCGATGCCTCACAGCATGAAGCACCTGCGCGACCTCGAAGCCCACTCGGCCCTCGAAACGCTCGCCGAGCTCATGGGCGTCAGCCGCTTCCTCTGGGAAGACTTCCTCCGCATGCAGCACGACAATCTCTTCCCCGTGCTGGTCGACGCGCCGGGCCTGAACCGGCGCAAGACCATCCAGCAACTGCGTGACGAACTGCAAGACGCGCTCGCGAAATCGAAGGGACACGCCGCCCGCGCCGAGGCGCTCAATGGCTTCAAGGACCGCGAGATGTTCCGCATCGACCTGCGGCACATCACGAAGCGGGTCGACTTCCGCGAGTTCTCGGAGGAGCTCTCCGACCTCGTCGAGGTCATCGTGCAAGCCACGGCGGACATCGCGATGCGCCAGCTGCGCCAGGCCCACGGCGCCCCGCGGCTTGGGGCAACGGCAAACCGTGCGGCTGGCTCATCGGCGCGCTCGGGAAGTTCGGCGGCCGCGAGCTCGGCTTCGGCTCCGACATCGAGCTGCTGTTCATCTACGAGGCCGACGGCAAGACCGAGGGCAAGCAGCCCGTCGACAACGCCAACTTCTTCATCGAGTTCACACAGTTGTTCGACGATACCCTCAGCGGCCGGCGCGAGGGCATATTCGAGATCGACATGCGCCTGCGGCCGCACGGGCGCGCCGGGCCGTCCGCCTCGTCGCTCGCAGCGTTCGCCCACTATTACCGCGACGGCGGCGAGGCCCAGCACTACGAGCGCATGGCTCTCGTCAAGCTACGCCCAGTCGCCGGCGACGATGCGTTGGGCCGGCGGCTGGTCGATGCCCGCGACGCGTTCGTCTACTCCGGCGCGCCCGTCGACATCGAGAACATCGCGCACTTGCGGCATCGCCAGGCCACCGAGCTCGTGCCGCGCGGCATGCTCAACGCCAAATACAGCCACGGCGGCCTCGTCGACGTGGAATACTACGTTCAGGCATGCCAGATGTCGGTTGGGCACGCGTCGCCCAACGTGCGCGCGCCCAACACCCTTGACGCGGTCGCCCGTCTGCGCGAGGTCGGACACCTCGACTCCGCCTTCGCCGACTCCGCGCACGAAACATACGTGTTCCTGCGCCGGCTCATCGACGCATTGCGCGTGGTGCGCGGCAATGCCAAGGACCTCACCATCCCCCCGGTCGAATCGCCCGAGTTCACGTACCTCGGCAGGCGGCTCCAGTTCGAGTCGCCGGAGCAGCTCCGGCGCATCGTGCACGACCGCATGGCATTCGCCGCGCAGCTCTGGCAACGCCGCCTGCCGTCCGTGACGGCGACAACGGCCGGCCACCGCGCGTCCGGCGGACGCGAAACCGGTTAGGCGGCCCGGACCTCCGCGCGATGCAACATGCGGTGCACCGTGCGCCGGCTCACGCCAAACAACCGCGCCACCGAGGCGACATCACGCCCGTGTTCGGCTATCGCCGCCAGCACTTCGCGCTGACGGCCCTCCCGCCGGTACCGCTGATACCACGATGGGTCGTCGTACTTGCAGCGCGGCAGCGGGCAAGCAAGGCAGGCCGCGGAAACGTCGCAGCCCGTGTCGCGATAGGCCATCTGCTCGGGCAGCCCGTCCAACGAGGGATCGGTCCGATGCCGGTAAGAACGTACGAGAGAACGCATGTCATCAACCCCCTCGCCTGTCTCCGTGTGCAGCTTTCCACTCAACTCGTTTCACATATCGCGTCATCCGCCGACTACGAGGCCAGGGGCAGCAGCGCGCGGGCCGGGACCGTCTCGCCAAGGAACTCCGACAGCAGCAGCAACCCATCGACGACGCCCTCGCCTCCCTGCGAGAGTCTCGGTTCGGCCAATCCATCGGAACGGAAACCAAGCGTAGCGTTATGCAGTTCATGCGCGAGCGCGCGGCGCTCCACCGAACCGTCCGCCGCGTACAGCGCCAGCCTGCCGGTGGGCAGCGCGGCGTGGATCTCCAACGCCTGCCGGGACACCTCTAGGGCCTCCGGTTTCGCCCATGTCACGCGGACGCCACTGAAGCCCAGCGGCGACATCGCGACCTGAAGGGCCGCCTCGCTCGTCGGGTCGACGTTCGATGGCAGCCTCGCCGCCACCGCCGCGCAGCCCCAGTTGCCGAACAAGAGCTTCCGGAGCGTCCGGCCCAATGCCGCCGCGTCCATCGTCCGGAGCCATCGGTGCTCGACCACTCGCGCCACGGCCGTGCCATTCGCGCCGGCCTGCTGCTCCGCGATGGAAACCACCGCCTGGGACGGGGCGAAAGCCTCGCCCGACGAGAGCGACAGCCGGGTGACCGCCACCGAGGCGACGTAGCGCGTGCCGGGTCGAGGCTCGCGGGCGCGGGAGAAGTGGCCCGGCGTCGCGAGGGCCGCGGAAAACAGCGGCACACTGGAGCCGACCGCCCGCAGTTCGAACCCGGTCGCGAATGTCGGATGGTCGCCGCCGAGCCGCTCGCGGATCCGCGCGACCTCCGCCGCGTAGTCCGCCCGCTCGGCGGCCACCGTCTCCCATGTGACGCGGAAGTGGCGGCGGACGCCGTCGGCATCCTGCGCGGCGCGGTTGCGGAGGCATTGCGTCTCGAACCAGCTACCGCCGGTCCACGGCTGCCCATACAGCACGAGGGTCGCGCCGGTCGCCCGGGCGATGGGCAGCAGGCGTTGCTCGAAAAAGGCCTCCGGCAGCAGCTGGGCGCCGGTCACCTCGATCAACGCGACGGGTGAAATCGCGAGCGCGGGCGTCAGTTCGTCCGGATGCATGAGGCGCGCCTCGGCGCGGCCCACCCGCGCCGTCCGGTCGTCGCTGGACCAGGCATCGCCGATCTCGCCGCTACTCAACAGCGCGCCAAGACGCGCCAACGGGCCGCCAAGGTCGCCCGCCGCGATCTTCAGCAGGTGAATGCCCGCGTTCGCGTGCGACGCGAGAAGCAGGGAGCCGAGCCATGCCGAGAGCTCGCGCGCTCCACCGCCGCGCGCCACCTCAATGGTGTACGAGGCGCCGTCATGGCGCTGCACGCTGTCCAGCACGGCTCGGGCGATGTCGGATTGGTAGGACGCCAAGGAGTGCATTGGAGACCTCGTGAAATCGAACATATGTTCTAAGGTGGGCATCACTGTAGAACGTGCGTTCTAGCGTGTCAATAGGCAGGCGGCGCGTTTTCCAGGCGTTCGGCGCGGGAGGCCTCGCATGGCGGCGAGTTGGTCGTCCAGGCCGCCGTGGACTCCTCGAACGGGCCCTGTGCTGGGACCTCTTCCGCTGAACGCGACGCCGTGCTATAACCCGCGCCAGCGCGCGGCGGCCCGTCGGGCACGTCGCCCCATGTGCGCCCACGCGTCGAGAGCCGCGGCGTCGCGCCATGCCATCGGCGTGAGAAAGGTGCCTCCAGTGTCGGTCGTCACGCCCGCCCGCACGCCGTTCTTCTACGGCTGGGTGATCGTCGCGGCGGCATTCTGCGGCACGTTCATCTTCATCGGCGTGCAGGTCTTCGCGTTGGGCATCCTGGTGAAGCCGATGTCGGCCGACATGGGCTGGAGCCGGTCGGCGATCTTCCTGCCGCTCTTCTTGCGAGGAGTCATCGGAGCTCTCGCGGCGCCGTTCGTCGGGCGGTTGCTCGACCGGCCCAGGGGCGCTCACCTGGTCATGACCGTCTCCGGCGTCCTATCCGCCTTGAGCCTCGTGCTCGCCGCCTCGGCCCGCGACGAGACCCAGTTCCTGCTGGCGTTCGGGCTCGTTGGCGGCTTGGCGGGTGCCGGCAACCCCTTCATCGTCGCCGGAGCGATCGTCCCCAAATGGTTCCTTCGCAAGCGGGGCAGGGCCATCGGCCTGGCGATGGCGGGCCCCGGCATCGCGGCGCTGGTGCTCCCCCTGGCGGTCACCGCCTTCGCGAGCAGCAATGGATGGCGCGCGACATGGGTCGCGCTCGGCGCCGCCACCTTCCTTCTCATGGCCCTGCCGGGCCTGCTGCTGCGCCGCCAGCCGGAGGACATGGGCCTGGCGCCGGATGGGGGCTCCGCCCCCGTTGGCGCGAGGAGCGCGCCCCGGCCGGCCGCGAGTGAGCACGATTACACCGCGAAACAGGCGTTCACCACGAAGGTTGGGTGGCTCTTGCTGCTGTCCGTCGGCCTCATCCAAATGTCGCTGCTCGTGCTGCCCGCGAACCTCGTGCCCTTGTTCGTGGAACGCGGCCTATCGCCGAGGCAGGCGGCGACAACGTTGCTCGCATACGGCATCACGTCCACGCTCGCGCGGCTCGGCTGGGGCCTGCTCGTGGAGGCCACGCACGTCCGCGTCGCGACGATCGTGCTCGCGGTCTTCGGCTGCGCCGTGCAGCTGCTGCTCGTGCCGGCGGTCGACGGTATCGCGTTCGCGCTCGTCCTCGGGGCGCTCGCGGGATACGCCACGGGCGGCATCATCACCGTTACCCCGCTCCTCTGGCCCACCTACTTCGGCCGGCGCCACCTCGGCTCGATCATTGGCGTCGTCACGCCGGTGACGACGGTCGCGTCGAACGCGGGCCCGCTGCTGCTGGCGCAGGCGTTCGATCGGACGGGCAGCTACACGTTGGGACTCGTCGCCTTGGCCTTGGCGTGGCTGGTTGGCGGCCTGTTAGTCGTCCCCATCAAGAAGAAGCCCGCCGCATGACCCGCGCCTGAACGGGCGAAGCCGGCGTCACTGTCGCTCGCAGCGCGTGGGCATGCCGCCGGCCCGACGAGCGAGGGCGCCGCCGTTGGCGCCGGCTTGCGTGCCTCGCGTAAGTGCTTGAAACCGGCGACGAGTCTGGCGTGACACGGATGCGCCGGACTTGTAGTTTTGCGCGGCCAAAACTCAACCCTCCTGATTGTCCCCACGATTGTCCGCGATGCGCCACCGGCGCGATGGACCGATGGCTACGTTTTCATGCCATTCCCGAGCCGTTCGGCAGGGGCCGCCGGCCTCGCGGGGGAACCATGCACGAGCACGGAAAGGCCCCGCAACGATCGCCACGACGGCGCGGCCCCTGGAGATCGTTCCGCGTGCGGGCCTTGCTGCTCCTCGGCGTCGCCGCCGCTCTCGTCACGGTCACGTGGAAACCCGCGACGCGTCCGGCGGGGATCGAGCCCGCCGCCACGCCCGGCTCGCCCACGCTGCTGGCGCGCTCGCAGTCCACGTCCATCGAAAGCGCCAGCGTCGATGCCGCTTCCATGCCCCCCCCAAACGGCGCCGGAGCCGCCCCCCTATCGCCCCACGCCGATCCGCCTCTACGTCATCGGCACCATGGAAACGCACAACGAGCAGGCTTTGCTGGTCGACCGCTGGCTCGTCCTGAGCGAATGGCTCGCCCAGCAGGGGTTCCCCGTGGAGAACACCCGCCCGGTGTTCATCTCGTCGGCCACCACGCCGCCGAACTGGCTGGCCGCCCTGCGCGAAACCGAGCGCGTCGATCCCTGGTTCCGCGGCGTCCGCGCCATCATCGCGCGCGGTCTTGGCGGCTTCGCCGCCGGCGGTGTCGACGCGCCGGACGGCCGCGCCCGCGCGATCTTGGGCGACGCCGCCTACTATGCCCTCACCGGCCAATCCCATCGCTGCGAGGTTGACTACCGCCTGCCCGCGTTCGCCTGCACGTGGCAGGCGCAGCTGGGCGCGCTGGCCCACGAGATCGGGCATGGGCAAGGGTTTCAGCACGACGCCGGCGGCGTGATGGAGCACTGGTGGCGGTGGCCGGACGTGCCCCTCGTCTCGGAAGAGGCGTTCGCCGAGCGCCGAGCGCGCCAGGCGGCCGTGAGCCAATCGACCGACCTGATCAGCGAGGTGCGCCGCCTGCTCGGCCAGGTGCGGCCGTAGGCGCCCTAGTCGACGTGGCGCCCGTCAGCAGCTCTTCGCGAGCAACAGTGCGTTGCGGGCCGCGACCGACGCCGGATGCACCAGCCGCCCGGCGTCGATGCTCTGGCGCAAGGCGCCGTCGAGAAACACCGACAGCCCTTCGTCGAGGTCGCGCAGCGCCGCCTCGCGCACTTGCTCTTGAAAGGGGTACTGCCGCAGCTTCCGGGGGTCGAGCTTGTCGGCAAGCAGCACCACCCTCGCCAGGGGGTTCAGGTCGGGATGCGTCGTGGTGTGCCAGCGGACGCCCTCCAAGGCGTCGCGCTCGGTCACGGAGCCCTCGTCGCGCAGCCACGCGGCGCCCACCGGCCCGTGCAGCAGCACCGGCTCGGCCCGTTCCACCTCGTTGACTCCAATGCCAAGGCGCCCCGCCTCGTCCAGCAGCCGGCGCGGCTCGATGTGCCGGGCCACGTCGTGGGCGGCGGCCGTGAGGTCGGCCATACGCGGGTCTATGCCGTGGCGCGCCGCCAGGTCGCGCGCCAACTGCCGCACACGCTCGACATGGGCGCGGAGGCCGTCGGGAAGCGCCTCCAAGCGGGCCCGTAGCAACGACGGCAGCTCGTAACCGGGCATCGCTAACCCATCGCGCCCAGCCGGCGCCCCGCGAGCAGATGCAGGTGGAAGTGCGGGACCTCTTGTCCCGCGTCGAGGCCCTGGTTCACCACCAGGCGAAAGCCGCCGGCCGTCACGCCCACGTCGCGGGCGACCTGCGCGGCGGCGCGCACGCAGCGCGCGGCGGCGTCGGCCTCTTGCGGCGCCGCGTCCGCCAACGCCCCCACATGCGCGTGCGGTATCAATAAGATGTGCGTCGGCGCGCGCGGGTGAATGTCCTTGATGGCGAACACGACGCCATCGTCATACACCTTGGGCGAGGCGATCTCGCCCCGTCCAATCTTGCAGAAGATGCAGTTCGGGTCGGTCACGCATGCCTCCGGGCGCCCGCGACGCCGCCTTGGACCGCCGAATCGCTACGTGCTGCTGACGGCCAAGCACGTGACCGTTCGTACGATGCCGCCGATGGTGTGCACGCTGCCCGTCACCATCTCCCCGACGCTGCTCAAGTCGGGCGCCTCCAGCACGGCGATGATGTCGTAGGGGCCGGTGACCACGTCGACCGAGGCGACGCCCTTCACCTGATGGAGCGCGTTCACCACATCCTTCGTCTTTCCGACAGCGGTCTCGATCAAGACGAACGCTCGCGTTTTGCCGCCCTTGGACGTGACCATCGACGCCCCCTTGGCCGCCGGCTGTTCGTATCGCTGCGCCAGCGGTGACCTTGAGCGGATGATAGGCGGTGCCCGATGGACGGTCAACGCGAGCGGCACGGAAGCCCTGGTATACTCGCCATGCGCGGGCGCACGCCAACGCCGCATTATCGCCAGGGGGATTGGGACGTTGGAGGCGCTGCTCGAAGGGGCCCGACGTCTGGGGATCGCGCTTTCAGCGGAGCAGCGACGACAGTTCACCGCCCACCTCGACGGCCTGCGGGAATGGAACCGGCGCGTCAACCTCACCTCCGCCGCCGCGCTCGCCGACGCCGAACGCGTCCACTTCGTCGATTCGCTCACCCTCGCCCCGCTTATCCAATGCCTGCGACCCGACGCCGAACGGCTGCTCGATGTCGGTTCCGGCGCCGGGTTCCCGGGCCTGCCGTTGAAGATCGCGTTGACGCGCATGCGCGTCACGCTCATCGAGGCGACGGGCAAGAAGGCCGCGTTCCTTCGCTGGGCGGTCGAGGCGTTGGGGCTGGAGGGCGTCGACGTGCTGAACGGCAGGGCGGAGGAGGCGGCGCGCGAGCCGGCATTGCGCGGCAAGTTCGACGTGGTGACGGCCCGGGCGCTGGGTCCGCTGCCGGTGGTGCTGGAGCTCACCCAGCCCTTCGCCCGCCCCGGTGCCTTGGTGGCATTGCCGCGCGCCGGCGACGTGGCGTCGGAAGCGGCGGCCGCCGCCCCCATTGCCGCATTGCTGGGCGGGCGTATGCTGAAGCCCGCGCCGGTCGACATGCCGGGGCTCCGCGCCGACGCCGCCATCGTGCTCGTCGAGCAGGTCTCGCCGTCGCCGGAGCGCTATCCCCGGCGAACGGGCCTGCCGGCGACCCAGCCGCTCGTCGGCAAACCAGGTATTGGCAGGTAGGCGATTGGCGAACCCACCCCGCTTCGACTTCTCCCTCCGGCGACGACTCCTCTCGCCGCAAACGGCCATCTCGTTCGTGGGCCTCATCGCGTTCGTCGTGTTCGTCGTCATGCGCTTCGACATCGACTGGCGCGCCACTTGGAGCGTGCTCCGCGGCGCCGACCCCGGTCGGTTCGCGCTCGCCATCCTCGTGCACTACACCACGTTCGTCTTTCGCGGCGCCCGCTGGAGCCTGCTGCTCGCCAACGTCGCCCGCTCGCACGGGGAGCCCGCCCGCCCCCCCGGCATGCTCCATGCCGGCCTGCTCATCCACATCTCGTGGTTCGCCAACTCGGTCACCTGGTTCCGCATGGGCGACGCCTACCGTGCCTATGCCTACGCCGAGGACACCAAGACCAGCTTCCCCCGCGCCGCCGGCACCGTGCTCGCCGACCGCCTCGTCGACGTGGTGGTCGTCGTCGCCCTCATGGCCCTCGGCATGGGCATCCTCTACGTCGGCGGGCAGGTGCGGCCGCCGCTTGTCTTCATCCTCATGGCGATCGGGCTGCTCGTCGCCATCGTTGCCGGGCTCTCGGCCATGCTCTTCCTCCGCAAGTGGGTCACGCCGCGCCTGCCGGGACGCGTTCGCGGGGCCTACGAGCGGTTCCACGCCGGCACCATGGGCAGCTTCGGCAACATGCCCCTCGTCCTGGGCCTCGGCGTGCTGGGCTGGCTGGCCGAGGTGGGGCGCCTCTTCTGCGTCATGGCGGCCTTGAATGTGCAGGCGGCGCCGGGGCTGATACTCTTCGTGCCCATGGCGAACGGTCTGCTGTCGGCGGTGCCGCTCACGCCCGGCGGGCTCGGCATCGTGGAGGCGGGCATCAGCGGGCTGCTGCGGCTGCAGCTGGCCGTGCCGCTGGCGCTGGCCGTCGCTCTCGCCGACCGTGTCATCAGCTACCTCAGTATCGTGGTCACCGGCGGCATCGCGTTCGCGGTGCGCCAAGTCAGCATCGGCAAGCGCCGTGCCCGCGAGTCGCGGCTGGCGGGCGCCCGCGCGACGGACGCGCCGACCGAATAAAGGAGGACCGACGTGGCACGCAACACCGTGAAAGCCAAACTGCAAGCTGGCGGCGCCGTGGCCGGCAGCTTCGTGAACATCGACTCGCCCGGCATCGTGGAAGTGCTGGCGCTGTCCGGGCTCGATTTCCTCGTCCCCGACTGCGAGCACTCGGCCATCACCCCCGAGGCGGCGGAGGACCTGTACCGCGCCGCCGAGGTCCACGGTGTGCCATCGTTCACTCGCGTCGGCGAGATCGACCCCCAGGTCGTGCAGAAGCACCTCGACGCCGGCTCGCTCGGCGTGCAGATGCCCCTGGTCAACACCGCCGCCGACGCCGCACGCCTGGTGGCATCGGTCAAATACCCGCCCGTCGGCAAGCGCGGCCTTGCGGGCGTCCGCGCCAACCGGTTCGGCATGCGCGAGCCGCTGGGCGAATACATCAAGGACGCCAACGAGGAAACCTTCGTCATCGCGCAGATCGAGACGCTCCAGGGCATCGAGAACGCCGACGCCATCATCGCGACCCCCGGCGTCGACGTGATCTTCCTCGGGCCGACCGACCTCTCGGTGGCGCTCGGTGTCGCGGGCCAGGTGAAGCACCCGCGGGTGCTCGAGACGATCGAGGTCCTCGCGCGAAAGGCGCAGGCGGCCGGCAAGGTGACCGGCACCATCGCTCGCAACGTCGACGACTTCAACTATTGGCGCGACCGTGGCGTGCGCTACCTCAT
Source organism: SAR202 cluster bacterium (assembly GCA_016872415.1). GTDB lineage: Bacteria > Chloroflexota > Dehalococcoidia > Lucifugimonadales > Australimonadaceae > VGZX01. Next base: position 3,115 of record VGZX01000014.1, on the reverse strand, counting down.
CACCGGCGCCTCGCAGCTGCTGGCGGAGGCGGCGACCCGCTTCGCCAAGACGATCCACGACGCCGAGGCCGCGCGCATGGCGGCCCGCTAAGGAGCGCGTACCCATGACCACGCCACACCGCATCGGCTTCGTTGGAACGGGCATCATGGGCGCGCCCATGGCGCGCAACCTCACCAAGGCGGGCTTCCACGTCACCGCGTGGAACCGCACCCCGGCGCGGGCCGAGGCCCTGCGCGACGCCGGCATCCAGGTCGCGGCATCGCCGCCGGAGCTGGCCCGCGCGAGCGAGGTTGTCATCACCATGCTGACCGACACCCCCGACGTGCTGAGCGTCGTGGAGGGCCCGAACGGCCTTGCCGATTCCATGGCCGCCGGCACCGTGCTCATCGACATGAGCACCATCGCGTCCCAGGCCACGCGCGGCCTCGCCGAGCGCCTGGCGGGCAGGGGCATCGCCATGCTCGACGCGCCGGTCAGCGGCGGCTCCTGGGGAGCGCAACAAGGCACGCTCGCCATCATGGTGGGCGGCGACGAGGCGGTCGCCGCCGGCGCCGCCGGCTCATGGCAGCTCAGCAATCTCGGCCCCCGAATGGTCAGGCGCGATTTCGCCCCCGGCTTCATGGTGAGGCTCCAGCAGAAGGACTTGCGGCTGGTGCTCGAGGCAGCGAACGAGCGGCACGTGCCGCTGCCGGTGGCGTCCGTCGCCCGGCAGCTCTTCACCACGCTCGAGGCCGACGGCCTGGGCAACGCTGGAACGCAGGCGGTGGTCACGGCCATCGAGAAGCTCGCCAACGTCGAAGCGCAACAGCAGGGGTAGGCATGGCGAGCGCGCCCGTCATCGAAACCCACGACTTGGTGAAGCGCTTCGGCCCGCTCACGGCCGTCGACCGGGTGTCGCTGCGCGTGGACCAAGGCGAGATACTGGGCACCCTGGGGCCCAACGGCGCGGGCAAGACGACGCTGCTCGAAATCATCGAGGGCCTGCAAGAGCCGACCTCGGGCCAGGCCTTCGTGCTCGGCCACGATGTCCGCGCCGCGTCGAACGCCGTCAAGCGCCGCATCGGGGTGCAGCTCCAGGCGTCGTCATACTTCGAGCAGTTGATGCTCGCCGAGATACCCGACCTGCTCGCCAGCTTCTACGGCAAAACGGCGCCCGTCGCGCGCCTGCTGGCGGAAGTCGGCCTGACCGACAAGGCGAGGTCCACCGTCGGCAAGCTCTCCGGCGGCCAGAAGCAGCGGTTCACCATCGCCGCCGCCCTCGTCAACTCGCCCGATCTCGTGTTCTTGGACGAGCCCACGACCGGCCTCGACCCGCAGGCGCGCCGCAACCTGTGGGACCTTATCAACGAGATCCATGCCCAGGGGCGCACCATCGTGTTGACCACCCATTACATGGAAGAAGCCGAGCCGCTCTGTCACCGCGTCGCCATCATGGACATGGACAGGATCGTGGCGCTCGACACCCCCCGCCGCGCTCATCCGGGCGATGCCGGCCCCCTATCGTCTGCGCGTCATCGGCTCGCGCCCACTCCAGTTGGCGGCGCTGCCGGGCGCCCAGCTCGCGGCCGACAGCGGCAACGCCCAAGAGCTCCGCACCGCCGACCCGCTGCTCGCGGTGCGCGGCGTCGAGGAGGCGGCGAAGGCGCAGGGCGTCGCCATCCGTCACCTGGAGGTGCGGCCCGCCACGCTAGAGGAGGTCTTCTTGAGCCTTACGGGGCATGCGCTGCGCGAATAGCGGGTATCCAACGCCTCCGCCCACTGGTGAGCCGTGTCCAAACTCTTCGTCGCCAACCTCAAAATGATCGTCCGCGACCGCCAGTCCCTCTTCTGGGCGCTGGTGTTTCCGCTTATTTTCGTGCTGGTGTTCGGGCTGTTCGACTTCGGCAGCGGCCCCGGCTCCGTCTCGGGGGCGGTCATCGACCGCGCGGGATAGCTGGCCTCGCGGCAAATCGCCGAGCAGCTGGCCGGGATCGAATTCCTCGACATCGACGTCTCGATCACCGACGAAGCCCTGGCCCGCGAGCGCCTGGCGGAAGGCGACATCGAATTCGCGCTCATCGTCCCCGAAGCGTTCCGCGGGCTCCAGCGCGACGGCGACTCCATCGGCCGGTCGCTCCTCTACGACGAGGCCAACACGACCTCGAACCAGATCATCTTCGGCGTGATGTCCAGAGTGGTCGACGACGTCAACTTCCTCGTGAGCGGCGCCTCGCGCGTCGTCCGTCTGGACCCGGCCACCGTGCGCTCCGAGAACATCGAGTATTTCGACGTGCTGCTCATCGGCCTGGTCGGCATGGGCGTCATGTTCAACTCCATCGTCGCCATCGCCGTCCGCATCTCGGCCTACCGCGAGCAAAAGGTGCTGAAGCGGCTGCTGGCGACGCCGCTCGGCGTCCGTGACTACTTCGTCGCCATCGTGGCGGCGCACTTGGTGCTGGCGCTCGTGCAAACGGCCATCATCCTGGCGGTGGGCGTCTTCGTGTTCGGAGCGACCATCCACGGCAACGTCGTGTGGATATTCGTTCTCGTCGCCCTGGGCAACATCATCTTTCTCAACATCGGCTTCGCCATCGCGGCCTTCGCCAAGAACGCGGCCGCCGCCAGCGGCATGGGCAACGTCGTCGCCATGCCTATGATGTTCTTCTCCGGCACCTTCTTCCCCACCACGCTGCTGCCCTGGGTGCTGCCGCAAGTCGTGCGCGTGCTGCCGCTCACGCCGTTGCTGGAGGCCATGCGCGAGGTCGCCATCGACGGCGGCGCGCCCTGGAACGCGCCCACGGCCCTCGCGCTGCTTGGCGCGTGGATGGCCGTGTCGTCCGTCGTCGCGATCCGCTTGTTCAAATTCCGTTGACGCGGCAAGGGGCCCCGCCGCGTGGCGGAGCCCCTTCCCTTGACCGGCCTTGGCGGTCCGCCTACTTCTTGCCGCCGCCGAACATGCCCTTGAATGCGCCGAACAGGCCGCCCTGCCTGGCGTTTCCCGCGGCGCTGGCCGTCCCCGAGGCGCTCGGCTGCGTCGCCGTGGGCGCGTGCTTGGTCTCGGCCGCCGCCGGCTTCGCGATTGGCGAGGCCTGCGCCTGCGCCGGCAGCGTCACGGGCGCGGCCGCCTCGGCGACC